>NZ_JBVTQY010000039.1:0-42938 GCF_055755215.1 Planctobacterium sp. R6
GAACAGCTAGAGATCGTCGCCTTGGTGAGCCGTTACCTCACCAACAAGCTAATCTCGCTTAGGTTCATCCCAGGGCGAGAGCCGAAGCCCTCTTTGGTCCGTAGACGTTATGCGGTATTAGCCATCGTTTCCAATGGTTGTCCCCCACCCCGGGGCAGATCCCTAAGTATTACTCACCCGTCCGCCACTCGTCAGCGATAGCAAGCTATCCTGTTACCGTTCGACTTGCATGTGTTAGGCCTGCCGCCAGCGTTCAATCTGAGCCATGATCAAACTCTTCAATTAAAATCGAATATATAAATTTTTTGGGTCGACATCAAAATCAATCGATGCCCACACAGATTGTCTTATTGCTGATTGTTAAAGAACGTTGCCAACTTGTTTTTGTTAGCTGCTTCGTTTATCTCCCGAAGCGGAGGCGCATTCTACGCTGTTGAGTTGCAGTGTCAATCTTTTTTTCTAAAAAATTTTAACTTTCTTTTCAAATCTAAGTTCTGAGAACCTGGACTTGAGCTGTTCAACTCAATGTGGCGCGCATTATAAGCAGATAATTTGCGATTGCAAGCGCTATTTAAGAAATTAATAGTTATTTTATCTGAAGTCTTATAATTCGATTTTATCCATAAAAAACAGATAGTTAATTGAGAACTGTATATTTAAACAACAAAAAAGCCGTCTTTCAGACGGCTTTTTATGGATTAACGATATAAAAGAGGTTTAACTGCCTTCGCTCTGCTTTTTATCCTGGTTACTGTCTGTTACCTCTGCGGGCTTTGATTCTTTAAAATCAGCATCGCCTTCTTCCGCATCACCCAGGACGTGCTCCAACTTAACCTTGTCTACAGTTCGAAACGTATTGATGGGCCCGGCGACTGTGTATAGGGCGAAGACCAGAAATAAAACTAAAGATGGCTCAGTTGCCACAATGATGAATACGACACAAACCAGTAACAAGGCAACGAAAGGCACTTTGCCATGCCAGTTTACTTCTTTAAATGAATTATATTTGAAATTACTCACCATCAAAATTCCGGCGGCGGCAGTAATTAAACATACCAGCACCTCGACAAATGCCAGATTGAACACTTCTTTTACCTGGTATTCTTCGCCGACCCAAACCATACCGGCTACCAGTGCTGCAGCAGATGGGCTTGGCAGCCCCTGAAAGAAGCGCTTATCTGCAGTTTCTACGGTTGTGTTGAAGCGAGCCAGCCTTAAGGCAGCACCGGCGACATAAATAAATGCGGCTAACCAACCCAATTTATTGAGTCCGGACAAAGCCCAGTTGTAGGCTATTAACGCTGGCGCCATACCAAAAGAAACCATATCTGCCATTGAATCATATTCAGCACCAAATTCACTTTGGGTATTGGTCATCCGGGCAACCCGGCCATCCAGCCCATCAAAGATCATGGCAATAAATACAGCAACGGCTGCAGAGATAAACTGCCCATTCATTGAAGCAACAACAGCATAAAATCCTGAGAAGATACCAGCTGTGGTGAGAAGATTAGGCAACAGGTAAATGCCTTTCTTTTTTGTTTCTGTCATTCATTCCTCCAAGTAGACAGAGAAAATAGCACAAAAACACAGGGTTATTAACAGAAGTAAAAATAAAAAAGCACCAACCGTGTTGATGCTTTTAGATTAAGAGAATAATTCCTTAGGCGTTTGCATTGAAAGTCAGGTTTTCACCGTCAACATCTACTGTAATATTGTCACCTTTTTTAAAGTCACCTGACAATAATCGTTGCGCCAATGGGTTCTCAATTTCCTGTTGAATCGCCCTTTTCAGTGGGCGCGCGCCAAACACTGCATCGAATCCAGCTTCTGAAATTTTCGCTAACGCCGCGTCCGTGACCTCTAAGGTCATTTCCTGTTCCACCAGTCGCTTATGCAAGTGCTGCAACTGAATAGACGCTATCGACTTAATATGTGACTTGCCTAGCGGGTGGAATACCACGGTATCATCGATACGGTTAATAAATTCCGGACGGAAATGGTCAGCAACCACTTCCATGACGGTAGTTTTCATTTGCTCGTAGTCTTTTTCCAGGTGCTGTTCCTGAATCAGATCTGAGCCCAGGTTGCTGGTCATGATCACCACAGTATTTTTAAAGTCAACCGTGCGCCCTTTACCATCTGTCAGGCGACCATCATCTAACAATTGCAATAAAATATTGAAGACATCAGGGTGGGCTTTTTCCACTTCGTCCAGGAGAATAACCGAATAAGGTTTGCGTCTTACCGCTTCGGTCAGATAACCGCCTTCATCATACCCTACGTATCCAGGGGGCGCGCCTACCAATCGGGCGACTGAGTGTTTTTCCATAAACTCAGACATATCTATGCGCACCATGGCATTTTCAGTATCGAACATAAACTCAGCCAGTGCTTTGCACAGCTCAGTTTTACCGACACCGGTGGGCCCCAAAAATAAAAACGAACCTATGGGGCGATTGGGATCAGACAACCCGGCTCTGGAACGACGAATGGCATTGGACACCACGCCGACAGCCTGTTGTTGACCGATAACCCGGGAATGCAATTGCTCTTCCATTTGCAATAACTTTTCTTTTTCGCCTTCCAGCATTTTATTTACTGGTATGCCGGTCCAGCGTGACAGCACATCTGCTATTTCAACATCAGTTACTTTATTCCTTAGCAAGGTAGAATGCTGTTGCTTCTCGGACAGATTAGCAAAGTCCAGTTTTTGTTCCAGCTCAGGAATACGACCATATTGCAATTCAGACATTCTGTTCAGGTCCTGGGCACGACGAGCAATTTCCAGATCCAGTTTTGCCTGTTCAAGTTCTTGTTTGATGTGTTGCGCACCCTGCATGGCCACTTTTTCTGCTGACCACACTTTTTCCAGCTCTGCCAGCGTGTTTTCCAGCTTTTCTCGTTCCAATTCCATGGCCGCGAGGCGCTTGAAGCTGGCTTCATCGGTTTCTTTGGAGAGCGCCTGTTCTTCCAGTTTGTACTGAATGATTTTGCGTTCCAGACGATCCATATCCTCTGGTTTTGAATCAATCTGCAGACGAATACGGGATGCCGCTTCGTCAATTAAATCTATCGCCTTGTCTGGCAACTGACGATCACTAATGTAACGATGAGATAAAGCGGCGGCAGCAACGATGGCCGGATCGGTAATATCTACCGAATGGTGTAATTCATAGCGTTCTTTTAAACCACGCAGTATGGCAATGGTGTCTTCCACTGTGGGCTCTTCCACCAATACTTTCTGGAAGCGACGTTCCAGGGCGGCATCTTTTTCAATGTATTTGCGGTATTCATCCAAAGTGGTGGCACCCACACAGTGCAATTCACCGCGTGCCAGCGCGGGTTTGAGCATGTTCCCGGCATCCATGGCCCCTTCGCCGCCTTTACCGGCGCCCACCATGGTGTGCAACTCATCAATAAATAGGATGACATTGCCTTCTTCTTTGGCTAACTCAGATAAAACCGCTTTTAAGCGTTCCTCGAATTCGCCGCGGTACTTAGCGCCCGCCACCAGCGCGCCCATGTCCAGTGACAAAACGCGTTTGTGCTTTAGCCCCTCAGGCACTTCTGCATTAATGATGCGTTGGGCCAGGCCTTCCACAATGGCGGTTTTACCTACGCCTGGTTCACCAATTAATACCGGGTTATTTTTGGTACGGCGCTGCAATACCTGGATAGTGCGACGAATTTCCTCATCGCGCCCTATTACCGGGTCCAGCTTGCCCTGCTCCGCTCTGAGAGTCAGGTCGGTGGTGTACTTTTCCAATGCCTGTCTGACATCTTCGGCATTGGGATCAGTCACTTTTTGACCGCCACGTAATTTCTCGATGGCCGCCTCGATATTTTGTTCAGTAGCACCCAACTTACGCAATAACTCACCCAATTTGCCCGGCTCTTTGGTGGCCGCCAAAACAAATATTTCCGAGGTGATGTAATCATCTTTGCGTTTTTGCGCCACCTTATCGCACAAGTTCAATGTGACAACCGCTTCCTTGGAAAGCTGGACATCACCACCGATGCCGGAGACGCGTGGTAACTTATCAAGTGCTTCAGCAAGTACAGAACGCAGACTATTAACGTTGACGCCAGCGGCTTCCATTAATAATTTAACGGTACTGCCTTCCTGATTCATGAGGGCCATCATGATATGAACAGGCTCGATGTATTGATGATCCCGTCCTAACGCGAGGGATTGCGCATCAGATATAGCGACCTGAAATTTACTGGTTAAGCGATCTAATCTCATTCTTACTTCCGAATAATACTAACTACAGAACTAGATGGGTTTGCCGGGCACAGATTCAAGAATAGATTTAACTAAAAATAATGCAATTGTGATGACAGGAGTTATTGCAACCAGATAAGTGTTGCCATTCTTCCGGTCTGTCCATCTCTGCGATAACTGAAAAAGCGAGATTCATCAGAATAGGTACAAAGCCCGCTGGAATACACCTGATGAACGCCGCAGGCATTGAGCTTCATGGTTGCTATTGCAAATATGTCGGCCAGATATTTATCACCCGACATAGGCTTGAACGCATTTTGCTGTGAGGCAAACGCCTCGCGAACTTCGCCTCCTACCTCAAAGGCTTGCGGACCAATTGCAGGCCCCAACCAGGCTAACACCTGCCCTTCAGGCGTAATAGTTTGTATTAATTTCTCTAGTATCCCACCAGCCAAACCCCGCCAACCACAATGTAGCGCAGCCACAAAGCTGCCGGCGGTATCAGTGAGCAATACAGGCAAACAATCTGCCGTCATCACCACGCAAACTCGTTGCTTAGCACGGGTGTAACTACCATCTGCCGTGTTGTTTACAATTAACTGATGGTTGAGTTCGAGGATATCAGTGCCGTGTACCTGATTGAGCCATAAGGGCTGTTCGGGACAGGGTAAATTATTGCGATTTTGCTGCACCGACTCCGCGACATCACCCACATGCAAGCCCAGGTTTTGCGATGCAAAAGGCGCCCGGCTTACACCAGCGGTGCGCAATGTAGAAATGGCCTTTACCGATTCCGGTGCCGGCCATTCAGGAATAAGATAATGGGACATGAATTTTATTGATTACGCAAACTCATCAAAGGCTTCGGTGTCTTCCCGTAAAGCCACCAACAGAGCTTTGATGTCGTCTGGTAACGGTGCCTGCCAACTCATCCACTCACCGGTTAACGGATGGAATAAACCCAACTGCACAGCATGCAACGCCTGACGTCTGAATCCTCTGAGCTGTTCTGTTAACTGCTCTGTCGCACTTTTTGGCAACTTCAAGCCAATGCCATAAAGCTGATCGCCCACCAGGCTGTGTTTAATGTAATCCATGTGCACGCGGATTTGGTGAGTACGGCCAGTTTCCAGCTTTAACCTGAGATGGGTATGTTCGCGAAACCGCTCAATAACGCGATAATGGGTAACCGCCTCTTTGCCCATTTCTTTCACGGCCATTGCAACGCGCTTGGTACTGTGTCGGCCAATAGGTTTATCTACCGTACCGCCACCCACCATTGCCCCAATGGCAACCGCTTCATATTCACGGCTTATTTCTCTGGCCTGCAATTGGGTAACCAGTTGCGTATGGGCTGCAATATTTTTCGCCACTACCATTAAGCCGGAGGTGTCTTTATCAAGACGATGTACAATACCGGCACGGGGCACCACTGAAATATCAGGGTAATGATAAAGCAGTGCATTTAACAAAGTACCGGACTGATTTCCTGCACCGGGATGCACGACTAAACCCACAGGTTTATTCACGATGATGATATCGTCATCTTCATACACCACGTTAATTGGCAGATCTTCAGGTTGATATCCAACCTCATCTTCTACCTGTGCTTCCAGTTCAAGCACTTCAATGCCTTTCATTTTCAGTCTTGGAGTAACGACAACCTGCCCATCGACTTTGACATTGCCTTCTAATATCCAGTTTTTTAATCGTGAACGAGAAAAATCATCAAAACATTCGGCCAGACATTGATCCAGACGCAGCCCGGCATGTTGAAGTTCTAATTCGGCACTTAACGATACAACTTGCAAAAGAATTTCCTAAATAAACTCATGTGTGTGAAAACCTGTTACAGCCTTCAGCTCAGGTTCAAAAAATTAGCGTTATGTTACCAGAATTCGGAACTTTTATAGCAGTTAATTGTTCTTATCAGCACGGGAATCGTATAGTATTGCCGGTCGACGCTAAACGCGACCCGAATTAAATGCACAACAAGATAAAATTTTATATGACTCGAACAAATTTTAGACGCGCTCTCATTTCGTTGTTATTCACTGCTGTACTGGCCGCCTGTTCGTCTTCCCCGGATGATGAAGAATTGGCAATTGCTAACAAAGGTGCAGAAGCATTATATGAAGATGCCAAAGCCGCAATGGAAATTGGTAACTACAGTAACGCTGCAACCATTTTAAGTGCCCTGGACTCCCGTTATCCATTTGGCCCATTTTCCAGTCAGGTGCAACTGGATCTGATTTATTCGTATTTTAAATCCGGTAAGAATGATGAAGCCCTGGCGACTATTGATCGTTTCACCCGACTAAACCCCAATCATTCAGATGTAGACTACGCCTATTACATGCGGGGCATCGTGAATATGGAGTTTGATAAAAATTTCTTTCAGGAGATTTTTAATTTAGATCGCGCCGACAGAGATACATCCAAAGCACGCGAAGCCTTTAACGACTTCAACAATTTGATCTTTAAGTTTCCCGAAAGCAAATATGCCGCTGACGCTAAAAAGCGTATGGTGTTTATTAAAGATCGCCTGGCCCGCTATGAATTAGCTATCGCCAGGTATTACATAAAGCGCGAAGCCTATGTGGCAGCTGCTAACAGAGGTCAGTACATAGTGGAAAACTTCTCCGATACCGTGCATGTACAAACCGCACTGGAAATTATGGTGGAATGTTACGATTTACTGGGCCTGGAAGAACTGAAAAATAATGCCATGGAAACCCTGAGGCTAAACTATCCCAATAGTGACTTGTTGGGATAAGTTTTATTCTGCTAAACAGATATTAAAAAACGCGCTTCGGCGCGTTTTTTTGTGTCTGCGATTTGGCCGTAATTCCGGCATATTAGGTTTAAAGAAGGGTGCGAAACTATTACATTAGTTCTCTGTTGTTTTTTTTCGAAGGGGCGATCCTCTTCCCCCCCCCTTTGGCCCTGACGCAAGACAACATAAGCCTCAAGAACAGAACCGGAAGACCTTCAATGATAGCGCATCCCTGCGCTAGCATTGACTTGGGCAACTTCTCTGTTACCAATCTTCAGGTTTTTCCTGCCCTCTCAGCTTATCTCGCGAAAGGACCAGATTTGTCGTACTTCGAACTGATAAAGGCATAGGATTTTACGGGATTCAAAATGAGTATTGTGGCGGTTATTGCTAGAAGGCAGGGGTTACCGTATATCTGTCGCTGGAATTTACCAATTTGAAGATGGATGCTGATCTTCAAATTTGGTTCTATGATGTTGCTTCTTCGAAGGGGAGATCCCCTTCAACCCCCTTTTGGCCCGGACGCGAGACAACATAAGCCTCAATCGCAGAACCCGAAGACCGTCAATGATGGCACTTCCGTGTGCCAGCTTTGACTTGGGCAACTTCCTTGTTGCCAATCTTCGGGTTTTATCTGCGCCTTCAGTTTATCTCGCGAAAGGGCCAGATTTATCCGAGCTTCGAACTAACATCCAGGCATTATGTAATCAATTTAAAATGAGTTTGCTCATTAGCGGCTTATACCGTTTTGCTGACGTTCGATTGGTGAATGTAAGAAGGCCGCTATGTGCCAAAAGCGGTCGTTCTGCTTGCAAGAGTCCGGCCCACTTGACCCTCAATAATAAGATGTTATGTTGCACAAATAAAATTCCGCGTATGGGAAAAAGAATTGGCTATAAATGTGAGTATGGAGGTAAATGTCGACATCTCGTTTGGGTTGGAATCCCAAGTGACTGAGCTAATTGAAACCTTTAAATTTGGCGTAAATAAACTTAAGGAGCTTGCTATGAAAATTACAAACGTTAATTCATGTGTATGGTGCGGAGTGGCGTTCTTGCGGGGCCATGGTGGGACATTCCAACCCTTACGAGAGATGCGGCTTTACCAGAAGTATTTGCTGGCCAATAGGAACGTAGAGAGGTTCGAATCCTCTCCCTCGCACTAAATTTTATTGTGGGTGTCTCTAAACAACTGCAAGTTACTCAAATACACTCCAACTGGCTTTCATAGAGATGATGAACCAAATATACAAGATTGATCCGTCTGCCTCTCCAGAAAAGGCTCAGCAGCTAGCGGAGATCTGGGGCGAGGTAGTTAGCTCGATAATAAAGGAAATGTTCGATATCGCGAATCCTCAAATGGATGACTTGCATATCAATCTTCGTGAAGAGATGGCGCATGAGCTAGCTAAATTAATCTTATTTATTTCAGAGAAAGTCGCATCTGATCGAACGAGCGGACGGGCTATAAATGAAATTGACCAGCATTTAGAACGCGAGCAATGTTTCAGTTTAGAAGGTAAAGAGCGAATATCAAATACTGCGAAAAACTGTGCAAGCCAAATATGGTTACGCAAATATAATGAAAGATGGAAACCAAAAACAGTTGCTGCTCTGAGAAAGGAAAAAAATACAAATAAAATAACTATTACACCCAAGGCAGTTGAAAACAATCATTTCATCCCGAAGTCCTTCATCAAAAGGTACTGGTCAGAAGGTCAATTTATCTACAGAAACATCAAAACACCTGAAGGGATTGAGGAAAAAAAGGAAACTCCTTTTGGCAGCTGGGGTTTTAGAAAAAACCTGTACTCTGAAAGGTTAGAGGCCTATTTTGGGCTTTTGGAGGGAGATGCGGTTCGACCTATCCAAATGATGTTAGATGTGGAGCCTTTGAATCGGCCTCAACGCGAGGCGTTGATCGGCTTCATAGTAATTCAGAGGATACGAAACCCTCATTTCATGGAGTCATTAAAAAAACCTGTTGCTCCCTTGGTTGCCTCCGAAGTGGGGGCCGATAAAGCGGAAGACGAGCGGTACATGAGAGATGTTTATGAAACACTCTACAGGCAGAACGAGTTCTACGATAAGTTGGCTAGGCCAATAATGTATAGTCGTTGGGTTATCGTACGCTCAGAAACACCGGATTTTGTATTGCCAGATGTATGTAATATATTTGGGCATCACGAAGGTAGGCAGTACGTTTTTATGCCTTTGAATCCAAAAGATTGCCTAGTCGTGCTTCCAGTTGAAGTAAAAGAACCTCGAATCGTTCCTCATTATATAAAGGCATCTGGCTCCATGACCCAAGACATATCCTACGTACTACGCTGTGCTGCCCAAAGTGAGTTTCTGAGCACTAGCAGTGCATCTTTTTACAGTATCAACGAAGAGCCTAACAAAATCATGCAACGGATAGTTTTATCCATCGCAAAAATTACCGCTGATGAATAGTATTAACGACTGCTTTGGTGTGTTAGCAGTCAGTGGAGAAGTACAAGGTGAGTGACATCTATCTTTAAAAAGCAGCCAGTTCGAGTGTTTTTTTTGTTATTCAAAATAACAACGACATTCATTTTTGGTTCTTTCATTGCTCCTCGACTGTGTAGTTCGAAGTCCATAGGTTTCCTGCCCCTGTGCGAGATAAGCCGAAAGTGAAGAAAAATCCTGAAAGAGAGACATCAGGGATGATGTCTCAGGCAATGCTGGCACAAGGACGTGCCATCATTGTCGGTCTTTCAGGTTCTTCGCTTGAGGCTTATGCTTTCTCGCACCCGGGGCAAAGGGGGGTTTTAGGGGAGCTCCCCTAAGAAAAAAGTACATCAGAACACTGAAGGTTGATGTTTCAAAAAAGGCCTAAAACAGTAGTAACCTTGAATATTTTGCCGAACTAGCCAATTTTCGTTCCCTACAAAACCGGCATTCACACCATCCATGGCAATAAAGTTCAACCTACAGGTTAATTGCTAGTCAGCGGTACGGGCAATGGGGGCAGAAATAAAAACCAGCCGCTTTTATCTAAAGCGGCTCGCTTATTTAAAGAATAAATGGCTAAAGGGGTTTAGCAAACGGGCTAGTCCCGAGGTAAAGTGCAGTGGCTGATCCACAAAACTAAACACCAGACATCCATCGTCATGATTGGAAACCGGCATATGAGTATTGTCCTGGTTCATCAAAATAAAATCACCGGTGTCATAGCAGCGATGACCATCTTCAAATTCGCCATTGATCACCAGGGTCAGCTCGTTGCCACGATGTGTGTGCTCCGGTACGCTGCCACCTTTTTCCATATAGATAAAGTGACCTTTCCCCATATCACCCAGGTCTACTGGTGCCTGCCAAAGCTTACCCACCAGTTTTGTCCATGACTCCGTTTTTGTCGCGACTCTTCGCAGCGCCCGCGGTAACTCGAACTGCCGACCTTCCCATTCCAGAAAGTGTTTTTCAGGTATAACTGTCTCTGTCTTGATGGGTTCCAGCTTCATTATGTCAAACATCATGCTATCGAAGCTGATTTCCGTTGTCGCCGGTGACGCCTCTGGTAACAGCTGCTCACTCAACTTTTCGGTGATGCTGTCCAGTTCATCCTGGCAATGCGGGCACATATCAACGTGAGCAGCAATCAATAGCGCCCAGGCGGGTTCTGCCTCGCCCCTGGCAAATTGAAGCAATTGATTGTGGTCGGGATGGTACTTAATCATGTTCCTTTAAAATCTCTCTCAATCTTTGCAGTGCTAACCGGGTACGGGATTTCACCGTACCTAAGGGGATTTGCAACTCATCAGCCACTTCTTGTTGGGATTTGCCTTTGACATAGATTGCCTCTATCACAACCTGCTGTTTCGCCGGAAGTTTGTCCAGATATTCTCCCACCTGGTCGAGCGTAGTTTGCTCTTCGATATCGACTTCGCCGGGATCGGCAGTTTGCTCTACCAGCACTGGCCACAAGTCATCGGAGCATATGTCTTCTTTGCGATTTTGCTGCTTGCGCAGCATGTCAAAACGAATATTTCGGGCAATGGTAAATATCCAGGTTGAAGGAGAGCCCTTTTCCTGATTGAACAGGTGTGCTTTTTGCCAAACATTGGTCATGGTGTCCTGCACCAGCTCCATGGCCAGCGCATCGTTGCCTATTTGACGGAGCGCGTAAGATTTAACCCTCGGAGCAAAAAAACTGAACAACGTGGAGAATGATACCCGACATCGCTGTTCCGCTACTTTACGCAGGCAATCAGACATTTCGTTTGCGCATTCTTTGGGTTCCCGAACGCGCGCCTGCTCTTTAGTCACCGACATTCCAACCAGCATGATTTCTACCTTTTTGTGAGCTTATCCAAAACTACGGACATTAGCGATAAAAAGATCACCTGATTAACGATTCTAAAAATTCCACGACGACTTTGGGGTTTTGTTGCGTCATCAATTGTTGTTTGTCAGCGGCCTTTATGGGTAGCAATTCCAACCACCGAAACACCACCCAGGACAAGTCTTTGAGGGGAGGATCGGTGTACAGTGATTGAAGCTCCGGATAACTGGCTATGATTTGCACCAGACGCTCCTGCAATAACGGGGCGTCTATACCGGGAAAGGTATCTGATGACCACAAAGGTAATTCCTCAATTTCCCCCACCCGCAAGCCGTCTTGCTGTGTCTGAATTTCCCCCACCGTGAACAAGTACTGCCCTTCAATAGTGATACCAAGCAAACCATCATCCAGCATGTCAAAGTCAATGATCTTGACGTATGTGCCTATCGGATAAATATGTTGATTTTTTTCTTTATCACCATGGGCGTTAAACATACAAATGCCAAATCCGGTTTGCGCTTTTAAGGTTTCTTTCACCATGCGCAGATAGCGGGCTTCAAATATCCGAAGCGCCATCTTGCCGCCGGGAAAAATATGAGCGGACAGAGGAAATAACGGAATTTGCACAGAATCTGACAAAACTTTATTCTCCCAATAACTCGTCGTTACTGTTGTTTACTGAATCGGCACACATATGGATTAACCTTGATCTTAAATTCCTTCTGGCCTGTACTAATCGAAGGAACATTCAGACTCTACCACGAGCGACTTCAATGTCAGTATTAGATAACTTTACCGATTTCTACAAAGATTTACGAACAGATAAGTTGGAACAACTGCAAACTATCTACCACCCAGATATCATTTTTACCGACCCGGTGGGGAGCCATGTGGGATTGGTGACTGTGCATGAATATTTCAAACACCTGCTGGAAAGCACCCGGCGCTGTGAGTTTCACATCCAACACATCACCAACGCGACGGATTTCGCCTTTGTTCGCTGGGTAATGATACTGGAACATCCCAAACTGGCCGGAGGCAACGAAATTAAGCTGGACGGCGTAAGTGAACTCAAAATAGATAACAATTTAATTGTTGCGCAAACCGATTTTTATGACATGGGGGCCATGTTCTATGAACACATTCCGGTGCTTAAAACTCTGGTTCGATTCGTCAAAAACAAAATCAAGAATTACAAGGCATAACTGTGAGCAAAAAGATTGCGATTATCGGTACCGGAATATCAGGGTTAACTTGCGGCTACTTATTAAACAAACACCACGACATCACGATTTTCGAAGCCAATGATTATATCGGCGGTCATACTGCCACTGTCGATGTTGACGTGGCGGGTAAATCTTACGCGATTGATACCGGCTTTATCGTATTCAATGACTGGACCTATCCCAATTTCATTAAACTGATGGATCGGTTAAAGGTACAACGGCAACCCACTGAAATGAGTTTCAGTGTCAAAAACACCGCACAAAACCTGGAATATAATGGCAACACCCTGAATACCCTGTTCGCCCAACGGCGTAACCTGTTAAGACCAAAGTTTATTCGCATAGTCAGGGATATCCTAAAGTTCAACAAGCTGTGCAAACTGGAACACTCGACCCCAACGTTTGACAGCAATGCTACACTGGGCGACTTAATGAATAAACACCAGTTGAGTGATGATTTTGCTCACAACTATATCCTACCCATGTGTGCCGCCATCTGGTCCTCCAGCCTGGAAAGTGTCAGGCAGTTCCCTTTGCGCTTCTTTTTGCAGTTTTTTATGAATCATGGGCTGCTCAACATCACTGACCGCCCACAATGGTATACCCTGGTAGGTGGCTCGCGCAGCTACATTGGCCCACTAACTACCAACTTTAAAGACCGAATTTTTCTGAACAGTGGCGTAACAAAGGTGGTTAAAAATGAGCAAGGTTATTTTGTCGAAAGCCACAACGAAAACCTGAATGGTATTTATGACGAGATAATTTTCGCCTGTCATAGTGACCAGGCCCTGAAAATGTTAGATAACCCCAGCGAACAGCTCCAGGCAATTCTGGGAGCCATTCCCTATTCTGACAACGAAGTGGTTTTACACACAGACACAAACCTGTTACCAAAACGGCCATTAGCCTGGGCCAGTTGGAATTATCTGTTGGATGGTAGCAGTGATGAACAAACCGCACCGGCCACACTAACCTATGATATGAATATCTTGCAGCGTCTGACATCCGACACCACCTTCTGTGTCACCCTCAATGCCACGCACAAAATCAACCCGGAAAAGATTCTGCGCAAATTTAACTATGCACATCCACAATTTAGTGAGCAGACCATCAAAGCACAGCAACAGCGGGAACAAATTTGTGGAGTTGAGGGATTGCACTTTTGCGGCGCTTATTGGTACAACGGTTTTCATGAAGATGGCCTGAAGAGTGCTTTAGATGTATGCCAACGTTTCGGTGCAACCCTGTGAATAAAGATGATATTCAATTAAACAGTGCTCTGTACATTGGTGAAACCTGGCATCACAGGTACAGCCCTAAAGTGCACAGTTTTAAATACCATATCATGATGTTTTGGCTGGACCTGGACGAAGTTCAGCTTTTGGACAAACAATTGCGCTTTTTCAGTGAAGGCCGCTTTAATTGGGTACAGTTTAGGCGCAGTGATTACCTGTCTAAAAACCAAAACAGTCTGAAACAGGAAGCGTTGGAAACCATGTCGTCGCTTGCCGGTAAAAGCTTAACTGGCAAGATATTTCTGCTTTCGCCACTGCGTATCTTAGGAATGTACTTTAGCCCGGTTAATTTTTACTACTTGCAGGATACTGACGGAAACTTCACCCACATGCTGGCTGAGGTGAGCAACACCCCCTGGAACGAAAGACATTGCTACCTGGTGGATTTAGCACAACAAGATATGACTGATAAAGCCTTTCACGTGTCGCCATTTAACCCCATCGACATGCAATATCAATGGCAAATAGCAGCGCCCGGTCAATCGCTAAAATTACAGCTGGATTGCATAAAAGAGCACAAGCACTTTTCAGCAGCGATTGCTCTGAAACGTTCACCGTTAAACAATCGCACTATGGGTAAAACCCTGTTTAAATTCCCCCACATCACCATCAAAACCCTGTGGGGTATTTATTGGCAAGCGCTGAAACTATTGCTAAAAAGAATACCAATTTACGATCATCCGGATAGAATATAGCGTTTTTTTCGGGGTGAATTAAAGTGCATAAAAGAGTTAGCGGCTGTCTGGTGGTGCTGTCAGCTATGGCGATTCTTGCCGGTTGTAGTAGTAACAACCGCATCACGCAAATTAATGGGCCTGATGCCGTTATCAAATACAATGAGAAAGACACCAGCAAAGTGCGCTTTAACAATCTGATTTCCAAAAAGCCAGAATATCCGGTGACCTGCACCGAGGATTGTTATCCAGAATCACCCTGGGTTGAATGCCAGACACCGGCACAGAATTGTCGATATACAGGCCCTCAATCCACCACTGAGTTACAAAGCGGATTTGAAATACAATGGCTGGGGCACGCCAGCTTTTCCATTAAAAGTTCAGATGGCAGCCTGGTACTGCTTGACCCTGTTAGTCGGCAATTCGACTGGCCGGTTAACTGGGCGTTCCAACTGACTGGCGGTGTTAAGCGCAGCGAACCGGCATGGCTATCTGAGCAAACACTAAAATCTGTAGACGCCGTTTTGTATTCCCATATTCACTACGACCATTTTAACAAAAGTGATATCGAAGCCATCGGTAACCGCGCTAAGTACTATACGCCTATGGGTTTTGCAGAGCATTTCCCTGATGGCGGTTATACTATTAATGAGATGAGTTGGTTTTCCGAAACTTCAGTGAATGAACTCAATTTGACCTTTGTACCTGCAAACCATTTCAGTGGCAGGATTTGGGTTCCCTTTTTGTACGAAGACGAAAACACCACGCTTTGGGGCGGTTGGGTAATTGAGCAAGCTGAACACAAAATTTTCTTTGCGGGTGATACGGGCTATTCGCCACATTTCAAAGAGATTAAAAACCGTCTTGGGGCAATGGATGTCTGTCTAATGCCGATTGCGTCCTATTATCACCCAGAAGCAGGGTCCTGGTACCGATTTGTTCACACCACGCCTGAGGACGCTCTCATTGCTGCCGAAGAGCTGGAATGTAAGGTGATGATCCCCTGGGGTTATGGCAACAACAGTTGGCAAATGGGAGATCACAGCTCCCACTCTGCCCTGCTTAGGCTATTGCATATGCACCAGCAGTTAAACTTCTCAGTACCACTACTGATTTTGAACGAGAATGACACTGTTCAGCTATAACCGCTGAATCAGTCGCTAATCTTCATCCGCACCATTAATACTGTCGGAGATCTTTTTCAGGCGCTGCAATGCCTTGTAGTTCACCGATGATTTGGGGAACCTGCCTTTCGCGGAGAGTTTACCTGCATCAATACCCGTCAGTATGGTAACGGCTTCATCCACAGTCGCCACACAGTAAATGTGAAACACGCCTTTTTTTACCGCTTCAACGACTTTACTATTTAGCATCAGATTGATCTGATTGGATTTCGGTATGACCACCCCTTGCTTTCCGCTGAATCCACGGTGATGACACAACTTGAAAAAGCCCTCGATCTTTTCATTCACACCACCAATGGATTGCACTTCGCCATATTGATTGATAGACCCGGTTACCGCCAACTCCTGTTTCACCGGCACGCCGGTAAGTGCCGACAGCAATGCCACCAGCTCCGCCAGCGAAGCACTGTCGCCATCCACATGGCCGTAAGATTGTTCGATAGCAATGTTAGCGGACAAGGTTAGCGGAAAATCCTGTGCGTATTTATGCCCCAGGTAACCGGTTAACAACATTACGCCTTTTGAGTGAATGGATTGCCCCAACTCGACTTCCCGTTCAATATCCACCACACCGTTGGAACCGGCATATACAGTAGAGGTAATTCGTGCCGGTGTGCCAAACACGCTGTCACCAATTTCCAGCACGGTAAGGCCATTGATTTTACCCACGGCCTCCCCTTCGGTATCAATTAATACCTGACCTTCTTTGATGTCGTCCAGAAGCGCCTGACTGATACGGCCACTGCGCCGGGTTTTGGCTTCCAGCGCTTCATTGATATGTGACACATCCATTTCAATTGCCCCTTTTTGGCGACAAAAATAGGCGGCCTCCTGCAGCAGCTCTATTACGTCGGCAAAACGGGCAGACAGTCGCTCCTGATGCTCTGCAGTACGTAAACTGTATTCCACCAGTTTATGCATGGCAGGATTGGAAATGCTGGCAAACTCCAACTTTTTCACATGATTGCGCACCCGCCCCACGAAATCGTACAGATTACCTTTATTTAGAGGGATCTCAGAATCAAAATCCACCAGTACTCTGAACAGCTCTTCGAATTCGTCATCGTATTCCTGCAACATGTAATACAAATCACGTGTGCCCAACAGGATCACTTTGACACTCAGGGGAATTTGCTGCGGATTCAGGGTGATGGAATTCACCATGCCATAGTCATGTTGGGAAATATCCAGTTTTACTTCACCAAACTTCAGTGCCAGCTTCAACGATTCCCAGACAAAGGGTTGATGAATCATCTTGTCGGCATCCAGCAACAGATAGCCGCCATTGGCTTTGTGCAGGGCGCCGGGTCGAATCATACGGAAGTTGGTAAACAATGAACCCTGCACGTTACTGTATTCAATACGGCCAAAAATATTCTGGTAGGTGGGATTGGGTTCATATACTACCGGCGCACCGCTGTCCGGCTCATGGCTGGTAATGATATTAGGCAGGTACTGTTCTTCTAAAATGGTGCGTTTATCATATTCGTCGTGTTTGTCTTCTTTGCTATCCGGTGCCAGTACTTCAACCACGATTTTAACCAGATCAGGTTTCAACTGGCGCAGGAACTTCAATATCCCCAGATCAGCACTGTATTTATGTTCCAGTTGCTTAAGAATAGGTTTAATAGCCTGTTCCGCCGTTTCCTTTTTCAAAATCCTCAGACGTTCTGATGACTCCCGTTTCCATTGCGGTAACTCAATTAACTTTTCATTGAGAATTTCTTCCAGGTCATCAATAAGGTCATAAAAGTACTGGCGTTTTTCATCAGAGAGTTTGGCAAACTCTTCGTCATCTATGGGTTTGCCATTGATAATAGGTGAAAAGCTGATGGTGCCATCTTCTTCGTAAAGTGCCACATCCTTCTTCTGCGCATAGGTCTCGATTTCATCAATGACTTTGTCGTAACGTTGATCGTAGTCGCGAGCGACCGCCGCTTTTTTACGCTGGTAACCCGGGTTGTCATACACTGCCGGAAAGGTATCTAACAATTCATCGATTAGGGCGTTGACCTCCTTAACCAGTTGCTTGCCCTCACCCGGGGTTAATCGCAAAGCTATCGGCTCGCGCTCATCGTCAAAATTATTGATGTAGCACCAGTCATCGGGCGTGTCAGTTTTGCTTACAAATTTTTCGACATATTCCTGTACCAGAGTATAACGCCCTGTTGCATGCTCCCCCATAACATAGAGATTGTAGCCTTTTGCATCTATGCCTAAGCCGAATTCCAGCGCCTCTCGAGCGCGCTCCTGACCAATAAAAGTGCTGTGTAACACGGCATCATCTTTCAGGGCGTGGTTAATGATCCGTTTGTGAATATTGGCTGATAGTTGTTCTGGCGTCAGAGGTGCAATAGACTTCATGATTTCCTTAATAAATCGTCGCTTTTTATCATTTTCTAGCCTAGTGAAGCTTGATTATTTGTCGCTGTCAAACCATGATTCACATTGAGCTTTTTTTTGCCCAATTTTCGATCGACCCGGATATTCAATCAACCTTTGCCGAGTATAGTTATGTTTCTAAAGTCACTGCTTCGTCTGATTACCGTTTCTGCACTCCTGTCACCAGTCGTTAATGCTGATGTAATACACGTTAATCAGCATGGATTTATCATCGAAAACAAAGTGCAAACGGATGCTTCGCCGCAGCAAGCATGGCGAGCAATGATAGATAACGTTGGGCAATGGTGGCCGGCCGATCACACCTGGTGGGGCAAAGCCGAAAATCTATCCATCGATGAACAGGCCGGCGGTTGCTTTTGTGAAACCGCCGGTAATAATTCCGCCGAGCACATGCGCATCAGCTTTGTGGATCAATACACCCTGTTGCGTATGACTGGCGGACTAGGGCCACTGCAGAGTATGGGTATGCACGGTGCATTGGACTGGAGCTTTGAGCAAAACGAGCAAGGTCAAACACAAATTACCCTCAAATATACCGTCAGCGGCATCAATCCTGGCGGTTACGACACGCTGGCACCCATAGTCGATAAAGTGCAGGCGCAACAGTTGGGCGGGTTAGCGGAATTTCTCAATCCACCGGAATGAAAAACAGTTTTTTAGCGCAATTGCCAGATTCCTCTACAAATCACAAAATAAATCCGTCATTTCACTACGAAGGCTCTAATTAACGGTTGTTCCACAGGTATCGACTATTGTATTCTTGCAGTAATTTTATCACTCGGAAAATGAATACCGAGACTGCAGAAAAAGTTGTATTAAACGGAACCCTGAATGACCTCAGAATATAGTCCTCAAGAAATCGAATCCAACGTTCAACACTACTGGCAAGAAAACCAATCATTCAAAGCCACAGAAGATGACAGTAAAGAAAAGTTCTACTGTCTCTCTATGTTCCCCTATCCCAGTGGTCGCCTGCACATGGGTCACGTTCGTAATTACACCATCGGTGACGTGATTAGCCGCTATCAGAGAATGCAGGGTAAAAACGTACTGCAACCCATTGGCTGGGATGCGTTTGGTTTACCGGCTGAAAATGCAGCCATTCAAAATAAAACGGCTCCGGCAAAATGGACCTACGCCAATATTGATTACATGAAGCAACAGTTGCTATCTCTGGGCTTTGGTTATGATTGGGACCGCGAACTGGCCACCTGCAAAAAAGAATATTATCAGTGGGAACAATGGTTTTTCACTCGGTTGTATGAAAAAGGCCTGGTTTATCGCAAAAACTCTACGGTTAACTGGGACCCCGTGGACCAGACTGTACTGGCCAATGAGCAGGTTATCGACGGCCGTGGCTGGCGCTCCGGTGCATTAGTTGAACAAAAAGAAATTCCTCAGTGGTTTATTAAAATTACGGCTTACGCACAAGAACTGCTGGATGAGCTGGACAACATGGAAGGATGGCCTGAACAGGTTAAAGCCATGCAGCGCAACTGGATTGGTCGTTCCGAAGGTGTAGAAATGACCTTCAAGGTGGCCGATTCTGACGAGTCCTTTGATATCTACACCACCCGCCCAGATACCTTAATGGGTGTAACTTACGTGGCACTTGCTGCGCAGCATCCGTTGGCGCTGGAAGCCGCAAAAAACAATGCAGAACTTGCGGCGTTCATTGATGAATGTAAAAACACCAAGGTGGCGGAAGCGGATTTAGCCACCATGGAGAAAAAAGGCTGTGCCACCGGGTTAATGGCAGAGCATCCCATTACCGGTGATTTAGTGCCTGTATGGGTGGCTAACTTCGTATTGATGGATTACGGCTCCGGTGCCGTAATGGCCGTACCTGGTCACGACCAAAGAGACTGGGAATTTGCCACTAAATACGCTTTGAATATCACCCAGGTTATTGCCCCTGTCGGCGAAGACAGCTGTGACCTGAATAAATCGGCTTACACTGAAAAGGGTTTGCTGATCAATTCTGGTAAGTTCGATGGTCTGGACAGCGAAGCGGCCTTTAAAGCCATCGCGGATGATTTAATCGCCGCAGGTAAAGGCCAGATAAAAGTAAACTTCCGGTTACGTGACTGGGGTGTGTCCCGTCAGCGTTATTGGGGTGCGCCGATTCCGATGATCAACCTGGAAGATGGCACTTCAGTACCCGTACCACCAGAACAACTGCCGGTTGAGTTACCGGAAGATGTGCAAATGGATGGCGTAACCTCGCCCATCAAAGCGGATCCTGAGTGGCGTAAAGTGCAAATTCAGGGTCAACAAGCAGAACGTGAAACGGATACCTTCGATACCTTCATGGAATCCAGCTGGTATTATGCAAAATACAGCTCGCCATCTGCTGAGCAAATGTTAAACCCCGAAGAAGCTAACCATTGGTTGCCAGTAGATCAGTATATCGGTGGTATCGAACATGCAATTTTGCACCTGTTGTACGCCCGCTTCTTCCATAAGTTATTGCGCGATGAAGGATTAGTTAATTCTAGCGAACCTTTCACCCGTCTGTTATGCCAGGGCATGGTACTCGCCGATTCTTTCCGTCGTAAAGACGAAAAAGGCGGTGATATCTGGTTTAACCCAGCTGACGTAGAAGTACAGCGTGATGAAAAAGGTCGCATCACGGCAGCCATATTGAAATCTGACGGTCAACCGGTAGAACACTGTGGTATGACCAAGATGTCCAAATCCAAGAACAATGGTGTTGATCCGCAATCCGTTATTGAATTGTACGGTGCCGACACTATTCGTTTGTTCACCATGTTCGCCGCGCCACCAGAGCAAACCCTGGAATGGGTTGACTCTGCGGTAGATGGTGCCCATCGATTCCTGAAACGTTTCTGGCGTTATGTCACAGAAAACATGGCTCAGGGCGAAGTGGAAGCACTGGATATCAGCAGCCTGAATGGTCAACAAAAAGCGTTGCGCCGCGATCTGCATAAAACCATCGCCAAGGTGTCTGACGACATTAATCGTCGTCAAACCTTTAACACTGCCATCGCAGCCATTATGGAGCTGTTAAATACGGCACAAAAAGCACCACAAGATTCTGCGCAGGACAGAGCTATCGCACGTGAAGTCGCGGTTGCCATGACTCAGATGCTAAACCCCATTACACCACACATCTGCCATGAGCTATGGCAGATTTTGGGCCACAACTCAGACATTGAAACCGCTGGCTGGCCGTTAGCTGATGAAAGCGCCATGGTTGAAGATGAAAAACTGATTGTGGTGCAGGTGAATGGCAAGGTCAGGGCAAAAATTACCGTTGCCGCGGACGCCGCCAAAGAATCCGTTGAAGCGGAAGGCCTTGCCCATGAAAACGTGAAAAACTTTACCGAAGGTAAAACCATTCGCAAGGTGATTTACGTTCCAGGTAAACTACTGAACATTGTGGCTAACTAGTGTCCAGAAGAATGTCTAAAGCCACGATTTTGGCGGGAATCGTAGTCGCAATCACTCTGATGAGTGGTTGTGGCTTTAAATTGCGCAATGACTTTCAGATAGCGGATCAATTCCAAAAAGTCAGAGTGCAAAACGCTACGCAAAAATCGCCACTCACCGATGTATTGATTAGGCGCCTGGCCGTGTATTCTGCCGAAGTAATAAATCAAACACATCCCAAAGAGCATCATCAGTTTCAGGTACCGACACTGTTTATTTTGCCGGAAAAGCTGGAACGACGCCTGTTGTCTCTGTTCCCAACTGGACAGGTTGCTGAATACGAACTCATTTATTTTTGCCAATACCAGGTACAAATGCCCAGTGGTGATATTCGGGACTTTGAATTTCAGCTTACCCGGGAATATCAGGATGATCCCGACCAGGTACTGGCTAAATCACGGGAACTGGACCTGATACTGGCCGAAATGCGTCGCCAGGCTGCAGATCGCATCATTCGTCAACTTAGCAAGACTGACAATCAAAACTGATGCAGATTTATCCCAATCAATTTGCACAACATCTGAATAAGTCTTTACCTAACACCGTTTTGGTGTTTGGTGAAGAACCACAGCAAAAAATGGAAGCTCTGCAACGGGTGAGAGACAAAGCCCAGACAGAGGGCTTTACTGAGCGCCACAGTTTGGTGGCCGATGCTCAATTTGAATGGCAGCATCTGATAGACGCGTTCCAAAGCATGAGTCTGTTTGCTGAGAGACAACTCATTGAACTGGAAATCCCCACCGGTAAACCCGGCACTGAAGGGGCAAAAACCTTACTAGAGATCAGCGAAAAAGCTAACCCGGATATTGTCTTAGTCGTTCACGGAGGCAAAATCGGCAAAGACGTACAAAACACCAAATGGTTTAAAGCCCTTGATAAACAAGGCGTGTACCTGCCCTGTTTTCAACCAGAAGGCAACCGCCTTACACAGTGGGTTAATGATAAGTTGCGGGAACACAGTATTCAGAACACACCGGATTTGGTGAGTTTTTTCTGTGATTTTTTTGAGGGTAATCTGATAGCCGCTGTACAGGAAATGGAAAAGCTGAAGTTGCTGTTTCCGGATGGCCAGATCTCCCGCCAGGATATTTCCGGCATGGTGTCTGAGCAGTCCAGATACAATGTTTTTCAGCTCACCGATACACTACTGGCCGGTGATGCCCAACGATGTATTAAACTACTCACCCGGCTGGAAAGTGAAGGTATTGAACCCACCATTATT
Source organism: Planctobacterium sp. R6 (assembly GCF_055755215.1). NCBI lineage: Bacteria > Pseudomonadati > Pseudomonadota > Gammaproteobacteria > Alteromonadales > Alteromonadaceae > Planctobacterium > Planctobacterium sp. R6. The sequence continues at coordinate 22,767 of NZ_JBVTQY010000039.1, forward strand.
TGCTGGGCACTGACCCGGGAATGGCAAGTCCTGGATTCACTGACCCGTGCGCAACAGGCATCTCAACCTGTGGATCGGGTGTTTAGCAGTCACCGTATCTGGAAAAACAAGCAGTCCTTGTACCTCAACGTGGCCCGCAGATTAACCCCAAAACAACTGGATGAAATACGCGATAAATTATCCGCTTTTGATATCGCAATAAAAAGTAGTGCAGTACAACGTCCCTATGTAGAACTGTGCCACTTATGCCTGCTCTTTGTTCCTATGGCGTTGAGCGGGATTCAACTGGAATACCACTGATGACTCAGACGCAAACGGGCTAAATCAGGAAAACGTTTTACCGGCAAAGTTTTAATGACGTTATTTTATAAGGCTTTGCAGGGTGAATGACTTATACTTAATACGATTGTAGAAAATGTGCAGGAGAAAAATTGGAGCACGAAGAACTTAAACGTTTTGTGAAAGACAAAATCGAAGATGTAAAAGGCAGAGACATTATTGACATTGATGTTACCGGCAAAAGCTCGGTTACCGATACCATGCTGATTTGCTCGGGTAACTCTAAACGTCATGTCGTATCAATCGCACAAAATCTGGTGCAACAAAGCAAACAAATAGGTGAAAAGCCACTGAATGTCCAGGGTCAGGACACTGGTGAGTGGGTGCTTATTGATTACGGTGATGTGGTTGTGCATGTCATGCAGGACGAAACCCGCGATCATTATCAATTAGAGAAGATTTGGAACTAAGCCTTTACAATGCAGATTAATGTCGTTGCCGTTGGCAACAAAATGCCTGACTGGGTTAGCCGGGGCGTTGAAGAATACTTACGCCGAATGCCACCCGATTATCGGGTTTCTTTTACTGAAATCACACCAGGAAAGCGCACCAAAAATGCAGATATCGCCCGAATTCTGCAAAAGGAAGGTGAACTTATTCAAAACGTGATCCCCAAAGGAAATCGCGTTATTGCTCTTGAGGTCACAGGTGCAGCCTGGGACACCCACAAGCTGGCTCAAAATATGGAAAAATGGCAACTGGACGGACGAAATGTTAGCCTGATGATTGGTGGTCCGGAAGGTTTATCGCAAGATTGTTTGAACCTTGCGGAACAAAAGTGGTCTCTATCTCCATTGACACTACCTCACCCCCTGGTTCGAGTCATCGTGGCGGAAAGCTTATTTCGGGGTTGGTCGCTAAATAATAATCATCCATACCATAGAGAGTAAATAATGGCGCCAAAGCGCGTAGTCATACGGGACCATTCCGCAGAAGCCAATCTGTTTGCGCGACGCTCCTTCATCGCTCTGATCATCATTACCATGATGGCGTCCGCTTTACTGTTTAATCTATACCACTTACAGGTAACACGCTACGACGATTATCAAACCCGCTCTAACGGCAATCGTATAAAAGTACTCCCTGTAGCTCCAAACAGAGGCCTTATCTACGATCGCAATGGCGTGCTGCTGGCAGAAAACAGGCCCGTGTTTAGCCTGCAGTTAGTGCCCAATGAAATCAAAAACTTGGAACAAACCGTCACTGAATTGGCGCAACTTTTAAATATTTCTGACAGCGATGTAGAGGATTTTTATAAAGACTATCGCGGTCAACGGCGATTTAAACCTGTAACCCTGTTGAACAGATTGAGTAAACAGAGTGTGGCGCAATTCTCTGCCCATCAACATCGTTTTCCGGGCGTATCAATCGAAGCCCGACTGACCCGCTACTATCCGCATGGCGACACGCTGACCCATGTACTGGGTTACGTCTCAAAAATTAATCAAAAAGATTTAAAGAAACTTCAGGAAGCCGGTCAGGAAGCAAACTATGCAGCCACATACGACATCGGCAAATTGGGCATTGAGAAATATCACGAGTCGTTGTTGCACGGTCAGGTGGGCTCTCAGGAAGTCGAAGTGAATAATCAGGGGCGAATTATCCGCACATTGAACTTTGTCCCGCCAGTGCCAGGCAAAGACATCACGGTCAACATCGATGTCGAAATGCAAAAAGTCGCGCAGCAGGCCTTAGCCGGTAATCGCGGCGCGGTGGTGGTACTGGATGCGCGCGATGGCGGAGTGCTGACCTTGTATAGTAATCCGGCCTATGATCCCAACCTATTTGTACATGGTATCAGTCGTAAGAACTACAGCGCATTGCTGAATTCTGCCGATAAGCCGCTTATCAACCGCGCCACACAAGGTCAATATCCTCCGGCCTCAACAGTAAAACCACACCTGGCCCTGCTGGGACTGGAGAACAAACACATCAGATTAGATACACAAATCTTTGATCGCGGTGTCTTTACCCTCAAAAATGTCACCCATAAATGGCGCGACTGGTTATCCTGGGGGCATGGCCATGTCAACGTCACTGATGCGATAGAACAATCCTGCGATACCTTCTTTTACGATCTGGCCTACCGTATGGGCATTGATGAAATCAGTGGTTACATGGCTCAGTTTGGTTTTGGTGAATACTCCGGATTAGATCTTTACGAAGAATCCAGCGCTATTTTACCTTCGCGAGGCTGGAAAAAAGCCCGTATGGGGGAGCCCTGGTATATGGGTGACACCATTGTTGTAGGCATTGGTCAGGGGCCCTGGACGGCAACACCGGTGCAACTGGCCAGTTCAGTTACGGCGCTGGTTAACCATGGCACCCGTTACGTTCCGCAGATCTTCCGGGGTATACATCAGGAAGGACAAACGGTTGTGGCGGAACCTAAAATCCGGGAGCCCATCGAAGTTGCAGATATGACTAATTGGCACATTGTTCTGGATGCCATGTATGGTGTAAACCACAGAGAAAAAGGCACAGGTCGCAATTCCTTTAAGAACACCAGTTACCTGTCTGCCGGTAAAACCGGTACTGCTCAGTTGGTATCCATCGCTCAGGGCGAAAAATACGATGCGGAAAAATTAGACGAACGTCATCGCGACAATGCCATGTACGTAGGTTTTGCCCCCTACGACGATCCGGAAATTGTGGTTGCCGTTGCGCTGGAAAATGCCGGTAGTGGCAGTGCTCAGGCAGGGCCAATCGCCAGAATGATCATGGACCAGTATTTTGGTGAAGGTAACGCCACCCTGGCGCAAAACAGGAATAACTAACAATGAATTCTGAAAAAATGGACGCCAGAAATCAGTCGTTCCTGTATAAACTTCATCTGGATGGGCCATTGTTATTGGGTTTATTAACCCTGATGATAGTGGGTCTGTTTACCATCTATTCTGCGGGTGGACAAGACTGGGATCTGGTGCAGCGCCAGATAATTCGGCTTGGACTGGCCACAACAGTGATGTTTTTGTTAGCGCAGGTCTCTCCTACTGTGTTCCGCCGACTTTCGGTGTATGTCTATATCGTTGGTGTATTGCTACTGGTGGCCGTTCTGGTGATCGGGGTAACCGGTAAAGGTGCGCAGCGCTGGTTAGATTTAGGTTTTTTCCGCTTCCAACCTTCAGAACTGTTAAAGCTGGCCGTACCCATGATGGTAGCCTGGTATATCGGCCGTAAAGATCTGCCGCCGCGCACTCTCAATGTTTTAGCGGCATTAGTTTTAGTGGTCACGCCCACATTACTGATTGCCAAACAACCCGATTTAGGTACCTCATTGCTGATCGCAAGCTCGGGCATTTTTGCCATATTTCTGGCCGGTATACGCTGGAAATTACTCAGCTTCTTTGCCGTCGCAGTATCGGCATTTACGCCCATTTTGTGGTTCTTTTTAATGAAGGATTATCAAAAACAGCGGGTTTTAACTTTTCTGAATCCCGAATCTGACCCCTTGGGTTCAGGTTATCACATCATTCAGTCCAAAATTGCCATTGGCTCAGGTGGCATGGAAGGTAAAGGCTGGCTACAGGGCACGCAATCACAACTGGAGTTTTTACCGGAACGCCACACGGATTTTATTTTTTCTGTGTTTAGCGAAGAATTTGGGTTTCTTGGTGTCATATTATTGATTTGCCTGTATTTATTTATAGTGTCCAGGGGCATGTATATCGCCATGAGAGCACAGGAAGCATACAGTAAATTACTGGCAGGCAGTATCACCCTTACCTTCTTCGTTTACGTGTTTGTGAATATGGGCATGGTATCCGGAATATTGCCGGTTGTTGGTGTGCCATTGCCTTTAGTGAGTTATGGTGGAACATCAATGGTGACATTAATGGCAGGATTTGGCATTCTTATGTCAGTGGCGACAAGGCGAAAGTTACTTTCGCGGGAATAATCGCCCAATAAAAATCAGACCAAAGCAATGCGGGATAACAACAATAACAAAATCCCCAGTAAACAGAGGCTATTGGCATGTGTGCGCTAAAAAAATCAATAAGGCAACTTAAGCTTGCCCTGTTCGGCTGTGTGTCATTGACTGCGGCCACCTTAAGTTATGCGGCTCCTCAGGAAAGCAACGATCCCGTTGCCACTGAACAGGAAGTAGAACAATTCATCACAGATACCATTGAGGAGTATGGGCTGGATGGCAAATTTGTCAGAGATACAGTTAACGCCGCCAGTATAAATTCCACAGTATTAGAAGCCATTGCCCGTCCCTGGGAAGCGAAACCCTGGTATCAGTACTATCCGATATTTTTAACCGAAAAACGCCTGGAACGCGGCCTCGCGTTTTGGCAAAAACACCAAAAAACGCTGGCCAGAGCAGAAGCTGAACTAGGCGTCCCGGCTCACATTATTGTCGCCATTATCGGTGTGGAAACGTTTTATGGTTCCTATACCGGCACCTATTCTGTTTTAGATGCCTTGTATTCGCTGGGTTTTCACTATCCACCTCGCGCAGCTTTCTTTAAGAAGGAGCTGGGCCAATATCTAAAGCTGGTAAGTGAAGAAGGCTGGGACCCACTGGCAGCCAGAGGCTCTTATGCGGGTGCCATGGGTTGGGGACAGTTTATCAGCTCCAGCTATCGCCATTACGCCATTGATTTTGACGGTGACAGTCAGCGAGACCTATTGAACAACCCCGTAGATGCAATTGGTAGTGTGGCCAATTACTTTAAACAACACAAATGGCAAACCGGCGAAGCTGTGGCTTTCAAAGCCAGTATCGGAAATGAGCAAGCGCTGGAACTGGTAGAAAGTGACTTAAGAATCAATCATAGCTGGAAAGAACTCTCTGAAGCCGGAGTTCTGTTACAAGATACTATCCAGCCATCACCCGATACCCCGGCAAAACTATTGGCTTTGGAGCTGGAAGAAGGAAAAGAGTATTGGGTAGTACTGGATAACTTCTATGTGATTACCCGCTACAACCATAGCCCGCTATATGCCATGGTGGTATTCAAACTCAGTGAACAACTCAGAGCAGCGATGCAGAGGCAGTGATATGGAACGCTTACTGGTCTTATCGTTAGCCCTGTTATTTACAGGCTGTGTGGCTACCGATCGCTACAGCCAAAAACACGATTCAGCCCCCCGGCAAACGCCGCTGGAGGTCAGCCTCAATGATGCACAACCACAATATGTGGAATATAAAGAGGCCAACAATCGTCCCTATACCGTGTTGGGCAGGCATTATTTCCCTATTCCGGAGGGCAAAGGTTACGAAGCTGAGGGCGAGGCATCCTGGTACGGCCAAAAGTTTCACGGCCACCTGACCGCGAATGGTGAAATTTACAATATGTATGACATGACAGCAGCGCATAAAACCCTGCCGCTGCCCTCTTTTGTAAAAGTCACGAATACCCAAAATAACAAAACTGCCATCGTTCGGGTGAATGATCGCGGGCCATTCCACAACAACCGAATTATCGACTTGTCGTGGGCGGCCGCAAAAAAACTGGATGTGCTGAAAACCGGTACGGCCCAGGTGAAACTGGAAGTCATTCACGTTGACGAAGCGGGCGTAGTGACCATTGGTAAAGTGCAGCAAACACCTTCAAAAACGCCGGAACAAAAAGGCACCTTTATTCAGGTTGCCGCGCTTTCAGACAGCCAGAAAGTGTCTGAACTGGCTAAGGGGTTAGCACAGCTTTATCAGGTACCCACTCATACGCCGGAAGCCGGAGGTGTGTTTCGTTTGAGGCTGGGTCCACTGAGCAGTGATATCGACCCGGAAAAATTATTGCAGGAATTAAGAAGCAGTGGTTTTTCTGAGGCTTATAAATTAGTGGCTGCAGACTGACACACAAATTTTAACGAATGGTTTTTTATTACGTCGTAGGGATCTGTTATATTACGGCGAATTTTCTCAGTCTCAACGGATGAGATCAAACAGCAACCTATAAAGTCGGATTGAAAATGTTAAGAAACAACAAGCTTTATTCTTTTGTTGCCGCTGTCGCGCTCTCTGTGAGTGCCATTTCAAACAGTATTGCAGCAGTCATTGTGCCTCCCGCCCCTGAGGTCAATGCCCAGGGTCACATTCTCCTGGATTATCAAACCGGGCACATTATTTCGGAACAAAATGCCGATATCAGACTGAATCCCGCCAGCCTGACTAAAATGATGACCTTATATGTTATCGGTCAGGAGTTAAATGCCGGGAATATTGCCCTGACCGATATGGTGACGATCTCCGAAAACGCCTGGGCTAAGAACTTCCCTGATTCATCTAAGATGTTTATCGAAGTAGGCACAGAGGTTTCCGTTGAAGACCTTATCCACGGCATTGTGGTGCAAAGTGGCAATGATGCTTGCGTTGCCATGGCTGAACATATTGCCGGAAGCGAATCTGCATTCGCCACCATGATGAACTCCTATGCCGCCAAACTAGGCATGAGTTCCACCAATTATGTGAACAGTCACGGACTGCACGACGAAAGCCACTACACCTCGCCGCGCGACATGTCGCTGTTGGCTAAAGCCCTGATCCGCGATGTGCCGGAAGCCTACAAATATTACTCAGTTAAAGAGTTTACCTATAACGGCATAAAGCAATACAACCGCAATAGTTTGTTGTGGGATCGCAGTATGAGTGTAGACGGCATTAAAACTGGCTACACATCCGATGCTGGTTACAGCCTTATTACCTCAGGTACACAGGATGATATGCGCTTGATCAGCGTGGTAATGGGAACGGAGAGCGAAAGAGCCCGCAAAGTTGAAAATAAAAAGTTATTAAAATACGGTTTCCGCTTCTTTGAAACCATAACGCCTTACACCGCAGGGGAAAGTTTTGTTTCCCATCGTATTTTTATGGGCGATCGCGATACCGTAGATTTAGGCATCACCGTAGATACCCCGATCACCATCCCCAGAGGCCAACGCAAAAACCTGCAGGCGAATTTTGAACTAAACAAAAAGCTTGAAGCACCGCTGGAAAAAGGCGAAGTAGTCGGCACCCTGTACCTGCAACTGGAAGGTGAAGACATTGCCGAGTATCCATTGGTTACGCTGCAGTCTGTCGCTGAAGGGGGCTTTTTTGATCGCATGACCGATTACATCAAGCTCAAACTAGGTATGGACAATTAAGATTCCACTTTTTGTCGCCCCGCCCGGGGCGACTCCCAGCGTTTATATATCTCATCCGATTACATTCAGGTATAATGACAGGCTATTTTGTTTTATTTGAGTAGAAGTCATGGATACGCGTTTTGATGAACTACTGGATTTTCCCTGCAACCAGACGTTTAAAGTTATGGGTGTGGCCGGGGAACAACTTCCGCTGGATGTAATTGCTTGTCTTCAGCAACACGCTCCGGGTGATTATCACCCAACGATTAAGCCCAGCTCTAAAGGTAATTATCATTCGGTTTCTGTCAGTGTCAGAGTCACCAGCAAAGAACACATGGAAACCATCTACACAGAATTGGGGAACCTGGAACTGGTCAGGGTTGTTTTGTAATTGATGATTGTCAGACAATTAGGAACACAAGATTACATTCCTATCTGGAATGCCATGCAGTCTTTCACCGACAACCGTGACAAAGACACGCCTGATGAAATCTGGTTGGTGGAACACAATCCGGTGTTTACGCAAGGTCAGGCCGGTAAAGAAGAGCATATCTTAGCCCCGGGTGATATTCCGATTGTGCAGGTAGATCGTGGTGGGCAAGTGACCTACCATGGCCCGGGTCAACAAATGATGTATATCTTATTAGATATTCGCAGGCTTAAAACCGGTGTCAGAGAGTTGGTTACTGCGCTGGAACAATGTATCGTCAACACCCTTAGCAAAGATGGTATTGAAGCCTATCCAAAGGCCGATGCACCTGGAGTATATGTTAACCAGCAGAAAGTCTGCTCAGTTGGATTGCGCATTCGCAAAGGCTGTTCATTTCACGGATTGGCGTTTAACGTTAATATGGACTTAGCACCCTTTCAGCGCATAAACCCTTGTGGTTATCAGGGACTGGAAATGACCGACAGTGCCCGATTAGGGGGCATAGCTAACATGCAAGACGCCGGCAAAGCCATTGTGCAAGCATTTTGTTCTTTACTGAACATTCAGGATTTACAATTTATAGAAGGTTTCAATGAGTAATGCTAAACCCGCTGCAGGTGTGAAACTGCGCGATGATGAAAAAGTAAAGCACATACCAATCACCATCATTCCGACCGAAAAGGCAGAGATGTTGCGCAAACCTGAGTGGATAAAAATTAAATTACCACGCACGACTGATCGCATAGAAAATATCAAAAAAACGCTGCGCGCCAATAAACTCCATTCGGTCTGTGAAGAAGCCAGTTGTCCTAATCTGGCTGAATGTTTTAATCACGGCACAGCCACCTTTATGATCCTGGGTGACATCTGTACCCGTCGCTGTCCATTTTGTGATGTTGCGCACGGTAAACCACTACCACCCAGTGCGGAAGAGCCGCTAAAACTGGCAAAAACCATCGCAGAAATGCAATTAAAATACGTGGTTATCACCTCTGTTGACAGAGATGATTTACGCGATGGTGGTGCTCAGCACTTTGTGGACTGTATCAACGCGATTCGCGAACACAGCCCAGCCACGAAAATAGAAGTACTGGTACCAGACTTCCGGGGCCGGATGGACCGCGCGCTGGAAATCTTTAAAGATGGCGCACCGGATGTGTTTAATCACAACCTGGAAACCATTCCGCGTTTGTATCGGGAATGTCGTCCCGGTGCAAATTATCAATGGTCACTGGACCTGTTAAAGAAATTTAAGGCGCAACACCCGGATGTTGCCACCAAGTCCGGACTGATGATGGGCATGGGTGAAGAGATCCCGGAAATTGAAGTGGTACTGGAAGACCTGCGCGCTCACGATGTGGACATGCTGACTCTGGGCCAATACCTGCAACCCAGTAAGCACCATTACCCGGTGAAGCGCTATGTGCACCCAGAAGAGTTTAATGCGCTTAAACGCAAGGCAGATGCACTTGGCTTTTTACATGCCGCCTGCGGTCCGCTGGTACGCTCCAGTTACCATGCTGATAAACAGGCTGCGGGTGAAGAAGTTAAATAAGCTCTCATAACTCTGCCTGTAACCTCTGAGAAAAATCCTTAGCATGAATGGCAAACTGCTCCAGCAGTTTGTCTTCTTCGGTTTCTGGTACCCAACGATCCACTTCCACGGTGCTCCCCTGCTCATCAATAGCCACAAACGAAATAATACAGGTACAGGTTTCCTGTAATTCCAGCTCTTTGGGATCGCCGGCATTCACCGTGATAAAAATATGCATACTGGTTTTACCGGTGTGTACAATTTTGGCATTCAGCACCACTTTTTGTCCCACCAGGATAGGCTTTTTAAAACGAATTCCTCCCACTGACACCGTGACACAGTAGCACCCACTCCATTGCGAAGCGCAGGCATAGCCAGCCTGATCCAGCCACTTCATTACCATTCCACCGTGTACTTTTCCACCGTAGTTGACATCGGTAGGCTCAGCCAGAAATCTAAAATCAATTTCGCGTTTATGTTGCATGTCCCAAACCTTATTTAACCTTGCTCACGTTTGTTATTCAGTATTGGTGAGAAGTATAAATTTAGCCAGGTATTGGTGATTTGATGCGTTTAATGCCATTCGTTGTATCGCCGCCACCACTTTTGGGCAGCAGGAACATTCCCCACTTGCTCCAGTGACTGGGCGATATCAAGAGCCGCTGTACGCAGATGTTGCCGGGATTGCAGTCGTTCAAGCCAGATAGCTTTGTATACTTCGGGAATGTAGCCGGTATCGTGGAACTCTAAAAAGGTTAATTTCGCAGAGAATTTATAGGCCTGCGCGCTGTGATTCTTACAGGTGTTCGCTTTTGAAAGCACCAGGTCTTGTGATAACCCTTGCCAATATTCCAGGGAAACATCCTCCAGAGTTTGCGATTCAGGTACCACGATCAGATTAGGGAACTGCTGTGCACCATCACAATAATAATGCGCAAACTGCTCACTTAACGGATATTCATCTACAAACCCCACAAAGTGCGCCAGTTCATGCACAAATACCGAGTATTTGTCAGCCAAATCGAGATACATCACGCCATTGACGACGTTGGCCTTTCCTTGTTTGGCAAAGACAGTCAGATGGGTGAAGTTGTCAGGCGTTAATACTTTATCCAGAAAATGCAACGGGCACTCAATACGGTAGTTGTTAACTGAGCGACTGCGGCAATTAAATTCGGCATCCTCAATCCAGACCGGGGGATTTAAACAAATCGGTAATGGCGCTAATTGCGCATCCTGAAGGAATGTTTGGTAGAACTGGTGTGCCTGTTTAATCGAATCCAGTGAGGTAGCAACAAACTGTAACTGCATAGTGCATTGTTGAGGTTCAACGGCCAGAACCTGAGTTTTTGCGGATTTGTTCCAGTAGCGCGCGATAAGATGGAGATAAGCTTCCGCCTCCGACGAACCCATTTTCGCAGCTTTATCCAGCCAGTTCCGCGCTTCCTGTCGATTGCGATTCCGCCAAAAATGTAGTGCCAGCGTGGTGGCTTCTTTGGCATCCTGCTGTGCCACTTTCTTTAACCAGGGTAGTGCACTGCTATAATCTTCATGAAACCAGTGCCACTGATATAAAGCCCGCTGCGCCGGAAAGTAATCCAGTTGCGCGGCTGCGTTGAGAAAATGAACTTTAGACTCAGGCGTGTTGTCATGTATGCCCAACTCAAACAATGCCGGGGCGTAGTCATGTTCTCCGGCCGCCATCAGGTGCATTCTTTTTTCTGACGGGCTCTCAGTGTTCATTGCCAGATAAAACCGCGCTTCCGGTATCTCGTTCTGCGCCAGTACCTTTACCCAGTGTTGGCTGCTGCTTTGTTCAGCTATTGCTAACAAATTATACGCAGCGCTTTGCTCGCCCAGTTTGAAAGCCGCATAATAGTTAACTTCGGGTTCAATACCCTGTTCGGCCCATGCCAAAAGCCGGGGCACGTAACTGCAACCGGAACCAAGCAATTGCCCACTTAACAGGATCAGAACAAGCAAATAAACTTTTGCTTTAAGAAAAAGAAGCAGCTTTGTAAAAATAACTCACGCCCGTTTTGAAATTAATTGAAATTCTGTTCGCGCAACAGATTTAACTCCAGGCGCGCATACCGGTGTTCAACATACTGATAAACATTCGTGCTGAGCGTTAGTTTGAAATAATTAGACGCTTTACCAAACTTGTCATTGGCAGAATGGTATTTGCCCAGATAAAAATAAGCTTCACAGAGTCTGTCCGTCAATTGCTCCTGAGAAGTCACCCCGTTCACCAGCACCGCTAACAGTTGATTTTCGGTAATCTTACCCAGATAAAAATCCACAATTTGTGTCGCCCAATTTTCATCACTGAGTTGCTCTCTCGCCAGCTGTAGCGTTTGCCCCGCTTTTTCTTTGTCTATTTCACGTTCAATGATGTAGTGCCACAAAGCACGATAGGGATCATGCCTGTCTTTCTGGTAAAACAGTGCCAGATCCTGTACCGCCAGCTCAGGACGTCCGCCGTAATACAAGGCAATGCCCCGGTTGAGCAAAGCAAAATCATGGTCTGGTTGAATTTCCAGGGTGGAATCAAAGGCGTCATAAGCCTGGATGAAATCACCATTTTGCGTATGGTGAATACCAATGAAATTATGCGCTTCAGCCATATCGGGTTTGAATTTCAGGGCGCTGTCAAAGTCGTATTGCGCTAAGCCTCTTAAACCGACGCTGTCATAGAGTGTGCCGCGTTGATAGAGTAATTCGGCGCGTTGTTCGTCGCTGATTTGCTCCACTTCGGTTAAGACCTGATTCAATCTGGCCAGCGCCATTTGGCTTCTGAAGCTGGCCGGGGCAGGCTCAGCTAACAGCAAGTTCCCCATTTGTCTGGGAGAGTCGTCCGTATCAACGACGGCGGTATTGACGGCACAACCAGATAAACTGAATAAAGCGACTAACAGGCCGCCTGGTAATAACAATCTGGATTTTAAAGTTTGCGCGATTCTTTTCATTATGTCCGGATACTTAGGATTTCTTTGATTGTTTAGCCTCGTAGGCCGCTAACTGCTCTGGTGTCGCGGGTAATTGGTGTTTATCCTTCCACTCAGAGTATGGCATGCCATAAACTATTTCTCTGGCCTGTTCATAATCTAACGCTATTCCCTCTTCAGCGGAGGCTTTAACATACCATTTTGACAAGCAATTTCGACAAAAATCAGCCAGAATCATTAAATCAATATTCTGTACTTCTTTATGATTATCTAAATGCGCCAGGAGTTGGCGGAACACTTTGGCTTCGATTTTGTCTTGAGAGGATTTATCCATATTTTTTCATATCCTGGAAGCATTAATATGTAACTAAAAATGGGAGCATAAGCTCCCATTTCAAGTAGTCATTGGCTGAATTAATTATTCAGCACTGTTGCCCTCTTCTGCCGGCTTCTCTTCAGCAGGTTGTGGCTTTTCCAGCAACTCTTTGATACTAAGGCGTACGCGGTTCTGACGGTCAATTTCCATAACCTTGACATCAACCATCTGGCCTTCTTTCAGGTAATCAGCAACCTTGTTAACGCGCTCGTGAGCGATTTGTGAAATGTGAACCAGGCCTTCTTTGCCAGGTAAAACTTCAACAAATGCACCGAAATCAACGATACGAGTTACTTTACCGTTGTAAACCTTACCCACTTCGATATCAGCCGTGATAGCTTCAATGTGCGCAATGGCTTTTTCAGCTTTGGCAAGTTCAGTCGCGAAAATCTTAATTGTGCCATCATCTTCAATCTCGATGTTACACTCAGACTCTTCAGTGATTTGGCGAATGGTAGCACCACCCTTACCAATCACGTCGCGGATCTTGTCTTGCTCAATCTTCATGGTGTAGATACGCGGTGCAAACTCAGACAGGTCTGTTCTGTGACCACCGATAGCCTGGTCCATTACGCCCAGAATGTGCAATCTTGCTTCTTTCGCTTGCTTAAGCGCGATCTGCATGATTTCTTTGGTGATACCTTCGATTTTGATATCCATCTGCAGTGCAGTGATACCCGCAGCTGTACCCGCTACTTTAAAGTCCATATCACCAAGGTGATCTTCATCGCCCAGGATGTCTGACAGAACCACAAAGTTTTCATCACCTTTAACCAGTCCCATCGCGATACCCGCAACAGACGCTTTAATAGGTACACCTGCATCCATCAATGCCAGCGAAGTACCACAGACAGACGCCATAGACGAAGAACCGTTTGATTCTGTGATCTCAGAAACCACACGTACCACATACGGGAATTCTTCGGCACTTGGCATAACAGCCTGAATACCGCGTTTTGCCAAACGACCATGACCAATTTCACGACGCTTAGGCGAACCCACCATGCCGGTTTCACCAACACAGTAAGGAGGGAAATTGTAATGCAACATGAAGCGGCTGTTAGAAACACCACTCAGTTCATCAATCATCTGTGCATCGCGTTCAGTACCCAGAGTGGCGGCAACAATTGCCTGAGTTTCACCACGGGTAAACAATGCTGAACCGTGAGTTCGAGGCAGAATACCAGTAGATACGTCAAGGGCACGAATCATTTGTGGATCACGACCATCGATACGTGGCTCACCCGCCAGAATGCGTGAACGCACTACGTCACTTTCCAGTTCGTGTAACAGTTCACGAACTTCTTTTTCGTCCAGCTCCGCATCAGCTTCAAGCAACGCCGCAGTGGCCTTTGCAGTGGTTGCATCAACCGCTGCCTTACGCTCAAGCTTGTCAGAAATCTGATAAGCCGCAGCCATTTCAGCTTCTGCAGCTGCTTTGATCTTGTCTTTTAACTCGGTATTTTCAACCGGTGGCTGCCAATCCCATGCAGGAGTATTCACTTCAGCAGCGAACTCGTTCACGGCATTCACAACGGCCTGCATTTCCTGGTGACCGTACATAACCGCACCAAGCATCACTTCTTCAGACAGCACAGCCGCTTCAGATTCAACCATCAGTACCGCATTAGACGTACCGGCTACTACCAGGTCTAACTGGCTGTTTTCTTGCTCAGAAGCCAGGGTATTCAGAACATATTGGTTATCCTGATAACCAACACGCGCAGCACCAATTGGGCCATTAAACGGGATACCTGAAATCGCAAGTGCGGCGGAAGTACCGATCATTGAAATGATATCAGTGGGAATTTCTGGATTAGCAGAAACAACCGTAATAATTACCTGAACATCGTTTTTAAAACCTTCCGGGAACAAAGGTCTGATTGGACGGTCGATCAACCGCGCAATAAGTGTTTCGTTTTCAGAGGGTCTGCCCTCTCTTTTGAAGAAACCGCCGGGGATCTTACCTGCCGCGTAGGCTTTTTCCTGGTAATTAACGGTTAAAGGGAAGAAATCCTGGTCAGCTTTCGCTTCTTTTTTACCAACAACAGTCACTAAAACTGCTGTGTCGTCCATGCTTGCCATTACGGCTGCTGTGGCCTGGCGAGCAATAACACCAGTTTCCAGCGTTACTGTATGTTTTCCATATTGGAATGTCTTTGTAATAGGAGTCACAATGTATCCTTTAATATCTTACTTTTACTTTCATTTTGCGGCGCACAGTATAGCTAGTGTTGTGCATTAAAAACAGTCAAAAAGACCAGTTTAGTGCATTTTTATTGCGCTGACAGAGTCACGGATTTGTAACAATTCCACTAGTTAACAAACAAACTGTCCAAATTGGCAGGTGAACCGGTATCTATAGCCTTTGGCGAAAGTTCATATCCGGACACAAAAATTTTACATGGCCGCGCTGCACAACTTAAACTACAAACACATCAGACATTCAGTACTCAATAATTCAATGCTAAAAACATTGGTTTTTATTTGCCTTATTTCAATCCCTGCGGTGGTGGCCGCTAATACGACACCATTTCAGCACGTCAAAAACGCTGTTTTCTGGCAGCAATTGTATACGGAAAAACATCACACCCTTTATTGCGCAATGTCCGACAACACTTCGCAAGATGTAACGGTTGGCCATGTATATCCCATGGCCTGGATGGCCAATGCCATGAATTGCCCATCGGAAAATCAATGTGAATATGCCCGATATAAGGAAGCCAGTGCCGACCTGCATAACCTGTGGCCGGTTGCGGAAAAATCATTGCAGCTCAGACAGCATTATTTGTTTATTGAAAGTGATAAAAACAGCGGCGAAGCCAATTACTGTAATTTCACGATTTTTGATAGGGGGATAGAGCCCAGAGAGTTTGCCAAAGGCGAAATTGCCCGCTCTATGCTTTACCTTATCTGGCAATACCAATTACCGGATTACGGACAGTTACCGCTGATGCTGAAGTGGCACAAAAGATACCGTCCAAACGCCGAAGAAACCTGGCGCAATGAACGCATCATGGCAATACAGGGCAAAGAAAACCCGTTTATTACTAATCCCGGCTTTGCTGATGAGGTATTTTCTGCTGTTACGGACCAGTAAAACCGAAATTTTTTGCAGGAGCAAAAAACGACATTGAGTCGAGAGTGTGCTGCTCTTTGCGTCACAATTTTGCAGCAAAAATCAGCACGCTCCACCATTTTGACTTAGGGTTTGGCCTCTACTGAAACGCCTTTACCTAATTCGCAGACACCTGAAACAAAGTTTTGTTGACTGTTACAGGTAGCGATCACCACGGGTATATCAGGATTAATCAACTGACTCTGCCAGGAACCATCAGCAGCCACAGACACGGACATGTAACCAAAAGACTGATAGTCCTCACCATTTAGTGTCAGGCTATCTGAGGTGCTGAGTACCAGCGCTTTTTCACCATCTACCTCAGTAGTATTTGCGCCATAAGGTGCCCCGGAAGACAGGCTCACACCACTGGATCCCACTACAATATTAGGAGGTCTTTTACTACCGGGAAAACTCACACTTTCAAAGCGATGCATATGACCTGTGAAAATCAACTCCACCGCCGAAGGCAATGTTTTAGACTTCTGTTGTTTTATGGCGGCTTGCATCATCTGGTTCACGCAACTGAATTCGCCTTTGCTCGTACAGGAAACTGCTTGTGAGGAAGGGCCCTCAACACCGTATATCGGGCGATGGGTCATCAGCCAGGCGGGGTTTCCTCCAACTTCATTCTCCAAATCACTAAACACTTTCTTATACTTTTGCGTAAACGGAGATTGACTGGAATTGTCGCAGGCATTGGCAGAGTCAATTACGGCAATATCCAGATGCTCAAAACTCACCACAAAATTTGGAATTTGCACTGTATTGTGTTCAGCGTCTTTACTGGCATCAGGAATAGGGCAACTGAGTTGTTTGCTGCCTGTCAGGCGGGTATTGTGATCTAAAAAGTAAAAATACCCCGGCCCTGCCCGACTGCACAATTCGTGATTACCACGCGCTACAATCCAGGGGGCGCTGGCCATCAGGTTGTCAGCCGGCAGAAATAAATCATCCAACCAGTTTTCCCAGATATCCGGTCGATTGGAATTACTCGCAGACTGACTCAGGAAACTTTGACCTGGTACCTGACCACAGTGCTGTCCCAACGATTCGCCATCGCCGGCATCATAGGTATATTCCTCTGATTGCTGCCACTTGCCGTCCTGATACCATGAGAAGGCAGTTTTTCCAGACGTGCCGCGATAATTAAAATCCCCCATATGCAAGACCAAATCTGCTTTTTCAGAGGCGCCTGCATCAGCCAAGGTTTTGAAAGGTTCCGCAGCAGTACCAGTGGCGCAATGGCTGCACCCGGTATCACCGTAAACCAGAATATTTTCCGGGTTTGACTTGGCTATGGGCAATTCCACAGCCCCAGTGGCAAAGTTGATTTGATAGCTTTTATCAAACTCAACTAGCGCTTCGCACACTAATACACTGAAATGATTAGGATTGTCCCGGGAGATCATGGTAATAGCTGAGTCACCCCCTACCTCTGAAACAGTCGGACAGGTTTCATTGATATTGATAACGGTGCGGGCAATGGCAATATCATCGCCGGAAGGAGCTTCCCCTAATATTACATAACTGCCGTAACTAGTGTCGGATGCAGTGGCATGGGCAGATACCAGCACGCCAAAAAGCATGACGACGATACCCAAAATAAAGCTGAATTTAACCTTGTTTCCTGTAGTGTTGTTTCGCATTGTGTTCCCTTAACCTTGTGTTTCAAAAAGGTATAGCAGGAAAACTGTCGAAGAGCGAAAAAATTTACCGCAATGGCTACTGCGTGTTGAATGAGTAAACCTGAAAAGAGTTGTCTTTTTCAATTGAGAGAATTTATTAAAGGGGCTGCTGCTGTTGACGGATTGTCTTATTGTGCATATCACATAGTTTCTCACCGCCATATACGAAAAAACCCGCTTGATGTGATAATTGTTGATTGAGTGTTAGGCATAGGAAATAGAGGATGAGGGATTACGAAATACATCCATGTATTTCGCCCTACGGGCCATCGCAAGCGACGTTCCAGATTGCTCCCGGCAATCTGGTCGAACCCTCCGGGTTCGGAATCCATTCAGCAACATATAAACAAAGAGGCCCTGCTCTTTCGAGCAGGGCCTCTTTGTTTATATGGCGGTGAGAGAGGGATTCGAACCCTCGTTAGGGGTTAACCTAAACACACTTTCCAGGCGTGCGCCTTCAGCCAGCTCAGCCATCTCACCTATTAACTTGTTTTATGTGACATACAAACTTCGGTGTTGTTTGCATGTCGGCGCACTACTCGTGCGCGTTACTCGTGCGCGTTACTCGTGCGCGTTACTCGTGCGCGTTACTCGTGCGCGTTACTCCGGCATCCTGCCTTCGCCCTTCGGGCCATGCTTCGCATGGTCTAATTTGTTCCTGACAAATTAGTCAGCCAAGGCACCTCAAAACAGGTGGCGTATGTTAGGGGTTTCAAAACACTGAATCAAGTAAAAATTGTGAAAATGTGACTTAAGTGGCGATTTAGCCACCTGTCACCATTAAAACCCACTAACCAGGGCCAGATTCCGCCCGTTTATCCTCTTTTTACTTGCGTGCTGTTGAAAAATTCAACATGCGATTTAAGGGTATCAACGCCTTTTCACGCAGTGCATCATCCACAAAAATTTCATGACCACTGGTGTCCGTGAGAGCACTTTCTATCGCTGCAAGACCATTCATCGCCATCCATGGGCAATGTGCACAACTTCTGCAGGTTGCCCCATTTCCGCCAGTTGGCGCTTCAATAAAGGTTTTACCCGGCGCAAACTGTTGCATTTTATAGAAAATCCCTTTGTCGGTAGCGACAATCAATTGCTGATTCGGTAGTTCTTGCGCAGCTTTAATTAATTGCGAAGTTGAGCCTACTGCGTCAGCCATCTCTACGACACTGGCCGGTGATTCCGGGTGTACCAGAATCGCAGCGTCCGGATAGACGTTTTTCATGTCTTGTAAGGCTTTTGCAGAGAACTCATCGTGCACAATACACTCCCCCTGCCACATCAATATATCCGCACCGGTTTGCTTCGCGATATAATTGCCAAGGTGTCTATCTGGTCCCCATAGAATCTTTTGTCCCTGGCTATCCAGATGTTCAACCACATCCAGTGCGATGCTGGATGTCACCACCCAATCGGCACGCGCTTTAACCGCTGCAGAGGTATTAGCATAAACCACAACCGTTCTGTCTGGGTGAGCAGAACAAAACTCATCAAACTCTTTTATCGGGCAACCCAGATCCAACGAGCAGGTCGCTTCCAGGGTCGGCATCAATACCGTTTTTTCAGGACTCAGAATCTTGGCAGTTTCACCCATGAACTTTACACCAGCCACGATTAAGGTGTTTTGCGCCGCATTTTTACCGTAACGAGCCATTTCCAATGAATCAGAAATAAACCCGCCGGTTTCCTCAGCCAATGCCTGAATTTCCGGGTCGGTGTAGTAATGAGCAATCAGAACGGCATTTTTCTCTTGCAACAAGGCTTTAATCCGTTGCTTATAGGCAGATTGCTGCACGTCGCTTAAAACGGCAGGTTTACCTGGAAAGGAATAATCGATATCTATTTTTGCCGGCTGCATATCAGACCACATCATGTTTCAAAAGGGTGCGGATTATACTAGAAACTATACGAAAGAGCAGCATCAACAGTTTATTTTTTAGTCATCTGTTATGACTTTCTGTTTTAACCATTACCCGGCTATATGCAGTGCAAATGCAAATATAGATCCGAAAATCATCGAATAACAGTGGTGAGCCATTGTGGATGGGTGAAGAGGGTGTTTACAGGACCAAAGGTCTGGCCCTCTGAACGACTGCACACGGATGTGCAGGCTGGACCGTATCACAAGGATGTTTGTTGCAATCGTATAATGCGACATCGGCTGTGCAAATCGTTCCCTACGATTTATCGAACGCGCTGGCTACTTAGGCTATCCCTGCCTTCGCCCTTCGGGCCGCACTTCGTGCGTTCAAGTTTGTTCCAGACAAACTTGTCTCATCCGGTACTCAACGAGTACTGAATAATTGCTTTCGGGGATTTTGATATATGCTGATGATTGAGTGGTGGGTCGTGCTGGGTGAAGGGCGTCTTGAGACGAGTGAGGGCCCGCAGCTCGGCTAGCCCTGAACGACTGCACACGGATGTGCAGGCTGGACCGTATCACAAGGATGTTTGATGCAATCGTATAATGCGACATCGGCTGTGCAAATCGTTCCCTACGATTTGTCGAACGCGCTGGTTCTCATCCGGCACTCAACGAGTACTGAATAATTGCTTTCGGGGATTTTGATATATGCTGATGATTGAGTGGTGGGTCGTGCTGGATTCGAACCAGCGACCAATTGATTAAAAGTCAACTGCTCTACCAACTGAGCTAACGACC
>NZ_JBVTQY010000040.1:0-40528 GCF_055755215.1 Planctobacterium sp. R6
TTGTGGAACTTAATCCGGAGAGCAAAAAAGAAGCAGCTTAACGGCTTAGGCGACAACTACCTTGAAAAACGCCGATATGCAGTTAATTAACAGTATTCCTGGTACTGATAAGGCAGTAGGCATACATAATCACAGTGTCAGCTTTTCAGCCTGGCACAGCGCCATGAAAACCTTTTTTGCATCACTACCACCTGCTCTGGATAAAATGCAACAGGAGGCAGTGTCAGAATCACTGGAACTGGCTTCGAGCATTAACGAATTGCAAAAACAATCCAATAAACTGGCATTTCCAAAGGCTTATAATCTGTGTATGCAAATCAAAAAAGCCATCCGGGAAGGACAAGGTGCTGAACAGCTAATAAACGCCTGTGATGAGCTGGCAAACGAATTAATCAGTATCAAATCCTATTTAGATAGCCACTCTTTAAGTGCTTAAAACTAAAAAGCTGGCACACCGGCCAGCTTTTGTCGAACAACTTACCAGAATTACATCACTTCAACAGCAATCGCAGTGGCTTCACCACCACCGATACACAATGAGGCGACGCCTTTTGATTTACCCAGACGTTTTAATGCATGGATCAGAGTCACCAGAATACGGGCACCTGATGCGCCGATAGGATGACCCAGCGCACAAGCACCACCGTTGACATTAACCTTGCTTTCGTCAAGCTCCAACTGACGCACCGCCAACATGGTCACCATGGCGAAGGCTTCATTGATTTCGAATAAATCTACGTCATTCAACGACCAACCTGCTTTGTCCATCAGCTTTTGCATTGCTCCCACTGGCGCGACTGTGAAATTTTCTGGCTCAATGGAATTGGTGGAATGAGCTACAATGCGAGCCAGTGGCTCAAGGCCCAATGATTTAGCTTTGGACTCAGTCATAATCATAAGTGCTGCGGCACCATCAGAAATAGAGCTGGAGTTTGCTGCTGTTACTGTGCCGTCTTTTTTAAATGCAGGCCGTAAATTGGGGATTTTCTCTGGCATAGCTTTAGCCGGAGACTCGTCTTCGCTGACCACCACATTGCCTTTACGGCCCTGAATCACCACATCAGCCACTTCATTTTTAAAGTAACCTTCAGCTATCGCCGTTTTGGCCTTATCCAAAGAGGACAAAGCAAACGCGTCCATGTCTTCCCGGGTGATACCTTCAGCGTCGGCAGTCGCCTGAGCAAAACAGCCCATCGCCTGACCGTCGTAGGCATTTTCCAGACCATCCAGCATCATGTGATCCTGAACCTGGCCATGACCCATGCGATAACCGCCACGTGCTTTAGGCAATAAATATGGCGCGTTAGACATGCTTTCCATACCACCTGCGATCACCACTTCAGCACTGCCAGCTTTGATAAAGTCATGAGCCATCATAACGGCCTTCATACCCGAACCACACACTTTGTTAATGGTGGTTACGCCAGCAGAAAGCGGCAAACCGCCCGCCAGTGCCGCTTGTCTTGCAGGCGATTGCCCCAAACCAGCAGGCAAAACACAGCCCATAATCACTTCATCAACCTGATTGGCGTCTGCCTGACTATCGGCCAGGACACTGGCAATGGCACCAGCTCCCAGTTCTGTAGAGGTCAGAGGGGATAAGCTGCCCATAAATGCGCCCATTGGGGTGCGTTTGGCAGATACAATAACGATATTTTCTGTTGTCATTTTCATTACCTTTGCTGATGATGTTGGCATTGTGGTCTATTTGGTCAATCTGAGCGACTGTACTTTAGGACCATCTCCATCCTGTACAACATTCTGGACGCAAGCGATAACTTTGTCGAAATCGGTTGTAAATAGAATGTTGAAAAGTTGTCAGGGTTACTTTACCTTTACGTTAACTTATTCCTTACGTGAACGTAAAGGTAAACCTGTGAGTGAGCAAACTTATTCTATTGGTGAATTGTCAAAAGAATTTGACATTACCCCCCGCTCTATTCGTTTTTACGAAGAGCAAGGCCTGTTGGCACCAGAGCGAGCCGGTCAAAGTCGTATCTACAATAAAAAAGATAGAGTTCGGCTAAAGTTGATCCTACGCGGCAAACGTCTGGGATTTTCTTTAGCTGAAACCAAAACCTTATTTGAGCTATATGATTCTCATCAAAGCTCTAAAGTACAACTAGAAGAAATGCTACGCATGACGCATGAGAAACGCGCCATCATGAAACAGCAAATGGAAGATATTCAGATGCTGATGAATGAGCTAAATGACGTGGAGCTGCGTTGTAAAGAAGAATTATCTGAATTAACCAAAGGTGTGTAAATCCATGAATACTCCCTACCCTACATTAAATTTTGATCTTGGCGAAGATATTGATGCGTTAAGAGAAGGTATTTACCAGTTCGCGCAGGGCGAAATTGCGCCTCTGGCAGAAAAATCCGATGAAGATAACGCCTTCCCCAACCAGCTGTGGACTCAATTCGGTGAAATGGGTCTGTTAGGCATGACCGTCGCAGAAGAATACGGCGGTGTGGATATGGGTTATCTGGCCCACGTTGTCGCTATGGAAGAAATCAGCCGTGCATCAGCTGGCATTGGTTTAAGCTACGGTGCCCACAGTAATTTATGTGTTAATCAGATCCACAAAAACGGTACTGCAGCGCAAAAAGAAAAGTATCTGCCTAAGCTGGTAAGTGGTGAGCACATTGGTGCATTAGCCATGAGTGAGCCTAACGCAGGTTCTGATGTTGTCAGCATGAAACTGCGTGCGGATAAGAAGGGCGACCGTTACATTCTTAACGGCAACAAGATGTGGATCACCAATGGCCCTGACGCCAGCACTTTCGTGATTTACGCAAAAACTGACGTCAATGGTGGCTCCAAAGGTATCACCGCTTTTATCGTTGAAAAAAGCTTTGCCGGTTTCTCTCAGGCGCAAAAACTAGACAAGCTAGGTATGCGCTCTTCCAATACCTGCGAGCTGGTATTCGAAGATGTAGAAGTTCCTGAAGAAAACATTCTGGGCGAGGTTGGCGGCGGTGTACGCGTGCTGATGAGCGGTCTGGATTACGAACGTCTGGTACTTTCTGGTGGCCCTATCGGTATTATGCAAGCCGCCATGGATATCGTTGTGCCCTACATTCACGACCGCAAGCAGTTTGGTCAATCCATCGGTGAATTCCAGTTGGTACAAGGTAAAGTTGCCGACATGTACACTCAGATGAATGCCGCGCGTGCCTATGTTTACACCGTAGCCAAGGCTTGTGACCGTGGTGAAACCACCCGTAAAGATGCTGCTGGTGCGATTCTTTATGCGGCAGAATTGGCCACCAAAATGGCGCTGGATGCGATTCAGTTATTGGGCGGTAATGGCTATATCAATGAATACCCGACTGGACGCTTGCTGCGGGACGCCAAACTTTATGAAATCGGCGCCGGTACTTCTGAAATACGTCGTATGCTGATTGGTCGCGAATTATTCAAAGAATCAGTCTAAAGTATATTGACCGGGCAGATACAAGCCCGGTTGTAATTAATGAATCGGATTTTTCGCAAATCCGATTTTTTATGAAGCGGATTTAACGGAGTTAAATGTGTCGACACAAGCAAGTAATCCAATTCAATCAAAAATTAATGTGAAAAGTGCTGCGTTTGCAGAAAATGCTGAGCACATGGCGCTGCAGGTGAACGATCTGCAAGAAAAAATCGCGCAAATCAAACAAGGTGGTGGCGAAAAAGCCAATAAGCGTCATACCGACCGAGGCAAATTATTGCCCAGAGAACGTATCAATACCTTATTAGATCCCGGCTCTCCCTTTCTGGAGATCTCGCAACTGGCAGCCTGGAACGTTTATGAAGACTATGTGCCCGCCGCTGGAGTTATCGCGGGTATTGGTCGGGTATCCGGTCAGGAATGCATGATAGTCGCCAACGACGCCACAGTTAAAGGCGGTACCTACTATCCTCTGACGGTGAAAAAGCACCTGCGTGCGCAAACCATTGCTGAACAGAACAACCTGCCCTGCATTTATTTGGTGGATTCCGGTGGTGCAAACCTGCCTCGTCAGGACGATGTATTTCCGGACAGAGAACACTTTGGTCGCATTTTTTATAACCAGGCCAACCTGTCAGCCAAAAACATTCCACAAATCGCAGTGGTTATGGGTAGTTGTACTGCTGGTGGCGCTTATGTTCCCGCCATGGCAGATGAATCCATTATCGTTAAAAATCAGGGCACAATCTTCCTGGGTGGACCACCGCTGGTTAAAGCCGCAACAGGTGAAGTAGTATCGGCAGAAGAGCTGGGCGGTGGCGATGTACACTGCCGGACTTCAGGTGTAGTGGATCACCTGGCCAACAACGATCACCATGCGCTTAAGATCGCCCGTGATTCTGTTGCCCGTTTAAACCGCGTAAAACAACCCAATATTGATATTCGCGAAGCCCGAGAACCGCTTTACGATGCCAAAGAAATTTACGGCATTATTCCGAAAGACACTCGTCAGCCCTATGACGTACGTGAAATTATCGCCCGCATCGTTGATGGCTCCGAATTTGATGAGTTTAAAGCGCTTTATGGCACCACACTGGTGTGCGGGTTTGCCCGCATATTCGGTTATCCCGTTGGCATCGTTGCTAATAACGGTATTTTGTTTTCCGAATCAGCACTAAAAGGCGCGCACTTTATTGAGCTTTGCGCCCAGCGCAAAATTCCACTGGTCTTCCTGCAAAACATCACTGGTTTTATGGTGGGTAAACAGTATGAGTCTGGCGGTATAGCCAAAAATGGTGCCAAGATGGTAACGGCAGTAGCCTGCGCCAACGTACCTAAGTTCACTGTACTCATTGGTGGTAGCTTTGGTGCCGGTAACTACGGCATGTGTGGCCGCGCTTACGATCCTCGATTCCTGTTTATGTGGCCAAACGCCCGTATTTCGGTAATGGGTGGCGAACAAGCGGCAGGCGTACTAGCGCAAGTCAAAAAAGAACAAAAACAACGCGCTGGCGAAACCTGGTCCGCAGAAGAAGAACAAGCCTTTAAGCAACCTATCGTGGACAACTACGAACATCAGGGACACCCCTACTACGCCTCAGCCCGTTTATGGGACGATGGTGTAATCGATCCTGCTGACACCCGTTTTGTATTAGGGTTGAGCCTGTCAGCTGCCCTGAATAAGCCTGTTGAGGAAACTCAATTCGGCGTCTTTAGAATGTAAGGTGTGATGATGACTGACTCTGTACTTTATAATCTTGATGAACGTGGCGTAGCCACGGTTACCCTTAATCGCCCGGAAAAGCACAACGCCTTTGACGATGCCCTCATCGCTGAACTGACGCACCTGTTTAAACAAATCGGTGAAGATAAAAACGTGCGCGCTATGGTATTGCAAGCCAATGGCCAAAGTTTCTGCGCTGGCGCAGATGCAGGCTGGATGAAGCGCATGGCGGATTACTCCTTTGATGAGAATGTTGCTGATGCGAAAAAGCTTGCTGACATGTTATGGCACCTGAATTACATGCCTAAACCCACCATCGCCAGGGTTCAGGGAGCCACTTATGGTGGCGCAGTGGGTCTGGTGGCCTGTTGTGATATGGCAGTCGCCAGCAAACTCAGTAAATTTTGTTTAAGCGAAGTACGTCTTGGCTTGATCCCTGCCACCATCAGTCCTTATGTGATTGCGGCCATGGGCGAACGGGTTGCTCGTCGCTATTTTATGACCGCGGAAGTGTTTTCTGCTCGGCGGGCCAGAAGACTGGGGCTGGTAAGCGAAACAGTTACCGAGGAAGAACTGGATACCACCATTGAAGATCTGCTGAATAACATATTGCGCAACGGCCCACAGGCGGTCGCGGCAGCAAAACAGCTGATTTTTGATGTTAAAAATCAGCCCGGTGAAGAAGAGGTTATTGAAAAGACCTGTTTGCGAATTGCCACTGTCCGTGTCTCTGACGAAGGTCAAGAAGGATTGAGCGCATTCCTGGAAAAACGTAAACCCAACTGGCGCAAGGATTAAACATGTTTAAGAAATTACTAATCGCTAACCGCGGTGAAATTTGTTGCCGTGTTATTAAAACTGCGCGCAAAATGGGGATACCCACTGTTGCCGTATATTCTGATGCTGATGCCAATGCCTTGCATGTGCAAATGGCGGATGAAGCGGTACACATTGGCGGCCCAGCAGCCAAAGACAGCTACCTGAAAGCCCAAACCATCATTGATGTTTGTAAGGAAGTCGGTGCAGATGCGGTGCACCCTGGCTATGGATTTTTATCTGAAAATGCCAGATTCGCCAATCTGTGCGAAGCCAACAACATTACTTTCGTAGGGCCGCCTACCGGCGCTATAGAAGCCATGGGTAGTAAAAGCGCAGCCAAAACCATCATGGAAAAAGCAGGTGTACCTCTGGTACCTGGCTATCACGGTGATGACCAGTCGGAAGCCGTTATCAAAAAAGCCGCCGATGACATGGGTTATCCGGTATTGCTCAAAGCGGCTGCTGGTGGCGGTGGTAAAGGTATGCGCCAGGTATGGTCTGAAAAAGAATTTGCCGGGGCCTTAGCTGCGGCAAAACGAGAAGCCTTGTCCAGCTTTAGTGATGACACCATGCTGGTGGAAAAATACCTGACACAACCCAGACACGTGGAAATTCAGGTGTTTTGTGACAAACATGGTAACGGCGTGTATTTGTTCGAGCGGGATTGTTCGGTACAACGCCGTCACCAGAAGGTTATCGAAGAAGCGCCAGCACCTGGCTTGTCTGAAGAAGTCAGAAAAGCCATGGGTGAAGCTGCATTAAAAGCGGCTAAAGCCATTGACTATGTCGGTGCCGGCACCGTGGAATTCTTGTATGACGTAGACGGTAGCTTCTACTTTATGGAAATGAATACCCGCTTACAGGTAGAACACCCGGTTACCGAAATGATTACCGGCCAGGATCTGGTGCAATGGCAGCTGAATGTCGCTGCTGGCGAGCCTTTGCCGCTCACTCAGGAGCAACTCAAAGTCAACGGACATGCATTTGAAGCACGAGTTTATGCCGAAGATCCCGACAATGACTTCTTGCCAGTTACCGGTCAACTTACCTATCTGCAGGCCCCATTAGAAAACCGCCATGTGCGGGTTGATACCGGCGTGCGCCAGGGCGATGAAGTATCAGTTTATTACGATCCTATGATTGCCAAGCTAATTGTCTGGGACGAAGATCGCAACAAAGCGCTTAATCGTCTGACTTCGGCACTTAGCGATTACCATATTAATGGCATGACCACTAACCTGCCATTTTTGTACAACCTGGCCAGCACCGATGCCTTCAGAAATGTCGAACTGGACACTGGCTTCATCGAGAAGCACCAGGATAAGATATTTGTTAACAGCGACTATGACTTCAATCAATGTTTGCCGTTAATGGTGCTTGCCATTCTGCTCAATAAAAAACAGACTCAACCCAAAGCCAACAGTGCTGATATCTCTTCTCCGTGGCAATTTACCAACGCCTGGCGTGCCAATGAGCAACATAGCCAGACTGTCGTTGTGGGTGTAGCTGGTGAAAAATTCGAAGTGACTGTTACCCATGTGGATGCTGAACAGTTTGAGTTGAATATCAATGGTGAAGATTTGTTGGTTTCTGGAAAACTGAGCGGCAATGAATTAATCGCCAATGTTAATGGACATCGCCAAAAAGCCACACTGGTAGTTCATGGCAGTGATATGTCTTTGTACACCGCACAAACAGCTCTGCACTTCAGTGAAGAAGAGCCTGATTTAGGTTTAGATGATATGCAGGATTCTGATGGGGGTTTAACTGCTCCCATGAACGGCACTGTCGTAAAACTCATGGTTGAGGCCGGAGAGACAGTTGACGCTGATACACCATTGCTAATCATGGAAGCCATGAAAATGGAACACACCATCAAAGCACCGGCAAAAGGTAAAGTCACAGAGTTCTTCTTTCAGGCCGGTGAACTGGTGGACGGTGGCGCGGAACTTCTGGCCTTTGAGGTGAGCGAATAATGACATTACCGCAATCAGCAACCATCGTTGAAGTGGGACCTCGTGACGGGCTGCAAAACGAAAAGGCCGATATTTTATTGCAAGATAAAATTGCGTTAGTGGAAGGTCTGGCGAATGCCGGACTATCCATGATAGAAACCGGAAGTTTTGTCTCGCCCAAATGGGTGCCCAAAATGGCCGATTCTGCAGAGGTATTTAAACAGGTGACACGCAAGCAAGGCGTCACCTACTCTGCCCTGACACCAAACCTTAAAGGCTTTGAAGCAGCTATGGAAGCCGGAGCCGATGAAGTGGCGATTTTTGGTGCCGCGTCTGAGTCATTTTCACAAAAGAACATCAACTGCTCGATTGCTGAAAGCTTGGCGCGTTTTGCACCGGTAATTGAGGCCGCACAGCAGCAAAACGTCAAGGTACGCGGTTATGTTTCCTGCGTTTTGGGTTGTCCCTATGAAGGTGACATTGCCCCGGAAGCGGTTAAACAAGTGTCGAAACAGTTACTGGATATGGGCTGCTACGAAATCTCTCTTGGCGATACCATTGGTGTTGGCACACCGCTGAAAACCCAACAGATGTTGAATGCAGTTTTGCAGGATATACCTGTAAAGAAACTGGCTGTGCATTTTCATGACACTTACGGCCAGGCGCTGAGTAATATCCTGATGGCGTTACAAATGGGCGTCAATGTCATCGATGCTGCTGTCGCAGGTTTAGGTGGGTGTCCTTATGCCAAAGGCGCCTCAGGCAATGTGGCCACTGAAGATGTGGTTTATATGCTAAATGGTATGGGCATTGAGACAGGTATTAACCTGGATGCTTTAGTGCAGGCTGGTGACAAGATCACCAAAGCACTTAATCGCAGCAATAACTCCAAAGTTGCCAACGCGCTGTTAGCCAAAGGCTAACCCACCACTGTGTGACATTCCTGTACTGGGAAAGTGTTCTTAAGTGTTTGCGCAATTAATGGCTTGGCGCTTTTATAATTAGTCAGGATGGCTGTAGCTACAGCCATCCTGATATAAAGCTTGGCTAGTTGCTAACTGCAATTTGCTGTCACAGCAATTTTTTCGGACTATTTAGGAGCTAAAGGCTGGATTTCCACTATCGGCGCTTCAGTAGTAACAGATAAAACATTTTCTCCACACTTAAAAGATGCTCCCCCACCTGAGGTTCCGCTATTGTCTGGACATTTACAACTGGTAGTGGTGTCTATACTCACTGTTGTTGCTTCCTGGTCATTACCCGCAGGCCAGCTGAGCGTGACTATGCCATCTTTAATCGTTTGCTCACAACGAGTGTCATTTTTTAGTGGCGCCAGATAAATGAGTTGTCCCTTGGCGTCGCTTATTCCTGTGCTGGATGGATAGTCGCGTTGCACAAAATAGCTATTTACCCAATACCCCCGCCCATTTTGGGTTTCTGCGTATGCGCTGCTGGTCCAGCCATCTGGATTTGCTGAACTACTGTAAACCGGCCCTTCCCATTTTGGGTATTCAAGCTTGCCATCCTTTACCGACATATCGTACTTATTGGGACGCGATGAGTTATTCATTTTACTTTTTCTGTCGTCGTAAACATGCTCTGTAAATTCACTGGATGAATCGAGTTTGATTTTGTACTTCTGGTACATCAGGTGGTAACGGCCAAGAGCGCCGGAGGTGTGTGCTACCCATGTTGAAGCCGAAGGTGTGCCTGAAGGCACAGAGGTATCGACAATATTTTTAAAATCTATCGGGTTTTTCGCTTTTAATACACCATCCTTGTATTCAATTGCTGGATTATTCAGTTCAGTGATGCCATTTAAATTATCTACTTTATAGGGAAAATTGAAGTAAAGCCTTTTTAAAGTAAGCTCCTGGCTATCATCTGAAACTTGGCACAATGCCGTAACGGTACCGGTATGCCATTCACTTTTCTTATTGGGCATATTGAGCTCTTCAATCCAGCAATTATTATTAATGTTCTCGGTATTAAACAATCGGTCAGATTCATTGTCGCCAGAGCAAAAGTTGTTCAGGTAATCTGCCTGCTCAACAAATTGAATTATACCTTTTGTTCTGTCTTCGGAATCTTCAGTTGCTCCAAAGACTGCAATGAACTTGCTTCCCAAATCCTCAAAAAAGTCTGCCATATATACCAGCGTTTCTTCATAACCGGCTTTTCCACTTTTATCAGATAGCGCATATGGAAACGGTGCATGCTTCCCGGTATAAAGCTCTGGGTGATTGTATAGCAGCGCAACCTGAACCTGATTCATAAAAAACAATTGTTGCATATCAGAGAGTAAATTAAGTTGTAAGGTAACAATGGGTTGCATTGCAGCCATGTAATAAACAACTTTATTGTCGATGCTGCTCTCTCCATGAGTCTTTTTAAGCACATCATGGTATGCCTTGTTCAGGTCTTTCCATATATTGCGATCAGGTCTCAATCTATCAGAAAATTCGTTCAATAATTCTGCGGGATCCAAATTTGAAGAGGTCACCTGACTTTCGGTTAAAACCCCCTTTGTTGCCAACTCAGGAACGTTAGCCCCAAGAAGTCTTAAAATATTGCTATCAGTCTGTGAGCAAACGCCACCCGGGCAAAGGTTTGCAGTAAACTCATAGAATTCGTCAGGTGTACGAGGAAAAACATGTTGGGTGTAAAATTCTTCAAACTTACTATTGATACCGATATTGGCGTCAATGAGTGCGGTGACAATGCTGTCATAGTGGTTTTGCGCATAATCATAAGCTAAGGTTTTTACCGCCATATAAGTGGCTGAACTTATCATCTGGATTTCATCCAGCTTTTTGTCCATTTCATCCAGTTGCGCTTGGATTTCTTTCAGGGTTTCCAAAGTCATATTGGGCTTTGGAAAGAGAACGCCCTTTACTATTTTTGCTGCTTTGACTGCAACGTTATAGGGTTTAGGCACTGCTTTTTCTGCGATATTAAACGCCAGGTCTAACCCTCCACTTTTTGAAACAGCCGTACCAGCAATTTCATTTTTTGTTAAGGATTGGGGGGTTGTAGAGTTAGTTGTACTCATGTGTTTTCCTTATATGAGATAAAAAATCCGGTTTTTAAGCGATGTATATAACCGTATAAAAATCCATTTTCTTCGAATGCCCCAAGGGAACAGTATTAAGTCAAATTCATTAAATCTGGAACTTTAAACAGCCATTCACTGCTGTTTTCACACTCTTACATCTTCAAAAATGGTTGCGCTATCAAAGCGTTAAACCATTATCTGGAATATTTTACATAAGCACATTACAGCAGATTACATTTATTCCGATAGCAAATGAAACAGGCAAATCCGGTTCTTTTTATTACCTTTGGTCAAATCACTTTTTATTGACAGAAATTATTTCTGCCCGCAGTCTTTCTAGTAAAAATAGTTCGCTTTGCAAGACACACCGGATAATAAGATATGCACTGGTTTTTAAATTTATCCATCAAAAATAAACTTTGGCTGTTAACAGGGTCATTTTTTGCTTCATTGTCTGTGGTTATCATTGTGGCATTCTGGACTCAGCAAAAACTGGCCAATGATGTCGATATCATCGCCAATAAGTACTTTACGGCATCCAATCTGATGTTGGCCGCCGATGCGAATTTGTATCGAGCCATATCAGCAGAACGCAGCCTGATATTCGTTAGCACTTCATCCCCGCCATTTCGCAATCTGGTGAATTACCACAAGCAGAACATTGAAGAAGCACAGCAAAAACTCCAGCAATTCAAACTTGTCATTGACGATCCGCAAATCCATCGTTTGATGAATGATTACGAGCGTTTGAGCAAAGAATGGCAAACGCTGACTTTCCAGGTGGTGTCACTACGGGAAAATAACGGCAGAGAAGAACGGCGCGAGGCGTCGCGAATTAGTTTGCAGGATGCTTCGCAGAAATTTGCAGAAATGCATGATGTGATAGATCAAATGAGCGCGGTGGTTACAAAGGACAGCCAAATGGTTGTGCAGGAGGCGGAATCAAACGTTACCTTTTCAGCCTCACTGATCTTATTCGTAACAATCGGCGCGGTATTATTTGGTACTTTTATGACATTGATGGCGATTCGATTGCTGGCACAACCACTCAAAGTACTGACAGACAGATTAAAACAAATCTCTTCAGGTGATGGGGATTTAACACAACGGCTGGAGGAAGACCGTTGTGATGAGATTGGTGAAACCGCCATTGCTTTTAACAAGTTTGCCAGTAACCAGGCAGCGATATTGAAACAGGTTAAAAAAGCCATGGTGAGTTTTATGCAGTCCATGGAATTTGTTGGCGAGAAAATGAACCATCTACATCATGCGACCTCAAAACAACAGGAAGTCAGTGACGATGTCGCTGGTTCCATGAGTCAAATGAGTATGGCGGTAACCGATGTAGCTAAAAATGCGGCGAATGCCTCTGAAGCAACCGAAGAAGCGAATCAGTTAGCGATCAAAGGCCATGCCGTTGTTAACGAATCGGTATCTACCATCAATACCATAACCTCCAACATTGCCACGACATCAGAGGTGGTCAAACAGTTGGATGTCAGAACCCAATCTATCTCCAATGTAACTGACACTATCAGTGAAATCGCTGACCAAACCAATCTACTGGCGCTGAATGCGGCGATAGAAGCCGCCCGGGCCGGCGAACAAGGGCGAGGTTTTGCCGTTGTCGCAGAGGAAGTACGCAACCTGGCAAAGCGAACCTCTGAACTGACCAAACAAATCCGTGAAAACATCGAGCAACTTAGCGTTGAAAGTGCACAGGCCGTATCAGTGATGGAAGAATCTTTAAATAATTCAAAAATTTTGGATGAAAAAGCCATTCTCTCCGGTCAAGCATTACAAGAGATCACCACTGCCGTTGATTTGATCTCAGGAATGAACATGACTGTAGCCAGTGCCGTTGAAGAACAATCGGTAACAGCAGAAGAAATTAATCGCAGCATCGACAACCTGAAATCCATGGCGGTGGAGTCCGACGCGCATTCTCAGGACACCTTAAAGGAAGTTGTCGAACTTTTGTCGTTAGCCAGAGATATGCAAACGTTATTAAATCGATTTAAGGTCGAATAACTTGTAGAGCTGCTTATGCAATCCCTGTGTCGTAGTGTAATTTTCCTGCTTTGTTTTAGTCAGCATAGCTGGGGAGCGTTGGTGACATTTCAACTCAAAGATAACCAGGGTGACCCACTACCCCATGCCATTATTAGCCTGTTCCCGCTAACAGAGGGAGCAATTCAGCTGGCCGCCAACAGCACCCCGCAAAGCGCCACTCTGAGTCAAAGTAATAAGCAGTTTACACCACACGTTGTGGCCGTAAAAAAAGGCGCAACGGTTACATTTCCAAATCAGGATTCGATAAAACATCAGGTGTATAGCTTATCAGAAGCACAGCCTTTTGATTTAACTATCGAGGCAGGCGAAACTGAGACGGGACCAACAATGTCTGCCGCCGGTGCAATTCACATCGGCTGTAATATTCACGACTGGATGCAAGCCTACGTATATGTCACCGATACCCCCTGGTTTGCAGTATCTGACAGCAATGGTGCAGTTACTATTGAGGTTCCGGACAATGAGCAATTTCGCTGGCAATTGTGGCACGCGAGATTGTCACAACTAGAGCCCGTTCACCAGGGTGAGCTACTAACGCCTTCAGCCCCGGTTTCTGTACAACTGCAAACAGCTTTATTGCCCGGCTACGATGAAGCCAGCG
Source organism: Planctobacterium sp. R6 (assembly GCF_055755215.1). Classification (NCBI taxonomy): domain Bacteria; kingdom Pseudomonadati; phylum Pseudomonadota; class Gammaproteobacteria; order Alteromonadales; family Alteromonadaceae; genus Planctobacterium; species Planctobacterium sp. R6. The sequence continues at coordinate 13,664 of NZ_JBVTQY010000040.1, forward strand.
ACTTAGACGATTTTGATGATTATTGACGGCGGGCTACACAACCCGTTGCCAGTCGTTTTTTGAATATTAGCCAAAACCGAGAACAACAATGAAATCTGTCGCCTTCCTCATCCCATTAGCTATTACGCTGTCCACCTCAGTTCAGGCTGAATCTCTAAAAGTGCGCGGGTTAATTCAGGGCAGTCTGGCCTTATCTGTAGATGATGAATTGAGTTTTACAGAGGGTGGCACCGGCATTTTAAGATACGATGCTGATAATAAATTGCAGCTCAGTCAGGCTTTATTAGAATTATCAGGCGATCTGACAGACTATGTTTCCTGGCATTCCGTGCTTAATGCAACACATTCACCCAGTTCACATGCCGGACTGACCCAGCTTTCGATAAAATATAAACCCATCTGGTCCAGCAAGTATCGCTGGCAATTTAAAGCGGGGATGTTCTATCCTGAATTTGGCTTTGAAAACCCTGACATCGGCTGGTTGTCACCTTATACCTACACCAATTCAGCAATCAGCAGTTGGATAGGCGAAGAGGTCCGTACTTTAGGTGGCGAATTTAAAGTCACCCGCCCAGGTCGGTTTCACAACCGCAGTCCTCATACCTTTGCATTTTCAGGGGCTGTATACAAAGGCAATGATCCCGCCGGAACACTACTCGCCTGGCGAGGCTGGGGTCTGCATGACAAACAATCTATTGTGAATGAGCGAGTTTTCTTTGCAGATTATCCCTCCATTGGTGAGGGCCAGGCACTGGCCCCACAAGCCAACTGGGTTGAACCCTACCGGGAAATCGACGGACGTTGGGGATATCAAATGGGCTTACACTGGGATTACCAAAAAACATCCCGATTGCGCTACCATTATTTTAACAACAACGCAGACGAGACCGTTTTGGCTCGCGGCGGCCAATATGCCTGGCATACCATTTTTCATTCATTGTCATGGCAATATCGATTTGACCGCAACTGGCGTTTGATTATGCACGGTATGCATGGACGAACTGCAATGGGTCCAGGCGCAGTACTGGTGGGGTTTAATAGTTGGTATGCCATGATTGCCTACCGCGATAAGCAGCATAATTTTGCCCTTAGATTTGATGACTTTAACACAATAGATAAAGACACTTTGATTCCTGAGGACAATAACAACGGTCACGGCTGGGGGTTGACAGCCGCCTATCGGTATAACCTTGATGAACACTGGCAAATAGGAACAGAGTTGCTGCTAACCGAAACCTGGCAAGCCAGTCGTCAACAGTTTACTGACACAGATGCCAGATTGTCACAACAACAGCTACTCGCCGTGGTGCAATTCCGGTTCTGATAGTGTCGGGAGTAAAAATTCGCTTTACAAAATTAGAATGGTAGCGCTAGTATTACAATCAGATATTCACAAAAATCGAACATTCTCATGTATCGCTCTAAAACGACTCTCGAGCAATGGCGAATTTTACAGGCAGTTGTTGACCACGGTGGCTACGCTCACGCTGCCAAAGTGCTGAATAAAAGCCAATCTTCACTCAATCATGCAGTCGCAAAATTACAATCCCAACTAGACGTACAGCTTTTGGAAGTGCGAGGTCGTAAGGCTTACCTGACCAAAGCCGGAGAAGTCATGCTGCGACGTTCCCGCCTGCTGAGTAAGAGCGTTGAAGACCTGGAAGAGCTGGCCAAAAGCATTAACCAGGCGTGGGAACCAGAAATAAACATTGCCGTTGAGCTGGCGTTCCCTGACCAGTTTTTGACACCTATCCTGATGGACTTTTATCCATCTTGTCGGGGTAGTCGGCTGAACATCATAGATACGGTGCTGACCGGCACAGAAGAACTGATTAATGAAGGTTGGGCTGATATTGCACTCACAGCCTCAATTCCAAAAGGGGTACTCAGTGAGCCGATACTCAACGTCAAATTTGTCGCTGTCACTCACCCGGAAAATCCGTTAGCACAGAAAAAAGGGCCTATTGACCCGAATGAGTTGGTGCAACATTTGCAGATAGTTATCAAAGACACTGCAAAAGCGCCAATTGAACGACAGGGTTGGTTAAAGGCTGAGCAACGCTGGACCGTCAGCCGCTTTGAAACTGCTATCAAATTCCTGCGTCAGGGACTTGGGTTTTGCTGGTTACCTATACACAATGTTGAAAAACATATTGAGGACGGTGAACTGGCGCAGTTAAATATACAAGGCAGTAGTTTTCGCTCAGTTACTATGTCGCTTGTTAACCCACATTCAGATAGAATGGGACCAGGTACTAAAATGCTGACCGATTTAATTTTGGCCCAACGAGAACTACAACAATAATTTGGAATAAAATATGGCAATGACCCGCGAAGAACTTGATGAATTGATGCAAGACAGTGCCAGAAATGCGGTGATTACGACACGTGACGAGTTCGGTATCAATCTTGATGGCAGTGCTGATAGCATTAAGGTGATTGATGAAGTTATCTTAAGATGGATAAACAAATACCGCGACCAGGCGCTGGAAGACAAAGCCGTTTTTACTCTGTGCAATATTTACGGTGCCTATGTAGGTGAAGTATTTAGATCCACTGTAGGTGGTCAATGGAGTTATGACGAATCAAACCCGGATGCCCCGTATGTACTTCTTGAATACGGCATTCACTCCTATGCTTTTGCCGGGGTTTGTTATCAACGTCTGGTGAATGACAGTCAAATTAGCGTTGAAAATTACTTCAATCAGGCGATCGCCAATAACACTCAATAAAACCGAAAATAGCCGATAAATTATCATGCAGGGGAAAAGAGTGTTGTGTGACTTAACTGCGTGCCACACAACAACCCTTGTCTGTCTGTCAGATTCTTCACAACTTGCTTCCTGCCCCTGAAGAATTCTCCTTGCTCTGACAATTCCCTTTTACCGACAACTCCTTGTAAGGGTTGTCACTGGTCCTGTCCAACACAGGTTATTTCCTGCTAACCTGGCGCTGCACTGTTGCCCCTTCCCTTGTTGCCCATCAACGCTGAGCTAACCGCCTCCCTGGCTAATTTCGGACCCAAGCATCCTGCTTAAAAATTAAATGCGAAGCTCATCCTGAGTTCACATTAACTTGCTCCCTCTGCTTACTGTTCCCTTGTGCAACTAACAATTTAAATTAGTGTCAACGTCCCGTTGATATGGCCTGAATGCGTCCTGCCTTCCGCCTCGCTGTGTAAGCATGGATACAGATTAGCAGAGGAATAATAATCGGCTTTAACCTGCAAGCCTTCAAATCATAAAAATGGGACCTGATTGAATTTAAGTGATAGCGATAAAAAGACAAATCAACTGACCAACAGTCAATTAAACTGGTAAGCACATGATATTCATCAGATTAAAATGAAAGCGGCAGTTCTGAAGACTGCCACTCGAAATTAAACAAGGAAACTTATTCGAACTTTCTGGCCCGCTTAGTTTCGATTGTATCAATATAGGCATGCCAAGAGGCATAGCCAATTAACGGCATGGTAAACAGGAAACTACCAAACCCAAGAATATAATCCAGCGTAATGCCGACAACAAAACCAAAAGCAACACAGGTAAATATAAAGCCACCCCAAATAGCCATGACTTTTTTGTTGACCCACACAGCATTCATACTGGTCATTACTGCAGTTGCCAGATCCACCTTGCGCTCCATTAATATAGGTTGGGTAAACGCACTAATGAAAAACACCAGTAAGGTAAAGCCAGCCCCCACCAAGGTTCCTACCGTCAGGAAGGGAAGCAAGTTTTCTAAATTGTCTTCCAGATAAGGCGGGTACAACGCATGTATCAATGCGGCCACTCTCAGCCAGAAGATCATCAACACCATCAGCAATATTCCAAATGCCCATTCGTTCACGGCGTTGCGGGTAATTGCTTTGATACTGTGCCAGATACTGGGAACGTGATTTTTCTCCAGCTCCCAGGAAACATCGTACAGCCCGGCAGCTAAAAACGGGCCAATTAACATAAAACAAACCAGGGCGGGTAATATTACAAGGTGCCACCCGGTTTGCTCCACGAGGTATGCAATAAACCAAGGTACAATGGCAAACAGCAAGCCGAAAAAGGCAGTAATGTGTGGGGCTTTCAGCATATCTTTCAGCCCCAGGCGTAACCATTTAATGGGGTCGCCGTAATCTAACTCTTTGCAGCGTATTACTCGCGCAATTTTACTGTCTGTGATGGCATTTTGCGGTTGTTCCTCAAACTTATGCGACATATATTCTCCTAATCTTCCAGTTCTTCTAGTTTTTGGTTTTTCAACGGATTATCGAAGGTCGTATCCTTGCCGAGGTATCGCGAACCGGCTTCTGTTTGTTGCACAATCTGCTTCGCTTTATCGGCGTGCTCATCATCAGTATATACAAGCATGATAGCTTTGCCATTTTTCAGCTCATTTTCATAGCGACTAATGCGATAATTTCTGTGACTGATGCCAAAAAGGCCCCCTATCCAACCACCGAACCCCGTCGTCAACGCCAGAACAAAAGCGGCGTTAACCGCTCCAAATTGCCATCCGTAAGGCTGGGTTTGATACAGGATAACACTCAGTAAAATACCGACAAAAAAGCCCACAATGCCATAACGTACAGCACTGTGTAGCAAATCACGTTCTTCAAAGATTGATGCCTCATGTATATGATGCCCGGCATAGTCGCGGTTCGTTTCGGTCACAAAGTGAATGTCGTTTTCTTTGATTCCAGTCGCGACTAAGCTAGATTGCAGCAGATCAGATTTATCCAAATTATTTAACAGAAATTGATGTTGCATAACAACACCCTCCACTATAGAGTTAAAACAACCGACATTGGTTAGTTTTTATACTGTCAATTTTAGCAGGCAGTTTAGTTATAGCGTAATTTCTGTACAGAAAATTTGTTCCAGGTCAAATTTTCATGGGGAATTTGCCATTTCAGACCAGTTTTAACCATGAAACCGGCCCCTGATGAAAAGCACTCAGTCGTTTATTGAGGTCGGTGAAAGAATGCACCGGCTCTCTGATATCACTGAGCATTTCCCAAACAAAGCGATGGCAGTTATTGCTGAATAAATCATAGTTTCGATATTGATAGATGTGTTTTACGGCATTTATCTGGGTATTTTCCGAGATCATGGGTGAGCCTGTTGCATCACAAGCAATGTAGGCGACTTCTCCTGAGCGGTCGGCCAGAAATCGTTCCGGACTGATACTTCTCACCAGGCCATTGCCGTTTAATTCGATAATGCTATCTTCCACCCATATGCCGGTGTGATCCAGAACGCCATATACTTCACAACAAATAATGGCGCCATTAACAGGTTTAACGGTTTGCAGACTACCACCGGGCAACACATCAGCATAGCCGCGATATTGTGAAACTTTACTGCTGTATTTTATGCCGGCATAGGTGGCTGCAGCGGCACCTAACCATAAAAGGGGTATTGCCATAAGGATGAAATTACATTGACATTAATGAATTATTAATCAGGATATAAGCAACAAGCCAAGATGAAAGCAAATCCAACTTCGTAAAATTGTATGTCTGACCTACAGGAAGCCACCGAAAAACTGGAACAGTGGATTGCCCAGCAATTGCGCAAAGGGGTAAACAAGCAGCAACTTTTTTACTATCTGTTAAAAAGAGGGTTTTCTGAATCTGTCGTAGCTGCTTTGCTGGGCGGGTATACGCCACCCACACCAGGCGCGATTATTGAGCAACTACCTGACAACATTTCCTCGCAGGCGGATGTGTTCGGCTCGACCGGTTATTTTTATGCATTATCCAGGCTCAACTTTACACAGCGATTTATGCGTCATCAGATCCGGTGTGACGAACTGCAGTTGTTTGTTGTTCCCAATATACTGGACGCTAAATTGTGCGAGCAACTTATCATTCGCTCAAAACGACATTTCGCCCCTTCAAAGGTCATTGGTAAAGCCTATGCGCAAAGTAACTCGGGGCGTACTTCCGACACCGCGCTGGTCAGGGATATTGCCAGGGACATCGAACAAAAAGTCACGCAGCACATCAGCAAGGTCATGGGGATACACCCTGCTTATTGTGAGCCTTTGCAAATACAGCGCTACGAGCCGGGGCAATCTTATCAGAACCATGCGGACTGGTTTGACGAAAAGCATCCGGGCTACCAGCAAGCGATGAAAGATCAGGGGCAACGCACCTGGACCTGCCTGCTTTATTTAAATGATGATTTTGAAGGTGGAGACACTTATTTCACTCAGGCGCAGCAAGTGGTCAAACCCGTCGCAGGTGCCGCCTGCATCTGGAACAATTTACAGGCCTCAGGCGACGTCAACACGCAGGCCTACCACGAAGGTAAGCCTGTCACAAAAGGCAACAAGTTTATTCTCACAGCCTGGTTCAGAGCCCGGCCCTATTTATAATGTGGATCAGGCCTTCGCTTTATGTGCTTTAACCGCTGTACCGGCGATACTCACCATTAACATACTGCCTTTATCGCCAACTATCTGATAATCGATGTCGATACCAATTACAGCATTCGCACCGCAACCTCTGGCTTCAGCCTCAATTTCAGAAAAAGCAATTTTACGAGCTTTAGTTAATACATCTTCATAGGCGCCACTGCGACCACCGACAATATCTCTGACTGACGCAAAAATATCTTTGAACAGATTGGCGCCCATTACCGCTTCGCCGACGACAATCCCGTAATAGTGCTCAATCTCATATCCCTGTAATTCGTGTGTGGTGGTTACTATCATCCTGGTTCTCCTTGTGTGTATTCGATAAATTGTGAGATTAACGCTGAACTGGCGTCCTGACTATAGGGTTTCGCAGGAAATTTACCCCATACCGGTGCAGGCCAGGCTTCATCATGACTAAAGCGGCCAATATGATGTACGTGAAGTTGTGGGACCACATTACCCAATGCCGCCACGTTGAGTTTATCGGCGTTAAGCTCTGTACTTAAAAAGCGCTGTGTAAGAGCCGATTCAAACCAATATTGCCGGGCATCTGCGTCGGATAACTGCATCAACTCGGTTAACCCTGCAACTCGAGGCACCAGAATAAACCAAGGGTACCTGGTTTCATTCATTAAAAGTACCCGGCATAACGGCAAGTCCTTTACCGTAAAACAATCTTCCTGCAGACGCTGATGCAGTGTAAAAGGCTTGTCCATTTACTTATCCTTCAGGCTGGTAGGAACGACTGTCAGTAACGCCCGTTGCCCTAAAGCCACCCTGGCATTAGGAAACACAATCGCTTCGCCATCCTGTTCTGCCCGGTACTCCGCGCCAGGCTCGGAAGCCAGTAATGTTCCTTTGGGATAATCAGTGAAATTGGGGGTATCGTCTTCAAAGTGAAGTACAAATTCCGGTTTGTGGCGATTGATTATCTGATTGACCCGATAAATGTGAAACTGCGTTTCGTCGAATTCAGGTAATGCGACTTCTGACTCTGTTGCCCAGCGTTGCAACATTCGTTTTGCTGCGGCAAAACGCGACATGTCGTTTTCACCAAAGGGGCGCACTTTACCCAATTCCACTGTAAAGGCGTCAGCATGAAAATGTTTGCAACTGAAATAACTAAAGGTTGTTGTTGGCGATTCGGATAACAGAATAGTGGACACGCCACATTGCTGTAAAAAGACCAATTGTTCCGGATTTCTTGCCCGGCCGTGAGTAAAGGGGTATACCGCAAACTTTTCGTTTTTAGAATCCCGAATCGCCGTGTGCAGATCATAATGATAGCGCTGTCTGCCGCCTGGCACCGACAGGAAGAAATCCCTGACCCTTTCTTCCAGGTGTTTGGCGCGCTTTCTTTCCGGGTTGCTATCTACCTGAGGATTACTGTGTTCGCCATCAAACAAACGATTCATGTTTTCATGAACAAATCGCTGTGCAATATCCATAGCGGGTAAGTTGCCAAATAACACAAGCAGACGATGGGCTAATTGCAGTTCTTCGCGCAGCACCGCCTGAACAATATCGTCACAAATTTCAATTGGCGCAGTTTCGTTGCCGTGAACACCACAGGAATAGACAATATCTTTCGCCCCATAATTTGCAGGCTCAAACTGAATGACACCTTCAGAGTGAATCTGCACAGTCGTTTGATTGGATAAGGTAAATTGCAGTGGATGAGCAAATAATTCGGGCGATTTTCTGGATAACTGCAGAAAGTTACCCTGTGCCAGTAAAAGATCGATGGTTTTGGACATAATAATGTAGGGTATTTATTTTTTTAGTCTTTGATAGCGCAATAATACAGGAATGCAAAGGCTTTTATAAGACGGGGACCAGCAAGAATGCCCGGTTTGGCTTGTCAGATTTGACGATTAGGCTCGTTCGGTAAAAGCGTAGGAGCCCCCCACACTGATATCAGTGTGCAACAAAGCGATAAAATCCTGCATTGGAACAGCCTGAGAAAACAAATATCCCTGGCCTGACCCAATTCCCAGTTCCCGCAAAATATGCAGGTGTTGTAACTCTTCGATACCTTCCGCTACGACATTACAGGACAGCGAATCGGCAATCACTTTTGTCGCTTCGACAATGGCTTTATTTACCGGATTTTCCAGTAACTGCATGACAAAGGTTTTATCGATCTTGATGGTATCGATATCCAAATCACGAATGTATGCCAGGTTAGAATAGCCTTTGCCAAAATCATCGATAGCAATTTTGGCTCCCAGACGCTTTGCAGCCGCAAGTTGTTGATTCACCATCAGCGAGTTAGACATGGCTGCATCTTCGGTCAGTTCCAGCTCGATACGACTTAAATCAATACACATATTTTCGCTGTATTGTTTTAAGCGGTGAACAAACTTATCGTCGTACAATTGCGTCGGTGAAACATTGACCGCGAGATTGATATCAAACCCTGCGGCCTGAAAATACAACAGGCTATCAAACGCTTTACGCAACGCCCAATACCCCAGTTCATTCATCATATTGTAGGATTCAGCAGCGTCAATGAGCGCACCGGGAAACAATACGCCGTCCAACGGGTGATGCCAGCGCAACAGACATTCAGCCCCAATGATCTTAAGTGTTTTAAGATCAATCTTAGGTTGAAAATAAAGCTCCAGTTCGTCATTTGCGAAAGCGCGTTTTAAGTCAGCCTTTAAGGCCAGAGCACGCCCACCTGTGTGCTTTTTTTGCGTCAGTGAGACAATTGCGAAATTATCGTATTTGTTGCCTTTAGCTTGTTTTAGTGCGGTTTCTGCACCTGAAAAGAGTTTATTAACGTCGCGATTTTCATCCGGGTTAGACACTGCGCCTACGTTGAAATCGGCGATAAAGGCGTGATCACCAATGTGAATTGGCGACTTAAAATGTTCGTTGAGTCGGGTGTAAAAGCTGTTTAACTGGGTTGTTCTGTGTTGCCCCGGAAATACCAGACCAAAGACATCACCACTGACCCTGCCCACTTCAGCATCAAAAGCAAAAATTGACTGAATGCGTCGAACAATTTCAGACAAAATATAATCACCCGCTTTGTAGCCAAAGCTGGTGGAAACGTCCGAAAATCTGACAACATCAATAATGAACAACGATACCTGTTCGTTCTGGTCGATTAAGCTTTGCACTTTCTGCAAAAAAGCATACCGACTCGGAATCTCAGCAAGCACATTGTGAATAACACTCATAGAGTACGACTGAACCTCAAAAAACCAACAGGGAATTTAGCGCTTTTTTAATCAAAAAAAAAGCCCTGAAACAATAATCAGGGCTTAATTCTGTAAAGTATCGCGTAAACTTGCTTAACGCCTTAGTTTAAAAGGTGTTATATAAGATACTTGTCTTACTTTCACCTGCCTTTTTGGGTTAAGAAGTTACCTTACAACTGTCTAATTTCCAGATTTTAGACACATAATCACGGATAGAGCGGTCTGAGTTAAATTTACCCATGTTCGCCGTATTGATTATGGCCATCTCTGCCCAGCCAGTTTTATCTCTGTAGGCCTTGTCAACCCGACTGTGTGCCTCTGAATAAGACTCGTAATCCGCCAGTGCTAAATAGGCATCGCCGTGTTCCAATAAACTACGTTTTATGGAAGATAATTCACCAGGCTTACCCGGGGTAAAGTAATCAGTATCCAACCAATCCAGAACCGCTTTAATTTCAGCGTTCTGATAATAGTGATCGTGTGGGTTATAGCCTTTTTCTCGCAGTGCATTGACTTCGTCCACTGTCAGTCCAAATATAAAGATATTATCTTCACCCACCTCTTCGGCAATCTCAATATTAGCGCCATCCATAGTACCGATAGTCAGGGCTCCGTTTAGCGCCAGTTTCATGTTACCGGTTCCGGAGGCCTCTTTACCCGCGGTAGAAATTTGTTCTGATACGTCAGCCGCAGGAATCATTTTTTCTGCCAACGACACCCGATAGTTTGGCATGAAGATCACTTTAAGTTTGCTGTTTACACGCTTATCGGCATTGATGCGTTCTGCCACCTTGTTAATGGCATAAATGATGTCTTTTGCCAGTTTGTAGCCCGGTGCCGCTTTAGCGCCAAAGATAAATACTCTTGGGTGCATATCGTAGTCCGGATTTTCCAGCAGGCGACGATACAATGCCATGATGTGCAGCAAGTTCAGATGTTGACGCTTATACTCATGCAAACGTTTGATTTGAATATCAAAAATGGCATCAGGGTCAATGGTCTCACCGGTCAAACGCAATACTTCATCTGCCAGCGCGACCTTATTGCGACGTTTAATTGCCATAAATTCATTCTGGAACTTTTTATCTTTCGCAAATTGGTTTAACCCGGTTAATTTATCCAGGTGTACCGGCCAGTCAGTACCGATTTTGTTGTCAATCAGCGCAGACAACTCCGGATTACAGGCTTTAAGCCAGCGTCGCGGGGTAATGCCGTTGGTGACGTTAGTAAATTTGCCAGGCCACATTTGATCAAATTCAGGGAACAGGTTGGCTTTCACTAATTTAGAGTGAATTTCGGCAACACCGTTTACTGCAAATGATCCGACAACGCTTAAATGTCCCATGCGGACCATTTTCTCATTGCCTTCTTCAATAATCGAAAGCTTGGTTTTAATCTCTGCCTGCCCCGGCCACTTAGCATCGACTTCCTTCATGAATCTGTGATTGATTTCATAAATGATTTCAAGGTGACGCGGCAAGATTTTCTCAATCATTTTAGCCGGCCACTTCTCCAACGCTTCAGGAAGCAATGTGTGGTTGGTGTAGGCGAATACTTTTGTGGTCATACTCCAGGCGTCTTCCCAGGGCATTTCAACGCGATCCACCAGGATACGCATCAGTTCAGGGATGGCGATCGCCGGGTGAGTATCGTTCAGCTGAATAACAACCTGCTCGGCAAAGCGGCTCCAGTCGTTTCCATGGGCGCGCTTGTAGCGTCTTACGATATCTTTCAGTGAACAGGCACAGAAGAAATATTGCTGAATTAAACGCAGCTCTTTACCCGCTTCGGTCTCATCATTGGGGTACAGTACCTTGGAAATGGTCTCTGCCTGTACCGTTTCTGAATGAGAGTCGACATAACCTCCGGCATTAAATACATCCCAGTTAAAGTAATCAGATGACTGACTTTGCCACAATCTCAAAACGTTGACGGTTTTACCTTCATAGCCCACTACCGGGATATCCCAGGGTAAACCTTTAACGATGGAACCCGGGTGCCATTCTTTTTGAATTTTGCCGTTTTCGCCGTATTTAGTCTCTACGTAACCATATAAGGGAATTTCCTGGATAGACTCAGGACGGCAAATTTCCCATGGATTGCCGTAGTCACGCCAACTGTCTGGTCGCTCAATCTGTGCACCATTTTGGATCTCCTGGCGAAACAGGCCGTGCTCGTAATGCAGACCATAACCAATCGCCGGAAACTCCAGTGTCGCCAGTGAATCGATATAACAGGCTGCCAGTCTGCCCAGGCCGCCATTACCCAACGCCATATCCGGTTCTTCTTCCATGATATCCGTCAGATTAATGCCCAGTTCCTGTAAGGCTTTGTCTGTATTTTCAAACAATCCCAGGTTATGCATATTGTTGGACAGCAATCTGCCCATTAAAAATTCTGCCGAAAAATAATGTACCGCGCGGGTATCATTAAAATAATGCGTTTTTTGCGTGGTACGCAAACGCTCTAATACCTGCTCATTAATGGCTGCACAAACGGCTTTCCACCAGGCGTGATTATTCGCTTTGTTCTCATCTGTCCCCAGGCTGCAATGCAGATGACGAACGATTGATTGCTTTAATGCTTCTTTGTCAAACTTAATTTCGCTGCTGACAGGTGTGTTTGGCTTAACCGTTTTAGAAACGGCGGCTTTTTTAGCTGTAGTTCTTTTTGTCGTGGATCTGGTTGCCATTGATTTAAACCTCGTTAATGCACATCTGGTGCTTATTTTTCAGTTCAAAAATGAAAAAACTCTACACCGTTCTGTAATTAAATTACATTTAGTGCAGAGTTAACCATGTTTAGATCACAAATTTAAGGGGTTAAATGTTATTTTTTTGTTATTTTTTCAGCGCAAACGTATGCATAACAACTCATTAACGCATTTATTAACACCATATTAACACTTGAGAAACCAGCCATTAACAACCTTGCTTTTTGAATACCTCATCAACCAATTTTTGTGCTTCAGCGAGCAACTCATCAAGATGCTGATCGCCCTTAAAGCTTTCAGCATAAATTTTATAGATATTTTCGGTACCGGATGGTCTGGCAGCAAACCAACCATTTTCTGTACTGACCTTCACGCCACCGATCGCTGCACCATTTCCGGGCGCATGAGTCTGCACCTGCTTAATCGTTTCACCGGCTAATTGTTCTGAACTGACGTCATTCGCACTGAGTGACTTTAATGCATCTTTTTGTGCCGGTGAGGCAGCCACGTCGATGCGTTTGTAGGCAGGTGCTCCAAACTGTTGGGTTAATGCCTGGTAATGTTCACCGGGGTCTTTTTCGGTTTTTGCCAGAATTTCAGCGCCCAATAAGCACAAAATAATCCCGTCTTTATCTGTTGCCCAGGCAGAACCATCTCGACGTAAAAAGATGCCCCCTGCACTTTCTTCCCCGGAAAAACCCAATTCAGCATTCAACATCCCCTGCACAAACCATTTAAAGCCAACCGGCATTTCAGCAACATTACGACCCAAAGCATTGGCAACTCTGTCGATCATGGAGCTGGATACCAGGGTTTTACCTATCTGCAGTGAGCCTGGCCACTGTGGACGGTTTTGATACAAATAATGAATAGCAACCGCCAGGTAATGATTGGGGTTCATGAGTCCCACTGAAGGGGTGACGATACCGTGCCGATCAAAATCAGGATCGTTACCAAATGCCAAATCGTATTTATTTTTAAGCCCAATAAGCCCGGCCATCGCATACGGTGAAGAACAATCCATTCGCAATTTGCCATCCTTATCCCGGGTCATAAATGAAAAGGTCGGGTCGACACGGCGATTAACAACATCGATATTCAATCCATAGCGATCGGCGATATGGTCCCAGTACTCTAATCCAGCGCCGCCCAGTGGGTCCGTGCCCAATTTCAGATTAGCAGCCGCAATTGTCTGCATGTCTATTACCTGGTCCAGTTGCGCAATGTAATCTTGCTTGAAATCTCGTTCAGAGTATAAATCGCTGTTAACCGCCTGATTGAAGGTCACTTTCTTAATATCGCGATTTCCATCAACAATAATTTGATTTGCCCGTGTTTGAATAATCGTCGTAACATCACTATCAGCAGGGCCACCATTGGGTGGATTATATTTAAAGCCACCATCCTCGGGGGGATTGTGTGAAGGCGTAATAACGATACCGTCTGCCTGGGCGCCGCTGCTGTTTTGGTTGTAACACAAAATAGCGTGGGAAATAACCGGTGTGGGTGTATAACCCTGATTTTGCTGAGCGACCACTGTAACGCCATTTGCAACTAACACTTCAACTGCAGTAACAAACGCCGCTTCTGACAGTGCATGAGTATCCATGCCGATAAACATAGGACCGGTTGTGCCTTGATTTATTCTGTATTCCGCCAGCGCCTGGCTAATCGCAGCAATGTGGGTTTCATTAAAGGTGGAAGAAATTGAGCTACCTCTGTGCCCAGACGTGCCGAACGAGACCATTTGGGTGCTGTCAGAAGCATCCGGTACCTTACTGTAATAACTGGTCATCAATCGGGGAACATTAACTAACTGCTCTCGGGAAGCCGGTTGACCGGCCTGCGGATGAAGTGCCATATCAATAAATCCTATTTTTTAAGACAATAAACGAAGCGACGATTGCAGGGGTAACGGGGAATAATATTGTATCTGCCGACAGCAGCACAATATCACTCTTGTTCTGGTTCATTGGCAGTATCAGGGCTGTTTTCATGTCCAAAATGCAAATACCAGTATTTTTATACTTGTTAAATTAACCTATTGCCTACACATTTCAATTAAATTTATAAAATAACATCGCTGACCAGTAAATAAGTAACCATATGACTTTGAATTATGACGTTAAGGGCCGTGGAGAGCCGATTGTATTGCTACATGGATTGTTTGGTAGCCTGGAAAACCTGGGCGTGATTGCCAGGCAGCTTGCCGGCGAATATCAGGTAATTAGTATTGATTTGCCGGACCATGGAAAATCCCCGTTTTCTGACACCTTCAGTTTTGAGCACTATGCGCAAAGTGTTGCCGCAACACTGCAAAGTATTGAAGTATCCCAAGTGAATTTACTGGGTCACTCACTGGGAGGCAAAGTGGCAATGCATCTGGCGTTATCACAACCTTCACTGGTGAAGCGACTCATGGTGGCAGACATCGCACCGGTGCAATACTCACCGAGGCATCAGAATGTGTTTAATGGTCTGCAAAATGTTGATCTGGCACAAATAAACAGTCGTCAGCAAGCGGATAAACTGATGGCGGAATTCATCATGGAACCCGGCGTGCGACAGTTTTTATTAAAAAGTTTATACAAGCAGGATGACGGCAGTTATGCCTGGCGTTTTAATTTAGATCTGTTAATCCGTGACTATGCCATTCTGTCGCAGGCGATCCTGGGTAGTGCCCCTTACCGGGCCAGGACTCTATTTATTAAAGGTGGTAACAGTGACTATATCACCCGAGACCATCAACCAGCTATTGGGGCGCTTTTTCCGCACGCGGAAGCAAAGGTCATTAATGGCACGGGGCACTGGTTACACGCAGAAAAACCCAACGTGTTCGCGGGAATTGTTTCAAGATTTTTAGAAGACAGTGACTAAATCGTCAAGATGATAATGAAAATCAATTGCACAATTAACAACAAGTCGCGTCTGTGCTATAGTGCGCGCCAATTTAAAAGGGTCGAACCAAGAACGCCATGCTAAGCGAGTACTATGAACAGATAGAAGCCATTGTAATGTATCTGGCATTGAGTGGCTTATTCGTATTAATGGGGTTTGCAGTACATGATGTACTGAAAAAGAACAACATCCCAATGGGTGGCAGAATTGTAGTATATTCTGTGCTGTTTTTTGGTTGTGTCGGATTTTTAGCCAAAGGCGTAATCCAGGTATTTTTTAGCGCCTGATGCCTGACATCAGCGCTTTTTATTAGATTTAGTAACTTATCAGGCCTGAACCAGTTCAGGAATAATGTTTTAGAGTGAGTATATAAGTTTATGGCAATCGTCGGACTGTTTTTTGGTAGTGACACGGGGAATACCGAACACGTCGCCAAAATGATTCAGAAAGAAATAGGCAAAAATGTCATCGAAATTCATGACATTGCTAAAAGCACAAAAGAAGATATTGAGAAGTATGATTTCTTACTTTTAGGTATCCCTACCTGGTACTATGGTGAAGCTCAATGTGACTGGGATGACTTTTTCCCTGAGCTGGAAGAAATTGACTTTACAGACAAACTGGTGGGTATTTTTGGTTGTGGTGATCAGGAAGACTATGCTGAATATTTTCTAGATGCCATGGGCATGGTCAGAGATATCGTAGAGACAAAAGGCGCCATCATCGTTGGGCATTGGTCAACTGAAGGCTATGATTTTGAAGCGTCCAAAGGCCTTGTTGATGATAACCACTTTGTTGGTTTGGGCATTGATGAGGACCGCCAACCAGAATTAACAGAACAAAGAGTTAAAGCCTGGTCTAAGCAAATATTTGATGAAATGTGTCTGGCTGAATTAGCCTGATTCAGATTGATAACTCAAAAAAGGGAGCCTCGCTCCCTTTTTTGTTTTCTGACACCTCAATTAAACTTTGAATCGCGTTACCGCGTCCTGCAATTGCGCCATCAGGCAATTGACTTCTTCGGTCGCTGTATTAGACTGTTCTGTCAGTGCTGCGCTGTTATCCGCCAGATCAACAATGGTGTTCAGACGTTTCGAGACATCATTAAGCACCCTGTCCTGTTCGCCTGAATCTTTCACAATGCGATGATTCACGTCTGACAGTTCTTCGATAATATTTGTGATCTGAGAAACCTTGCTGTTTACTTCGCGGATCATAGCCACACTCTTATCTGACAACTCTTTACCTTCTTCAATAGTCCGTACAGCTTTATCAGCATCAGATTGCAAACTGCCAATCATAGTTTCGATTTCTTGTGTGGAATTCTGTGTCTTTGTCGCCAGGGTTCTAACTTCATCCGCCACAACGGCGAAGCCCCGGCCTTGCTCACCCGCCCGGGCCGCTTCGATAGCGGCATTGAGTGCCAGTAAATTTGTTTGCTCAGCAATACTCTTAATCACATCCAGGATGCCGCCGATATTGCGACTGTTTTCAGCCAGGTTTGAGATAACCTCCCGGGAATAATCTGCCTGCGTCGCCTGTTGCTGAATTTGCTTTTCACCCTGGGCAGCAAGCCCACTTGCCTGCGCGGATTGTTGTGCCACTTCATTGAGTTTTTCCATTCCCATGCGGATTTGCTCAACGTTATCCTGGCTACTTTTTCTGACTAATTCGGTACTTTCTGCAGTAAGGTGGATTTCCTCCCGCTGTTTATCCACTTTTTCAAGCGCTTCATGACCCAACTCTACAGTTTGCGCAGTTGCAGCATTTAATCCCTCCTGCTGTTCAAGGATATGTACCACCAACTGATGCAGGTTCTCTGAAAGTACATTAACCTGCTTCGATAAGTCACCAAATTCACAGTTGCTGGAAGCGTCCGCCTTATGCGTCAGATCACCTGAGCTGATCACACGCAAGCTGCGGGCAATTCGGCCAATTGGCACAGAGATACTCTTGTAGACTACAAAGCCTGTGCCGACAGCCAACCCCGTGCCCAACAACATAATAATGACACCGATAGTGATGTTACTCTCGATAATCTCCAGTATTTCGTTCTGCCCGGCCAGGGTGCTGTCATTAACTTCGTCAAACAACGCTTTAAAATGCTCGATTGCCTGATCCAGGCTGGTTTCAGAGGCTGTTTTGGCCTGTTGTGCGCTGGCCAGTTTGTCCAGTTTAAATCGGTGCATAGCAATGACACCATTGCTGCCAAAAATCAGCGGCTTGAGTTTTGCCAGTTGTTCTTTGTAATCTTCCACTAATCCATCAGTATCTACCGACTCAGCGAGCCGCGATACAAACTGATCAGCTTCATCGATATTACTCATGGAAAACTCCATGGTACTGGCGATGTCTTCTGATACTTTGGGGTCCTGGGTAACAACCAATTCGTTCGTGGAATTAAGCAACGTAATCAGCAGCGTATCTATGTTGTTGCCGGCTCCCGCCAGACTCTTCAGGTTGTCGTCGCTCTCCGCACCCGGCATATACGCTAAATCCAGTAAGGGTGCGCTGGTATCATCCACTGCCAGCGAAACCTTGTCCATGTAGCTGATTATGTTGTCCCGCTGATTTAAAAAACTCTGTCTTTCTAAATACATGTTTTTCGCATTCTGCAGGTAGGACTCCACTGAACGCTTGCCGTCACTCAAATAACGAAGCTGACCATCGCCCATCGGCATGCGCTGTAAATCGCGTAGCGTTCCTTCAAACTCACCGAGTAGTTCGTCGAATTGTGCTTTATTGCTATTAAGTGCTGACAGATTATCCAGGTAATAACCGCTTAAAGACGCTTTGCCCAGATTGAGCAACTGGGTTTGGATTTTCAGAACCTGACTTTGCAGAGGCATTTTTTCATTTATTACCGACTCAGATGACTCGCGAATATCCGAAAGGCCAACATATGACATGACATTGGTGATAAACAACACAAAACCCAGCAAGATAAAGCCGAGAATTGTTTTCGCTACTACTGTAAATCGCATATCTTTCCTTGCCTCATTATTTTTCTAATTGGCATTCAATCGGTTAGGTTTGTATCGACCAAATCCAGGTTACCCTTTAATGTTGCCTTCGGGCCTGAATAAACATGTTCCAACATAGGGCTTTAAATCTCTGATTTTCTTAGCATACTCTCTTAATTCTAGCCTAGTATAGCGCCATGTGGTACAACCAGTTAACTTGTTTTTAACAAATAGCCAATATTTTTATTCTGAATACCCCCCTTTCAATCCTGTAGAAGTCACTTATAATAACGATAATTAATGTCTGAAAAGCCAAGAACATGGATCAAAATCAAGAACTAAAGAAAGCCGGCCTGAAGGTTACGCTGCCCCGTCTAAAGATACTGGAAATTTTAAAAGAACCGAAAAATCAGCACATTAGCGCAGAAGATGTCTATAAGATTTTGTTAGAGCAAGGCGAAGATATTGGCCTGGCGACTGTGTACCGCGTATTAAACCAGTTTGATGATGCGGGTATCCTGGACAGACACCACTTCGAAGGTGGTAAATCCGTATTTGAAATCAGTGATAAAAATCATCACGACCATCTGGTTTGCCTTGATTGCGGTAAAGTCATTGAATTTGAAGATGACGTTATCGAAACCCGCCAGAAGGAAATCTGTGAAGCGCATGGTATTAAACTAACCAACCATAGCTTGTATCTATATGGCAGATGTATTGACGGTAAATGTAATCACTAATTCGCTGTCTAAGCAGATTAGTGATTACAGGTAGGATACTACTCTTAATCTGTTAAATATTTACCGCAAGGCTGGCCGATCAGAACCAGCCTTTTTTACGTCTCCGAAAGGATATAGGTTTTCGGCACGCGCAGCGGCATTCGGGTAACCAATTCATACCCAATAGTATCAGCCCAACGTGCCACTTCGTTAGCACTTAACGATTCCCCCCACAGAGTTACCGTATCGCCCATTCTCACTTCCGGAATATGCGTAATATCAATACTCAGCATATCCATGGAAACCCTGCCCGCCAAACAGGCTCGTTTTCCTCGCACTAACACCGGGGTGCCACTTTTGGCATTCCGGGGATATCCGTCACCATAGCCTATTGCCACAGTCGCTATGCGCGAAGGTTGCGGTGCCTCCCACGTACTGCCATAACCAACGCGTTCGTCTTTATCAATAGTGCGTATCGCAATGATTTTTGACTGAAGTGACATGACCGGTTGCAGTTTATCTGCCTCAGGATGCGGAACGTCGAAAGGTGACAAGCCATAAAGCATTATGCCGGGCCTGACAAAATCACTGCGCCCCTCGTCCCAGCCCAGGATAGTGCCGGAATTCCCAATACTGGTTGAAATATCACTGGCTCCGGAGGCGATGATGTGTTTTTTAACCTGTTTAAATATCGCCAGTTGCTGCGCAGTGTATGGTTCATCCAGTAAATCTGCGCTGGCCATATGGGTCATCAGGGTGACCAGGTCTCGCGTTTTATTTGATTGTTTTAAGCGCTGATACAAACGCAAAGCTGAATCAGGATACACGCCAAGCCGATGCATTCCGGTATCGATTTTAAGCCAGGCCGATAAGGGTTTAGTCAGCGACTGCTTTTCCAAAGCGTTAACCTGATACTCACTGTGAAATACAACCGAAAAATCAAAGGCTGCAGCCTGGGCTAACTCGTTTTCACTGAAACAGCCTTCCAGCAATAAAACCGGGCGTGTTAGCCCGGCATCCCGTAAGTGCATGGCTTCTTCAATACTGGAAACCGCAAACATTTCCACCCGGTCCTGGATAGCAAACGCCACTTCCACAGCACCATGTCCATAAGCGTTGGCCTTTAACACGGCAACGATTTTGCTTAGCGGGCTGCTCTTTTTAGCAATGGCCAGGTTATGGCGCAGAGCATCAAGATTAATTGTCATAGAAGCTGGGCGAGACAAGACTGTTTATTCCCTTACTAAATAGGTACGCTGCGAAAAACTAAGAAACGAATTACTTATTTGAGTCCGATTGCTGTTTTGAGCACTAATTCTGTGTCACCCGGGGCTCAATGAACGCGCAGTAACTGAATTGCGATTGTAACAGTACAACCCGGCCTGATGAAATACACCATCGCGATTTTATATAAAATCGACATTCAGACAGCAGAAGCTGAATGTCTTTACCGCTCACAGGTTCATTTTTGCACAGCGTCAGATTCCCAGCTATTCAGTGTCTGAGTAATTAATCCGGCGGTCATTTGAGGCTTTTCCAGGGGAAACATATGGCCCACGCCCTTAATTAACTGATGTTCCATTGCAGGCTGTTGCTTTAGCAAGCGCCGCACCATCGGCGGAAAGCAGGCATTAGTATGTTGTGCAGTAAAAAGCTTAGCAGGAACGCTTAGTTTGTTACTGAATAAGTTCAGATTGTGAGGAATATTTCTAAAAATCGCGGTTTCAACTTCTGCATGATAGGCCAGTTTGGCTCCCTTGCCTTCCGCCCTGATAGCTGAGGATACATAATCTTGTACGCATTCAGGGTCAAAATTCCGAAATAACGCTTTGGGTTTAAAGTATTCCAGTACCTGTTCTTTATCATCCCAACTTACCTTGCGAATTTTAGATTTTCCCGATGGGGTTAATTTATCAATCAAAGGCGTTTTTTTGAGAACCCGAAATACGTGACTCATCATTCCCACCATGATGGGAGGATCTAACATTATCAGCCCTTTTACCAAATCAGGTCGTTGGCAACTGGTTAAAAAGGAAATCACACCACCAAAAGAATGCCCCACTAGATATACGGCTTCCTGGCAGTTGTCCTGCAAATAGCAAATTAACTCATTCACCTGATTTTGCCAGTTGTCGTTAACCGGGAATCGTTTGTCATGGCCGAATTTTTCATGGGCATGTATCACAAAATTATCCGGGAAAAACTGCCATAACTTTTTATAACTGCTGGCCGGAAACCCATTCGCATGGGCGAAATGCAATGTAACAGGTTTAGCGATATCTGTCGGAATCAAATTGTGTTCAGTGTTATTCATGGTGTTGTTGCTTTATCCAGTATTTGCTGGCGAAATTGAGTGGGTGTCATGTTAAACCAGGCTTTAAAGGCTCGCCGAAAGTTTGCTACATCGTCGTAGCCTAATGCCCAGGCAACTTGCTGTATGGTCATAGCGGACTCCGACAAATATTTCTCTGCCTGCGTTTTTTTGTGGGTTACCATTAAATCCCGAAAGCTGGTACCTTCAGCGATTAGTCTGCGATGTAAGGTGCGGGGTGTTACGAATAATAACTTCGCCACTTCCTGCAACGCAGGCACGCAATGCTGTTCCTGTTTTAATATAGCCTGCACTTTATGTTGCCATGATTCAGGTATATCCGTGCTAATCTGCTTTAACTGCTGTTCAAACTGACGGGTTAATTGTTTGAGCGCCATCTCATCGGCCTGACTAAAATGGTGGTGAAGCCATTGTTTCTCCAGACCAATTACGCACTCATGAGCGGAAAAGTACAGTGAAGTCGGCAGGTGGTGCTGAAAACTCGCGATGTAATCGGGTTTAGCAAAGTCAAAGTGAACGGCTTTGATAACCGCTGCCATGCGATCCTGCCCGGCCAGAACAGTAAACAGCTTGCTCAACGAAACCGCTACAGTTTCACAAAACGCCTGGTGTAAAGCTTGATTTTCAAAGGTGGAGCAAATTTGGATATTCAGACTGTCGGATGTTTCTTCAATCGCGGTTTTAATAAAACCGCTTCGGGTACTGATGTATTTATTCAACAGCCTGGTCGCCTGAGCCAGATCCTCGCACAACAACAAACCATACCCCAGTAAACCATGGCTTCCTATCCCCAGCATTTCTCCCAGTCTTAATCCGATATCAGGCACCGGTGACAGACGCAGCGCTGCTTCGACAAGTTGCTCATATTGTCGACGAGGGAGCCACAACGAGTCATCTTCCAACAGTTTTGGCGATGCGTCACACTCTTTTAGCCACTGCAAAGCATCAATGCCCATTGCCTGAAGTAATTTACCAATGTGCGTTATGTAATGTGCCGGGACGTACAAACTAATTCGCGGTGCTTTTATCACTATGATAGAAGCACGTTATGCCGGTTATTGTTGACCTTGTCAATAAATGACTCCCCTTTTGTCACAAGTACACCTCCCCACAAGGCTGGCTGTTAGTTCAATATCTGGCGGTACCGGTTTTACTGTTACTTTGAGAAAACGTGCATGCACTATTTAAAATTTTTTCTGTTTCACTTTTACGCGCTGGTTGGAATTGTGTCTCTGAGTCTGGGAGGCATGTGGATTGTTGCGGGTTTTCTTTTCACCCTGATGTCCATTATTTTGGGAGACCTGATGTTGGGTGATGATTTATCCGAGCCTGCACCCAAAGCGAACGTGTTTTATCATTGGCAACTCTGGAGCGCATTACCACTATTATCAGTGCTGATTTTCAGTGCCATTTGGCAACTTGCCCGAGCAACAGGGGAAATTGACTTAATCTGGTGGGTAGCCGTTTTTTATTGTGGGCTACTGACAGGCACACTGGGTACAGTCACAGCCCATGAGTTAGTGCACCGGAAATGGGGAAGCACAGCCCACAGCATCGGACGTTGGTTACTGGCATTCAGTTTTGATAGTAACTTTGCCATTGAACATGTTTTTGGTCACCATATCAACATCGCAACCACACAGGATGCCGCCAGTGCTCCGCGCGGCAGAAACGTCTACCAGCACATGGTGATATCCACAATCCAGGGCAATATCAGTGCATGGAACATAGAAAAAAAGCGGTTGTTGCGAGCAAACACAGCCGTATTGTCGCTGCAGAATCGATTTATTCACGGGGTGATATTGAGTCTGATATTAATGCTGTTCAGTTATGTATTGGGGGGATTATCCGGTCTACTGTTCTTTGTATTATCAGGCGTTATTGCCAAAAGTTTGTTGGAAATTGTCAACTACATGGAGCACTATGGTCTGGTGAGAGTTCCCGGAAAACGCGTATTTCCCAGACATTCATGGAATGCCAATAACAAAATTAGCAGCTGGTCACTGTTCAACTTAACCCGACATTCGCATCACCACGCCAATGCCAATGTGCCCTTTCAGTACCTTAAACCGATGAAAGAGGCGCCATTGATGCCCACCGGTTATCTGGGCACGTTGGGGCTGACTCTGGTTCCTCCATTATGGTTTTACCTAATGAAACCCAGGCTGGCAGCATGGGATGAACAATTCGCCTCCCCGGAAGAGCGACAATGGCTGCTTAAACAAAATGAACAACACTAAAGCACAAAGTACTGGTATTTCCGGCCAGCCACCCTATATCTTCCTTAACGATGAGTGATTGGAAATTAGTTTGTCTTCTGTAAAACCTGGTGCTTTAGTCAGTATTAAACAGGCTGCCATACCCGGCCTGTTGTTTGTAGTGAGTTTGTGGTGTATTAAAATTGCTGAGGTAACGCTGGGCGTCTCGCTCCATGAACTCGGTGTTTACCCGGGTAAACTTGCGGGGTTAGTCGGCATTGTCACGGGGCCTTTAGTACATGGTTCATTCGAACACCTCGCCAGCAATAGTTTGCCGTTATTACTGTTGCTGGGGGCGCTCTATTTTGGCTACCCCAACTCTAAATATTGGACTATCGCTATTGTCTGGATTGGTTCCGGGCTGGGTACCTGGGTATTTGCGCGTGAAGCGTGGCACTTTGGTGCCAGTGGTTTAACTCACGGACTTTTCTTCTACCTGCTGCTGGCCAGTATATTGCGGCGGGACAAACGTTCAATTGCCCTGATGATGATAGCATTTTTTATGTACGGCAGTATGACCCTGACTATCTTCCCCAGAGAGCAAGGGGTGTCCTTTGAATATCACCTGTTTGGCGCTGTTGCGGGCTTACTAGCCGCTGTGTTTTTCCGCCGCGCAGATCCCAAGCCGGTCGAGCCACTATACCCCTGGGAAGAGCAAGACCAGGAGGATGAAGTGATTGGTGATGAATGGCAATTACCCGAACAACAAAACTCCCCAACACCGGATTCGCAAATATCGAACAATACTAATAAAGACAATAACTTACTCTAAAGACAGGTTCTATAAGTTGCGAACCCTGGCGGTTTATCTCACACTTAGCACAGTTAAAATTGCAAATTGACAACACTATGTTTGAGGTTCGCCCATTTGTTAAAATGGATTTTGAATGTGTTCAGGCTATCTACCAGCAAGGCATTGATAGTGGTTTAGCCACCTTTCAAACTGAGGTCAAGTCCTGGCAGGAATGGGACGAGTCCTTTGTCCATTCCTGTCGCCTGGTGATCGTTAACGAAAGTAACCGGGTATGTGGTTGGGCAGCCTTGTCGCCGGTTTCCAGTCGATGTTGTTACGCCGGCGTGGCTGAGGTTACCGTCTATATGGCATCAGATGCCAGAGGCTTTGGCGGTGGCAAACAACTTTTGCAGGCGTTAGTCAAATGCTCTGAACAACAAGGGATCTGGACATTAAAAGCCGGTATCTTCGAACAAAATCTGGCCAGCATTGCGCTTCACCAAAAATGCGGATTCAAAACACTGGGCACCCAGGAACGACTCGGTAAACTGCATAACACCTGGATGAATGTGGTTGCAATGGAACGCCGTAGTCAGGTGGTAGGCATCGATTAACGCCTGTTTACTGGCAATACAATTGGTGCAATAAACTGATAATAGGGATCACCTTCTTGTCTGCCAGTGAATAATAAATAGTTTGTGCGTCTCGCCTTGTACACACCAGGTTTTCCCGCCGTAAAAACGCCAGATGTTGAGATAAGGTAGACTGCGGTATAGTCACCAGCGCATTTAACTCAGAAACTGACTTTTCACCCGATTGTAAAATACATAGCAACAACAGGCGGTGTTTATTGGCCAGCATTTTTAGCATGGCGACCGCCTGCCCGGCATGTTGTTCCATTTCAGAAAAAGGCATGTTCATGAATTCATCCTTTTCCTGAATATCTCAGTGCGTCAAACACTTTCATACTGACAACCATCACAGTAACGAACACCAATAACCGCGGCTCCCCACCAGGTATGTTGGCCAATGCCGGACCAGGACACAACCCGGTTATTCCCCAACCGGCGCCGAATAAAACAGCCCCCCATAGCAAGGATTTGTCAGGTTGTTGCTGAACAGGCAGGTTAAAACCCGCTTCACACCAGGGTTTAGACAGCCTGGGTTTAACCATGAAATAACCAGCCCAATAAACTGTCAGCGCTGCTACCATAACCAACAGTAAACTGGGGTCCCAGCTACCAAAGAAGTCTAAAAAGTTCTGAACCTTCAGCGGATTCACCATCTGAGACAGGAGTAATCCAATAGAAAAAGTCAGGCCAGATAAGTATGCCATCAAATTTGATACTTTTGTCATGGTTGTTCCCTATATCACCAGGTGGCGCATTAGCGCGACAGCAACAATGCCCGTTAGCATAAATACACAGGTAGCAATGACCGAACGAAGTGAAAACCGCCCAATACCACAGATACCATGACCACTCGTGCAACCGGCACCCATGCGGGTACCCACCCCCACTAAAACCGCACCAGTAATTATTTGCCACCAGGACAGAGATATTTCCGCAGGTAATTTAATCTGTGCGTAATCATACTGAAATGCATTGATTATCGCGGGGCCAGTGAGTAAGCCCAGAATAAACCAAACTGCAATACGGGATTGTTTTGGCGCATTGATAATATTACCCACTAAACCAGATACCCCCATTACCCGTCCGTGAGCCAATAACAATATCACCCCGGCCAGGCCAATGAATACTCCCCCAACCATTGCCATCAACGGTGTAAATTCTGTCATAATCCACCCTATATTGTATTTTTTAAATATACGATATGATAACCCTGTTTAGCGATTAAGAAAAGTGCAGCTCCTTATTTTACGTCCTTCGCAGTCATAGCGGAGAATAGTTTTACAACGACGGTGATCTTTCCTATGCTGGATCGGTTAACCCCATCCAGAGGAAAAACAGTTGGATTTAGTTTTGCTAAAACCTGGACGTCAAGAATTAGCGGGATCCAGCATGATTGATGGTGACCTGATGACGTCCGGCGAAGACTTGTCAGGATGTATCGAGCTTGTTTCCATGGGGTATGGCTTTAAACAACAAATGACCACCAATGTGAGTAATTCTGCCAGAACCTCAGGGCGTCCTGATATGGAAGATCTCAAAATCGTTAAATACGTAGACAAAGCATCACCGCTCTTATACAAGCATATGCTATCCGCTACCCCAATTGACGATGGTATTGAACCAACACAATTATTTTTATGCCGCAATGCCAACATCGATGGAGATGGCAATTCCATCATCGGTAATATAGTGACGGTTAAACTCTTCAACTGCATGATCAGCTCCATTGAAACCCAGTCACAAGCAAATGATATGGCCACAGAACAATTAACTCTCAACTTTACCGATATCGAATGGACCACATCAGAACAGGACAGTCAGGCAAACACCACAGGGAATTATGTGTTTTTCTGGAGTGAAACCTGATTTCATATTACAGGAATTAGAAGTCTTTTCTGCCGCGAATAAAAAAGGCGCTCAACAGCTGTCTCTTATACACAAATCCCTGCTAAGTAATTAGTGGGGATTTTTTTGAACTAAATTCCTGGCCT
>NZ_JBVTQY010000041.1:0-38899 GCF_055755215.1 Planctobacterium sp. R6
TTGTCAACATGTTATTTGAATTTATTTTTTCAGGTAACTTGTTGTAGCCCGCTTACTTAAAGGCCTGTAGAGTTTTCGCTCAATTCAGTTTTACACCTTAAGAAGCCGCTTCTGAAGCCAACTCTTTCCTTAAAAAGAATGTTTCCCCCTGAAGCGAGCGCGCATTCTACAGACATGATTTACACCGTCAACACTTTATTTCAAATAATTGACAATTTTGTTTCGAATGCCGAAATAATAATCAATATAGCCAGGAAAGCCGCATTTACTAGCTAATATCTGCTAAAGTCCTGGAACATTTAACCATATAAAATGAGTTATTCATGCCAGTCAGATCTTATAAAGGCATTACGCCCGTTATTCCGTCCAGCGTATATATAGATGAATCATCTGTGTTGGTTGGGGACATTACTATTGGAGAGCATGCCAGTATTTGGCCTTTGGTGGCTGCCAGAGGCGACGTTAATACAATGACTATTGGTAAAGCCACTAATATTCAGGACGGCACTATTTTGCATGTCACCCGTAAAACGGCTTCCAACCCTGATGGTTATCCTCTGGTTATTGGTGATGATGTAACGGTTGGACACCATTGTATGTTACATGGATGCACGTTAGGCAATCGTATCCTGGTGGGTATGGGGGCAATAATAATGGACGGTGCCGTTGTAGAAGATGATGTGTTTATCGGCGCGGGTGCATTGGTACCGCCCAACAAAGTACTCAAATCAGGGTATTTATACGTGGGACAACCGTGTAAACAGGCCCGGCCTTTAAACCAGGATGAAATCGCGTTCCTGAAAATATCTGCAGATAATTACGTCAAACTGAAAGACGATTACCTGCAAGAGAAGGGGCTATAATCACTAAGGTTGTCGTAGATAACGGGTTACTTTGTTTATATCGGGCTGCACACCATGCCAAATTCTGAAGCTTTCTGCGGCCTGTCCTACCAGCATTCCTAAACCATCTTTCAGTGTAATGTGGTCATTATTAGCCTGAGCAAAATTAAGAAAGCTGGTTAATTCATCCTGATAAAACATGTCATAAGCCAGTTCAGCGGCGGAAAATACCTCTGAACAAATATCCGGGATTGCGCCACTCACACTGGACGCTGTTGAGTTGACTATAATCTCTGGTTGTAAACCGAACAGTTGCTCTGTTGTCACCGCAGTAATATCACCCAATGAATGTAGCTGCTTCGCCAACTGTTGTGCCTTTTCGTGACTGCGATTCCAAATACTGATTTTACTGACACCAGCCTGAAACAGGGGATAAATACAGCCTTTTGCTGCCCCACCGGCACCGAGTAATAAGATATGTCGCCCTTTTAACGATATAGTCAATGCGAGATCCCCCACCAACCCCTGCCCGTCGGTGTTGTCGGCAACGATTTTATCAGGGTATAAACTCAAGGTGTTTACAGCCCCGGCAATTTTAGCTCTTTCTGATAATTCATCGGCTAGTTGAAAAGCCTGTAGTTTAAAAGGCATAGTAACGTTGCAACCACTGAAACCCGACTGTTGCAGAGTGCGGACATCAGCTTCAAAGTCAGATTCAACAGACAATTGCGCTTGATAATCTATCTGAAGGCCAAATTGCTCCGCGAACAAACGGTGAATTAAGGGCGATTTACTGTGGGCGATTGGGTTGCCGAACACCACGAACTTTTTCAAGTGCGCAACTCCTGTTCTGAAATAGCCAGCCAATTCTGCGGCGTTAAGTAGTAGTCATATAACTCTGATTCTTTGGAACCCGGTTTAGGCTTATACGCGTATTCCCAACGAGCTAATGGTGGCATTGACATTAAAATGGATTCAGTTCGGCCACCGCTCTGGATACCAAATAAGGTGCCTCTGTCGAACAGTAAATTAAACTCGGTATAGCGTCCCCGCCGATACAACTGAAATTGCCTTTCAGACTCACCAAAGCGCATGGTTTTGCGTTTTTCTACGATAGGAATATAGGCGGACAAATAGCCTTCTCCGACATTGCGCATAAACTCAAAACTTTTTTCAAAGCCCCATTGGTTCAAATCATCAAAGAATAAGCCCCCCACTCCACGGGTTTCCTCCCGGTGTTTCAAATAGAAATATTTGTCGCACCAGTCTTTATACTGCTGGTATACATCCTCTCCAAAGGGGCTACAGATTTGTTGCGCGGTTTTATGCCAGTGTTTTACATCATCGAAAAAAGGATAAAAAGGCGTCAGGTCAAATCCCCCCCCAAACCACCATACCGGATCGTGGCCGGGTTTTTCGGCAATAAAAAAACGCACATTTGCGTGAGACGTCGGAATATAGGGATTGTTTGGGTGCACCACCAATGACACGCCCAAAGCCTGAAAACTCCTGCCTGCCAGCTCGGGCCTGGCCGCTGTGGCCGAAGGCGGCAATTCACCACCATAAACATGAGAAAAGTTAACACCGGCCTGTTCAAATACATCGCCACCGGTTAACACCCGGGTGCGTCCACCGCCACCCTGCTCCCTGTCCCAATTGTCTTCCTTAAATACGCCTTTACCATCGCTCAACTGCAAGGTCTGACATATATCATCCTGCAACTTCAGCAAAAATCGCTTAACGTCTTCTATTTGTGTTTCTTGTATAGTCACCATCAGCCTCGAATAATTTGACCAGTAACACCGTCCCGGATAACACTGGGGCTGGCGTTTCCATCGGTTTCGCCTTCTATAAATATAACACTGTCACCAAACACGGCTTTGGCTTCTTCAATAGTACGGCAAGGATCTTCGCCAGCCAGATTGGCACTGGTTGACACCAGCGCACTGTTCAGGCGTAGGCATAATGCTTTAACCCCCTGATGTGCCGTAACCCGCACAGCAATCGAATCATGCTCACCGGTTAGCCATTCAGGCGCAGTTTTGGATTTTGGCAATAGCCAGGTGTTAGCTCCGGGCCAGCTGGAAAATATTTCCGTGCGTTTATCCATAGGGATGGCCTGGTCATCAACATACTTTAGTAATTGCGAATAATTATCTGCGATAAGAATTACACCTTTGTGCAAAGGCCTGTTTTTAAGCTGACAGATATGTTTTACCGCTGCTTCATTATCAGGATCACAGCCGATACCCATTACGGCTTCTGTAGGATAAACGAAAACGCGTCCAGACTTGAAGGCGTCCAACAAGGGTTCGACCTGTTCATTACTTGCAGACAGATGAGACATAACTGGCCTGTAAATTCTATGATGTGATGGCTGATGTATAGCCGTAAGTTACAAAAACAATGTACCGTCTGGCAAATTAAACGATGAATTTATAGCGACGTTTTAAATTGGCAGGTCTTTTGCGGACATTGCAGTGTGGAATCTGATTTAGCCACCATCACCGGCCAGCGACATTCCGGGCAGGCCTGTTGAACCGGTCGCTCATTTAAAATGTACTTACATTCAGGGTACTGATTACAGGAATAAAATGGACGGCCACTTTTGCTGGCTCTTTGGACTAGCTGGCCTTTTTGACATTTTGGGCACGTCACCTTTGCGTCTGTCTTTTTTGCCGGTTCATCCTGTTGAATAAAATGGCATTCAGGAAAATTAGTACAACCGATAAACATACCAAAGCGGCCTTTCTTAACCGCCAACTGCGACTGACACTCCGGACAGGAAGAACTTTCCATGACTTTGAGCGTCTCCACCCCCTGATGTTTACTCAAAGGCTGTGCGTAATCGCAGTCAGGGTAAGCAGAGCAACCCAAAAACTTGCCACTTTTGCCATTTCGAATACGCAACTCAGACTGACACTTGGGACAATCGCCAAATGCGTGTTTGATGGATTCTTTATTTTTGTCGAATAAGGAATTGTCTATCATTGCCATAGTTCGCGATCGAGAACATTGTCAGAAAGCGTGCTGCAATTAATGCAAAGGACCTTCCGGTTCATCGAACAGCAAGTCTTCCATCTGAGCATAGGCATTCTCTTTGCCTGGTACATTGAACAGTACCATCAACACTACCCATTTCAGATCTTCCAGACAAAAATCATTGACGTCGATTTCCATCACCCGATCAATCACCATCTCCCGGGTACTGGCGTCTAACACATTGATTTGTTCCAGAAACATCAAAAACCCGCGGCATTCTACATCCAGGCGTACCTCCTCTTCGGCAGTAAACACCCGGGCAACAGCATGACTGTTAACCGTAGAAAGATAGGGATTATTATCAGTTTCCTGCAGGGCGGCTAACTTTTCCAACCAGGCCAACGCTTTGTATATTTCGTCGTGATGGAAACCCGCTCTGATAAGCTCTTCGGTAAGTTCGTCCTGGTCAACGCGGAATTCAGACTCGCTATGTACCAGATTTTCAAAAAGATACATGAGGATATCGAACATTTTTATTATTCCCCCAATCTAATGTAACCACCAGGGACAGTGGCTACCAAACCACGTAGCTCATATTCTAATAATTCTGACATCACCGCCGTCACTGGCAGTCCGCTACGTTGCGCTACAACATCAATTGGTGTTGCTTCAAAACCAACACTAGCTAACAATCCCTCTGTTGCCAAGGGCAATTTGCACTTTTTTTCGCAGTTTATTGTTACAGGATTTACACCGGTTTGTCGGATGTTTGGGAATTCTTCATTAATGTCAGACACTTGCTCAACCAGTTTAGCCCCTTGCTTGATCAGGTAGTGACACCCCTGACTGCTTAAATTATAAACACTGCCCGGCACGGCAAACACCTCGCGATTCTGCTCCAATGCATATCTTGCCGTAATCAGAGAGCCGCTTTTCAGGGCCGCTTCCACCACTAATACTCCATTAGACAAGCCGCTGATTATGCGGTTCCGCCTCGGAAAGTGTTCTTTTTTCGGTTGACTTCGCAACGGAAACTCACTGACTAAACAGCCTCCCGCGGTCACGATATCCATCGCTAACTGTTGGTTGCGGCGGGGATAAATGCTGTCGACACCAGTCGCCATCACAGCTATGGTTATTCCGCTTTTATCCAGTGCCCCCAAATGGGCCTGAGTATCAATGCCCAATGCCAGCCCACTGGTTATGTGCCAGCCACTTTCTATCAAATCTGACGCCAGTTGACGGCCTATTTTACTGCCTGCCGGTGTCATTCTGCGGGACCCAACTATTGCCAGTTGATATTCCTGTAACACCGCCGGATCGCCAATGCCAAAAAGCAGCAATGGCGGCGCGCTGATTTCACGGAGTTGGTCCGGGTAATCCGGATGGTTAAGCGGCAGAACAAAGTGTGTAGCAGATTCTGCCAGCCACTGTTTTACTTCATCAAGGTACTTTGCGTATTGATTTCGTATGCTGGAAAAATGCTTAAATGACAGACCAGCAGCCTTAAACTGGCTACCGGATAACAGGGGAATATTCTGCAGGTTGTATTCTGCAACGGCATACAATTTTTGTAATTTTCGCACCCCCAAACCAGGCATGCAGTGCAGCAACAGCCACAAATCAAGTTGCCCGGACTCATTCCAGGAGGGATCATATTTAACTTCCATGTACATTTCCTTAATACGGACACCCTGTCCTTGTTACTCGTTAATTAGGGCCTGGCTACAATAGCCCCCTTGCGGATGACACTGGTTGATGCAGTAATCAGTGCATAGCTTACCTTGTTAAAGGTTTTAAATACGACCAGTTCGCCCACCTTGATGGCCGGTTGACGAATTCGATCCGAATCACCGTGAATGCTCAATAGTGACAGCTCAGATTCATCATAACGCAGCGGCTCATCATCAATGATATCAGGCCCCTGCAAGTAGATCCCCATCACCATTCCAGGACTAACCTGTTCGAAACCCACATCAATGACGACGGTATCATATTTTCCCAGTAATGAGCGGTCTTGTAAACTGGCAATAATATTTCCCGATTGTGTGGTGGCTGGCACCATATCCACATTGGCGGAAATAGGCCGCTGTTCCAGCGGAATTAAACGGTCTCCGCGCTTTACTTCCTGACTGGCTCCTTTTATCTGCACCAGCATTTCCGTTTCAAGTTCGGTGTTTATGGGTTCTGCAATTGCGACGTGTTTAACTAAATAGCCCAGCGTTTCACCCTGCATCGAGGTTAATTCACTGTGCTCCCTCACCACCTGATACTGTTCAGGCTGAAATCCTCCCTTTTTCCCCAGTACCACATCGGTATGGGCAAATCTCACAGCCCCTTCCTGATCTCCCAACAGATATGGTTGCGCCTCGTATAAAGCTTTTTCCATTACCAGATCATTGCGAATATGGGTTTCAATAATTGACCAGGGGATGGTTGGAATAGGGTCGGGATTTTTCAGTTCACGGATCGCTTTCGGAGACAGCTGAATCTGGCGTTTTTCGTTGCGCACCATAGATAACACGGTGTCGCCATTGGCATTGCGCTCCAGTAATAGTCGGTCGCCAGGATAAATCAGATGTGGATTTTCAATCTGGGTATTTTGTTGCCACAGTAAAGGCCAGTTCCAGGGCTTATCCAGATACATACCCGCAATTTGCCAAAGCGTATCGCCTTTTTTAACCACATATACATCTGGCGCCGACGCTTTAATTTCGACAGCACTGCCGCTCACACTGACCATTAAAGCCAGAATCAAACTGAAAATCCGGTATTTCAATCTTATCTCCAACAGTGATTAGTTACATGTGCTACTGTCATTAACCTGACGTTATCAGTTAGAATAGCGGGTTAAAAGGTTTTGGTCGTGTTTTTAATCAATTAATTGTATGTGTGCCGATACCCGACAACGGCAAGAGTAGAAGAAGAGTTATGGCAGTTTTAGAAGTTTTACGGTTCCCGGATGAAAGGCTCAGAACAGTAGCTGAAGCAGTGACAGAAGTAGATGATTCAATCAGAGATCTGGTCAGTAACATGTTCGAGACCATGCGCGAAGAAAAAGGCATAGGGCTTGCAGCCACGCAGGTTAACGTTCACAAGCGCGTTGTGGTGATGGACGTTTCTGAAGAACAAAATGAACCCCTTGTGTTTATCAACCCCGAAATCATTGAGCAGCAAGGCAAGATGATCAATGAAGAAGGCTGTTTGTCAGTGCCAAATAACTACGCCAAGGTAGAACGCGCTGAAGCCATCACGGTGAAAGCCCTGAATGAAAAAGGTGATGAGTTCACCCTGAATGCAGAAGGATTATTGGCGGTGTGCATACAACACGAGATGGATCATTTGCTGGGTAAATTGTTTATCGATTACTTGTCTCCGCTAAAAAGGCAGCGCATTAAAGCCAAGCTGGAAAAAGAAGCCCGACTGGCAGCAAAAGGATAAACAATACTGTGTCTTTAGCCTCTTCTACTGCATTAAAAGTAGTCTTTGCCGGTACGCCGGATTTTGCTGCGCAACATTTACAGGCATTGTTAGCCTCCCGTCACAAGGTCGTGGCAGTTTACACCCAACCGGATCGTCCGGCTGGCCGGGGGAAAAAGCTGCAGGCCAGTCCGGTGAAACAACTGGCATTAGACGCCAACATTGCAGTTTATCAACCAGAATCACTCAAGGACGCCGACGCACAACAGGCACTAGCCAGTATTGATTTCGATATTATGGTAGTGGTGGCTTACGGCTTGCTGTTACCCAAAGCGGTGCTGGATATTCCGCCACGTGGTTGCGTGAATGTACACGGCTCGCTATTACCTCAATGGCGCGGCGCCGCCCCCATTCAACGGGCAATCTGGGCGGGAGATAAAACCACCGGTGTCACCATCATGAATATGGATATCGGGCTGGATACCGGCGATATGCTGTTGAAATCAGAAATCGCAATTACAGCTGACGATACCAGTGCCAGTCTGTATGAGAAGCTGGCAAACGTTGGACCTCAAGCCCTCATAGAGGCTTTGGATAAATTCGATTCACTGATACCAGAAAAACAAAATGATGAACTAGCCAGTTATGCTAAAAAACTGGATAAAGCCGAAGGTTTGATTGACTGGCAACAAGACGGACAACAAATTGAGCGCAATATCAGAGCCTTTAATCCCTGGCCCGGTACCTGGTTTGAATTAGACGACAAGAATATCAAAGTGTGGCAGGCGAAGTGGCACACCAACAGCAATCAAGCCGCTCCAGGAACCATTATCAGTGTCGCCAGAGATGGCATTGAAGTTCAGACCGGTAATGGCAGTATTACGCTATTGCAGCTTCAAATACCCGGCAAAAAAACGCAACCGGTGAGTGACATCATCAATGCCCGCCCTGACTGGTTTAAACCCGGTCAAAAACCGGGAGCTAATCATTAAAGCGCAATCCGGTTACAACATACGAGCCATTGCTGCAAAAGCTATATTTGCCGTTTTGGAACAACGCAAATCATTGCAGGAGGTGTTACCTGAAGCCTTGCTTAAGGTAAAAGAACAGGACAAAGCCTGGCTGCATGAGATGGTTTATGGCGTATTACGACAATTACCCACCCTGCAATTTTGGTTGCGGCAGCTGTTACAGTCTCCCATTAAAAATGACGCCCGAATTATTGAACACCTGCTGTATCTGGGTCTGTATCAACTGCATTTTTCCCGAGTGAGCCAGTATGCCGCGGTGTCTGAAACCGTATCCGCATGCCAACACCTGAAACAGGCGCATCTGAAGAACCTGGTCAACGCCGTGCTGCGCAATTTTGAGCGCCAGTCCATTGCGGACACAGCACCAGAGGAAGAGCGCGTCAGCCTCAATTTGCCTAAGTGGTATTACAAAAAATTAAAAGCCGCCTATCCGGATAACTACCGGGACATCGCAGTGCAGCAAGCCTACAAGCCCCCTATCTGGCTAAGGGTTAATGTTCGCAATATTTCAGCCACAGACTTTGCTGCCGCCTTGTCATCAGCGCAAATCCAGTTTGAGCAAGATGCGCAAATGCCATCAACCTTTAAATTACTGGATAACAGCCGCATCAATCAGTTACCCGGTTATGAGGATGGCTGGTTTAGTGTCCAGGACAAAGCCGCTCAACATGCTGCCCATTACCTGGCACCACAGCCTCAGGAGACGATCCTGGATGCGTGTGCGGCCCCCGGTGGTAAGTATTGTCACATTCTGGAACTGCAGCCGGCACTGCAACAGTGTATTGCGCTGGAAGTTGATGAAAACAGAAGCAAAAGCATCCTTGAAAACACCACCAGGCTGGGATTAGCTGCACCGGACGTGCGAATCGCAGACGCCAATGACATAGCCCGCTGGAACAGCGAACAACGACTATTCGACAAAATATTGCTGGATGCTCCCTGTTCGGCTACCGGGATCATTCGCCGCCATCCGGATATTCTTTGGTTGCGCAAAAATCAGGACATCAGCAATCTGGTTAGCTTGCAGGCGCAAATTTTGGATAGCCTGTGGTCACAACTAAAACCCGGCGGCACATTATTGTACGCTACCTGCTCCATTTTGCCGGAAGAAAACACCCAACAGGTTGCGGCATTCCTGGCAAGAACGGAGGATGCCATAGCCATTCCTTTAGATCCCACCCATCCGGGAGATGGATCAGAAAGGCAAATCCTGCCTGGCGAATCTGGTATGGATGGCTTTTATTACGCTAAACTGCAAAAGCGGTACCCTTAAAAACAATAAAATAAGCTTAACCATATGAAAATCATAATTTTGGGAGCAGGTCAGGTTGGCGCCACATTGGCAGAAAACCTGGTAGGTGAGAAAAACGACATCACCGTGATTGACTATGACTCCGAAAAAATCCGGGCATTGCAGGACCGCCTGGATTTACAAGTGGTACAGGGTATCGGCTCCCATCCGGAAGTATTGCAAAAAGCCGGCGCAGAAGATGCCGATATGTTGGTGGCCGTTACTAACAGTGACGAAAGCAATATGATGGCCTGCCAGGTGGCCTACAGCTTATTTAAAACCCCCACTAAAATCGCCCGGGTTCGCTCAGAACAATACATTGTTTATCAAAAGCAGCTTTTTAAACACCAGGATGTCCCGGTTGATCATCTTATCGCACCTGAGCAATTAGTAACGCAATCCATTAAACGGTTAATTGACTATCCTGGCGCATTACAGGTTGTGGAATTCGCCGAAGGTCGTGCCAGCCTGGTCGCTGTAAAGGCCTATTACGGTGGTTTGTTGGTGGGCCATGCACTGTCAGCACTGAAAGAACACATGCCCAACGTAGAAACCCGGGTGGCCGCCATTTATCGTCGCGGTAAGCCTATCAGACCCCTGGGCACAACGGTGATAGAAGCAGACGATGAAGTGTTTTTTATTGCCGCCACCAAACACATTCGGGCGGTAATGAGCGAGCTGCAAAAGCTGGAAGGTAGCTATAAACGCATCATGATTGCCGGAGGCGGCCTAATTGGTGCCGGACTGGCGCGACAACTGGAACATGATCACCACGTCAAACTCATCGAATACAGTTATGACCGGGCCAAATACCTCTCCACAACCTTAGACAAAACCATTGTGTTTGTGGGAGATGCGTCAGATCAGGAATTATTGCAGGAAGAACACGTTGAGCAGGTTGACGCGTTTATTGCGGTGACCAATGATGATGAAGCCAATATTATGTCAGCGATGCTGGCCAAGCGCCTGGGCGCCAAAAAAGCCATGGTGCTGATCCAACGTGGTGCCTATGTTGATTTGGTTCAGGGCGGCGAAATAGATATTGCGTTTTCTCCCCAGCAAGCCACGATTTCAGCGTTACTAACCCACATCAGACGAGGCGATATCGTCAACGTTTACTCGCTGCGTCGCGGTGCGGCAGAGGCCATTGAAGCCATTGCTCACGGCGATGAAAATACCTCTAAAGTGGTAGGTAAGATGATTTCAGAAATTCGCCTGCCCCCGGGTACAACTATCGGTGCCATTGTACGCAAAGAAGAAGTGATTATTGCTCACAGCGATACTGTTATCGAGCCGGATGATCACGTTATCATGTTTTTAGTGGACAAAAAGTTTATTTCCGATGTAGAGAAACTGTTTCAGCCCAGCGCCTTTTTCTTTTAGGAGCAACCATCAACTTAACTACGCCAAAAGGTGGGCGAAAACAAAACCAGCAGCGAAAATACCTCAAGACGCCCGAAAAGCATGGCTAAGATCAAAAACCACTTGCCGGCGTCAGATACAGATGAGTAGGTACCTGCAACCTCACCCAAGCCCGGTCCAAGATTGTTCAACATGGCCGCAGTTGCGGAAAACGCGGTGAGATTATCCAACCCGGTTGCAATTAAACAAATCATTATAATGACAAATACCAATGCGTAGGCGGAGAAAAATCCCCATACTGCATCCACCACCCTGTCGGGCAACGCTCTGTCACCCAGTTTGACGGAATACACTGCTTTGGGGTGGATAAGTCGGTCGACTTCCCGTTTGCCCTGCAAATAAAGCAGCAGAACCCTGACCACTTTCAATCCGCCACCGGTGGAGCTGGCACACCCGCCAATAAAGCTGGCAAAGATTAACACAATAGGTAAAAACACCGGCCACTCAGAGAAATTGGTGGTGGTAAAACCGGCAGTTGTACTCAGAGACACCGCCTGAATCAAAGCCTGATCAAAGGCCATTTCGGCATTGTCATATAACTCGTAATACACCAGAACCAAAAAGGTCAGCAGCACCAGGGTAACCTGGATACTGAAAAAGGCGCGTAATTCCGGGTCAGTGAAATAGGTTTTCAAAGAGCGGCCTGTTGCAGCGGCATAGTGCAAGGCAAAATTCAATGCGGCAATCCACAGAAATACCACACAAACCAAGTTGATCATCGTGGAATCAAAGTGACCTAAACTGGCGTCATAGGTGGAAAACCCACCAATGGCAATAGTAGAGAACGCATGACATATCGCGTCAAACCAGTTCATACCGGCCAACCAATAGGCCACCGTGCAGGCAATAGTGAGCGACAGGTAAATGTACCAAAGGTGCTTGGCAGTATCAGCGATACGGGGCGTCATTTTAGAATCTTTTACCGGACCGGGTATTTCTGCCCGGTACAGCTGCATGCCACCTACGCCAAGTATCGGTAGTATCGCCACGGCCAAGACAATGATCCCCATGCCGCCCAACCATTGCAATTGCTGGCGGTAAAACTGTACGGCTTTGGGCAGGAACTCAATGCCTTCTATTACTGTGGCACCTGTGGTTGTAAGCCCGGAAAATGATTCAAAAAAGGCATCAGTAATCGTCATCTCCGGTTGCTCCATCAATACCAGAGGTAGCGCACCAAAACTGGCCAGTACGGCCCAGAACAGCGCCACAATCAGAAAGCCTTCTTTCGCGCGCAAATCGTCGCGGGCATTTTTATTGGGATACCAGATTGCCACTCCTGTCACTAAACACAGGAAAAATGCCATCAAAAAAGGTAGGCCTCCGCCATCCTGAAAGATCAGTGAAACCAATGCTGGCGGCACCATAGTGACGCTAAACAAAGCCACCAATAAACCAAGAATACGGACGATCGAGCGATATTGCATGAATTAGGGAAACAAAGAAAATTAAGTTCTCAAGAGATATGGCACTTTAAAAGCAAAGCGTCTGATACTCAAGGAGAAAAGTACCTGTGCTGCAGAATTGCGCCGTGCTGACCTTCACTGTGCCATTGGGCGTTTGTGAACCATTAGGGTTCGCGTTAGCAACATATAAAAGATAGTGCCTTGACGACCTCATCGGCATTGTGAGCCACCGCAACTGACACCGAATCAATGTCTTTTAGCGCGTGATTCAACGATTCGTCATGCCAGGAAATCAATGGTTTTCCCTGAGCCACAGCAAACCCGGCTTCGAAGGCAGAATTGAATTGTCGGTATTGTTCTGTAAAGCGCACGATAACGATATCAGCTTTCTCTAACAGCACCTTATTGCGGGCCTGGTTTAAACGGGCAAACTTATAGTCGTTCCACACCTGGCGGGCTTCGCTGCCCGATAGCTGACTACCAATCGCATCGCTGACTTTCAAATCGGTGATTGGGCTGCTGTATTCCACACGCAACCCCAGAGCCTCGCTTAGCCCTGTAATTTCCGTTCTCCACCGTGAGTGGATCTCACCTGCCAAATATACTTGCCACACCACTGCCGTATACTTTCTCCTGATATAGATAGTAAAATATGGACCGGAGCAGAAGAAAAAGCAAATTATAGTTTATTTTTTAACCAGCCACAGAACCGTCCTCGTCATCTGCGACTAATGAATTATGTGTAATCCCAAAATTCCATTCTATAATTACCCCAAATTATCTGATCAATGAAAGCAATCGATTTGGCATTAATGCAATCTCCCCTAAACATCATCAAAAAAAGCATTCCGTTTATATTGATATTGGCTCCGGAGTTGACCGCGCAACCCATGGTAGGGGAAATTGATGAGGAAGACATTGAACAGGTTCACGTTATTGGCACCCGAAACTTTGGGCGTAGCAGCGCCGAGTTACCTGTAGCTGTAGATGCGATAGATGCCGAAAGGTTGCGCAACAGTGGCCATCTGGAAGTGGGTCGAATGCTGCAAAATACCGCACCATCTTTTAATTTTTCCAGTTCTGCAATCAGCGATGGTACCGACGCAATACGACCGGCAACGCTGCGAGGTCTGGGACCCGATCAAACCCTGGTTTTGATCAACAACAAACGACGCCATAGCGCAGCTTTATTGCACATCAACACCTCTGTTGGGCGTGGCACATCAGGAACGGATTTAAATGCTATCCCGGTGGCCGCCATTAAGCGCATTGAGATTCTCAGAGACGGTGCCGCGGCACAATACGGCTCAGACGCAATAGCCGGCGTAATTAACATTATTCTGAAGGATGACGAAGAGTATTCGTCAATCTATGGCAGTTATGGTGTTCATCAGGCAGGGGATGGCAACACCGCAGTATTAGCCGCAAATCACAGCTTTGAGTTCGACACCGGCAGCATCAATGCCACTTTGGAAGTGCGTGACCGGGGTGATACCAACCGGGCCGGGTTAACCGGAGTTTGTCAGTACTTATTTACCTGTTCGGATATTGACGCCGATGGGATACCGGAAACAGATGACTCAAGGGAGTTAACGTTTCCCCGGCAGAACTTTCACATTGGGGATGCGCAGGTACGGCAAGTATCCGGAGTAATTAATGGTTACAAGGAGACCTTTGGTGGTGAATATTACGGCTTTATCACGTTGTCTCACAAAAACACGCTGTCCAGTGGCTTTTTCCGGCGCGCTAATGAAACCGAAAAGAACCCGGTAATTGATGGTACACAGAGCTTCTATCCTGATGGCTTTCTACCTGAAATCGCAGCAAGCTTACTGGATTACTCGGTAAGCGCAGGGTATTCCACATTGCTGCAAAGTAACATCAATCTGGATGTTTCTGCGACTTTCGGTGGCAACGCAATGCAATTTGATGTGAATAATTCGGTTAACGCCTCATTTGTACAACACCTGGTGAATAGCGGTACATCTGCCGCTGAGATTCTGGCAGTGACGCCAACCAGTGCCGACTCGGGAAAACTGTCTTCCTCTCTGGCCACCCTCAATATCGACTTTGTCAGTGAGCGCATCCGTAAAAATTATGCCTGGGGGGCGGAATTGCGTCTGGACAGCTATCAAATTGACGCCGGCAGTGAATACTCCTGGCAGGATTTTGATGGTATCGAAGGCGGTGGCGATGCCGGCATTCAGGTATTCCCGGGATTCTCCCCTATGAACAGCGTCGATGAAACCCGTTTTGTTTATTCTGCTTATTTTGATGCCGAATGGGATCTGAGCAGCAGAAGCCTGCTGAATGGCGCATTGAGGTTTGACCATTATGAAGGGTTTGGCAACACCCTTAACCTCAAACTCGCCGGTCGCCACGATTTTGATAATCGATGGGGGATCAGAACTTCGTTTAATACCGGCTTCAGAGCACCTTCAATGCAACAACTGTATTTCAACAATATCAGTACCCAATTTAATAACGGTGTTGCAGCCCAGGTAGGTACGTTCAGAAACGACAGCCAGTTGGCCAAAGAACTGGGTATCCCCCAGTTGGAGGAAGAAAAGTCCTTCAGTGTTAACGCCGGCCTGCTCTATACCGGGCAAAGCCTCACTGCCACGTTAGATTTTTACCTGATTAAAATTGATGATCGCATTGTCATCAGTGAACAACTAACCCAGGGGTTAGGCAGCGCAATATTAGACGACGTGCTGCAAAACAATGGCGTTCAAAGTGCACAATTCTTTCTCAACGCGGCAGAAACAGAAACTAAAGGCGTAGATCTGGTGATCAGTTGGTTTCCGGATGTACCACAAGGCGCGTTAGATTTTACTTTTGCGGTTAATGCCACCGATACTCAGGTTGTTGCCGTGAAGCCCAGTGGTGGATTAAATGATATCGACGAGCAGGATTTGTTCGGCGAACAAGCGCGTTCAATCATTGAAGAATGGCAACCTGCTTCACATGCAATTGTCAGCGCCAATTATCAAATACACGACTGGGTATTTACCGCTTCCACTAACCGCTACGGACGATATCGGGTCATAGATGCCGATCAGAGTCAGCGATATTCAGCTAAGTGGCTGGCTGACGTCCGGGCCAGTTATCAATTGTCAGAAAACACTCTGTTGCACGCTGGCATTAACAATCTGACTAACACTTACCCCGATAAAAACCGGATAGGTCAAAGCCGGGCAGGCCGTATTGAAACCATAGATGGAAACGTACTGGTGGACTCACCCGGCGTATTCACCTATTCCAGGCGGGCTGCTCCGTTTGGTTTCAATGGTCGATTTTATTATATGGGTATGGAAAGTCGCTTCTGATTTGAGGGGCGAACGCCGCAAATTTACACCCGGAATATCGGGTAGCTTTCACCTGAATTTTTGTCAAATTTTGTTTTAGTACAATTAGCTGTTTGCTAATAGTTATTGCATCTAACGAATTATTAATTTAAGCCTTCTCTTTTATTCCAGATATGGTACATTCTTCGACCCTTGACGCAAAACAGTGTTCAAAAAACAAACGTTCAGGAAGGCTGTTAACAAGGTTATCCACATTAAAACTAAAATAAGAATAAAACCAAGTTCCATTTATCTTATTCTAAGTTATTGAAATAAAAGTTAATTAATACAGACAAAAGCCGTTTTATTACGGTTGTTCGTGTTGTCTCTAAAAAACTCACAAAGTTATCCACAGCACATGCTTTATTTTAACGCGAATAACTTCCGCTTTTTTCTGTCAATTCGCTATCATGAAAAACAACTATTACATATCGCTTAATCAATTCATTCGGACACTCACCAATGACAACAAATGACAACGCCCCTTTCATCCTGGTGGATGGTTCATCTTATCTGTTCAGAGCTTTTCACGGATTGCCACCATTAACCAACTCCAAAGGTATGGCTACCGGTGCAATTTACGGCGTTATTAACATGCTGAAGAGCCTGATTAAACAATACAATCCCCAACTCATGGCCGTGGTTTTTGACGCCAAAGGTAAAACCTTCAGAGACGATATTTATCAGGAATATAAGGCGAATCGTCCACCTATGCCCGATGAACTCAGGGAGCAAATTCAGCCTTTGCATGAGATTGTAGCGGCGATGGGTTTGCCTTTACTGGTCATTGAAGGTGTCGAAGCTGATGATGTGATAGGCACATTAGCCAAACAGGCTTCTGAAGCAGGTATGAAAACCGTTATCAGCACCGGCGATAAAGATATGGCGCAACTGGTCAACGAAC
This sequence comes from Planctobacterium sp. R6, assembly GCF_055755215.1. Classification (NCBI taxonomy): domain Bacteria; kingdom Pseudomonadati; phylum Pseudomonadota; class Gammaproteobacteria; order Alteromonadales; family Alteromonadaceae; genus Planctobacterium; species Planctobacterium sp. R6. Next base: position 16,646 of record NZ_JBVTQY010000041.1, read on the forward strand.
ACGTCGAACTAATCAATACCATGACCAATACTGTGATGGACATTGATGGTGTCCACAAAAAGTTTGGTGTCGGACCGGAACTCATTATTGATTATCTGGCGTTAAAAGGCGACAAAGTAGACAATATCCCGGGCGTACCGGGAGTTGGAGATAAAAGTGCGGTTAGCCTGTTAAACGGTATTGGTGGTGTCAGCGAGATCTATGCCCGCCTTGATGAAATTGCGGGCCTGGAATTTCGGGGCGCCAGAAACTTTGCCAACAAAATTAAAGACTTCGAGCAACAGGCCAAATTATCCTACGAACTGGCAACCATTAAACTGGATGTTGAGTTGCAAGTAGAACCTGCAGACCTGCATATCAAACCCGCAGACAATGAGAAACTGACTACGTTTTTTGGCGACCTCGAATTTAAACGCTGGCATCAGGAACTACTCAACGCTTCAGATAAATTCAACACCGATAGTCAGGTTGCCAATGCCGATGTGGCAGACACAGAAAAACCTGAAATCAGCGTGGAATACGAAACCATACTCACCGAGCAACAATTGCAAAGCTGGTTGGATAAATTGCAAAAGGCAGATGTGGTGGCTGTGGATACCGAAACAACCAGCCTCAATTACATGCAGGCGGAACTGGTGGGATTGTCCTTCGCAACAGAAGCGCATAAAGCCGCTTATCTGCCACTGCAACATGATTATCCCGGGGCCCCGGAACAACTGCCCTTTCAGGCTACGTTAGATAAACTAAAGCCCATCCTGGAAGATCCGGCGATCAAAAAAGTGGGACAACACCTCAAATATGACCAGAACGTTTTGAGTCATTATGGCATCAGGATAAATGGCATAGTTAACGATACTATGCTGGCTTCTTATATATTAAACAGTGTCGCCGGCAAACATGATATGGACAGCCTGGCACTGCGTTATCTCAATTGTTCTACGGTTTCGTTCGAAGACATCGCCGGCAAAGGTGCAAAGCAACTTACCTTTAATCAGATAGAGCTGGAAAAGGCCGCTCACTACGCTGCCGAAGATGCCGATATAACCCTGCGACTACACCAGGTGCTGAGTGAAAAACTTGCTGAACAACCGGGTCTGTTACAGGTACTCAGTGATATTGAGTTGCCGTTAGCCAGGGTACTGGCTCAGATTGAACAAAACGGCGTGTTAATCGATGTGCATCAACTCAACCAGTTGAGCAACACGTTTGCACTAAGGGCTGCAGAATTAGAAAAAGCCGTACATGAAGAAGCCGGTGAAGTATTTAATTTAGGCTCCACCAAACAGTTGCAGGACATTCTGTTTAACAAAATGTCATTGCCGGTACTAAAAAAGACCCCAAAAGGCGCCCCCTCTACCTCAGAAGAGGTATTGCAGGAACTTGCCATGGATTACCCCCTGCCGGCACAGATCATGGAGTATCGAGGGCTGACTAAGCTGCGTAACACCTATACTGATAAATTGCCAAAAATGGTGGACAGTAAAACGGGGCGTGTACACACCAGTTATCATCAGGCTGTAGCAGTAACTGGTCGCCTGTCTTCTACTGAGCCCAATCTGCAGAACATTCCAATCAGAAACGAAGCTGGTCGCAGCATCAGGAAAGCGTTTATTGCCCCCAAAGGCTATAAAATAGTCGCGGCTGACTATTCTCAAATTGAGCTGCGTATCATGGCACACCTTTCCGGCGATGCAGGTTTGATCAACGCCTTTCAAAAAGGCCTCGACATTCACAAATCAACAGCAGCAGAGGTGTTCTCTGTCAGTCTTGATGACGTGACCGCTGATCAAAGACGCAGCGCAAAAGCCATTAACTTTGGTTTGATTTACGGTATGTCCGCCTTTGGCCTGGCAAAACAACTCAATATCCCCCGCCACGAAGCGCAAAATTACATGGATTTGTACTTCCAGCGCTACCCCGGTGTACTGCAATATATGGAGGATACCCGTGCTAAAGCAGCAGAACAGGGATACGTTGAAACCGTCTACGGCCGACGCCTGTACCTGCCAGAAATTAACGCCAAAAATGGCGCTCGCAGAAAAGCCGCAGAACGCGCCGCCATTAACGCCCCGATGCAGGGTACTGCTGCGGATATTATTAAACGCGCAATGCTACGGGTGCATGACTGGCTGCAAACCCAGGACCCGGAACAGGCAAAAATGATCATGCAAGTACATGACGAACTTGTTTTTGAAATAAAAGAACAATCGATTGAAGAATATACAAAGCAAATTCAGTCATTGATGGAAGCAGAAAACACCTTAAAAATACCACTTATAGCGGAAGTAGGCATAGGTGAAAACTGGGAAGAGGCCCATTAGGCCCGACAAAGCAATGTAATTAAATTACATTATTGTTATTGACTTTCAAAATCAATACCTCTATATTCGCACTTGTAGGGTACAGAGGTAAGATGTTCTATCTTTCAAACCTTTGCTTTAACCCCGGTAGTTTTACCGGGGTTTTTTTATATCTGCCGCTTTTTCACTCTTCCGGAATTTCCAGGGCAAATGGCCACATATTGATCTTTGGTTGCTGCCGCCAGGGAAAAGAAAGGCATATATTTGAAAAAAATTAAAAAAATTTTAATTTATTTTGAACTAATAGAAATCAGGCTGGTCTGTATTAATAGTTGTGTGTGTTTTCTCTAGTTATATACCCCTCCTCTGGAGGGGTTTCTTTTATCTGCACTATTCATTTTCCTGACTTGCGGGCTGATCAAAGCCAAACCAACCATTGAGTTTACTTTCTAACTGAGTCAGTCCCAGTTTCGTCATCGAGGAAAATGCCGCCACTTCTACATCGCCACAAAATGCCATTGCGGCTTCCTGCGCCATAGTTACCTGCGCTTTACGCTTGCCGGACTTGAGTTTGTCGGCCTTAGTTAACAGGGCCAGCACCGGGATATCACTGGCTACTGCCCAGTGGATCAACTGCTGATCCAGATCTTTAAACGGGTGCCTGATGTCCATCATAACCACCAGGCCTTTTAAACTTTCGCGTTTTTCCAGATATTCCCCCAGCGCCCTTTGCCATTTTTCTTTTAATGCCTGGGGTACCTGCGCAAAACCATAGCCAGGTAAATCAATAAGGCGGTTATCTTCATCTATTTTGAAAACATTAATTTGTTGTGTACGACCAGGTGTTTTACTGGTTCTGGCCAGACTTTTTTGTCGCGTTAAGGCATTCAGTGCACTGGACTTGCCCGCATTGGAGCGCCCGGCAAAAGCAATTTCTATCCCGGTGTCCGGCATCAGATGTTTAATATCAGGGGCACTGATAGTGAAAGCGGCTTTAGAATATATACTCACGTTTAATTATTTCTCTGTTTTTCTGCTAAAGTTTTTGCATCAGAATCACAAAAACTCAAGAAGATAATTGCTTAGAAAACCTCTTATCCTGTTTTCCTGTGTTTTAAAGTGTGTAAAATAACTGATTACAAAACGATTTTAACAAGAAATTACTTGAGAACCACTATGAAAAAATGGCTTTTATTGCTTACGTTGACTGCCGGTTTCAGTCAAATGGCTTTTGCGCAAGGTGATGCAGAAGCAGGTAAATCTAAATCTGCTACCTGTGCAGCCTGCCATGGTAACGATGGGAACAGCATGATTCCAATGAATCCCAAAATAGCAGGTCAACACGAAGCATATCTGATCAAACAATTACAAGAGTTTCGTTTGGCGTCACAGACAGGTGGTTCTGAAGGACGTAATAATGCCGTGATGAATGGCATGGCTGCAGGGTTATCTGATCAGGATATTGCTGATTTGGCCGCCTGGTTTGCCAGTCAGACTATGACCAAGGGTGAAACACCTGAAGACGTTATCGCCGCTGGTGAAGCACTCTACACGGGCGGTGACCTCGAGCGCGGAATTACCGCCTGTATCGCCTGTCACGGTCCTCGTGGTAACGGTATGGCGCTGGCTAAATTTCCAGATATCAGCGGGCAGCACAGCGACTACACAAAATCGCAACTGGAACAGTTCCGCAGCGGACAACGCGCAAACGACCCCAATGGCATGATGCGTGATATCGCCAAAAAACTCACCGATGAAGACATTCGCATACTGTCACTATATGTTTCCGGTTTGCATTAAATTTTGTTTTTGTAAAAAAGTTGTAAATTTTTTAACATCGTGTATTCTTACGCACCAAGGTCAAGCGCTGACTGATTTTCAATTGGCTAGCGCCCCCTGACTTCTTGGGAACAAGGAAGAAATAACAAGTGTCACGATGACATAAAATATAAAAAGGCCTCGAACAAAAATAATAAATGCGAGGTTACAACAAGATTGGTTACTGAAGGGATCATGGTTTCTCTATAACCTGCTTTTAGAAACAACGGCGTTTAATCGCCGTTTCTTGTTTTTGTCACCCCTGAAATATTTTATAATCCTCCATTATTCATTTAACTGCTCTTATCAGGAGTCAGTAGACTATGCCACGTGTAAAAAAATCCAGAAAAGTGACGCAATCCTTGCCCAGAGCAAAACCAAAGCAGCCGAAAGGGGAGATTGTTAAAAAGACCAAAAAAGGCAATGGTAAAGCACCCGGAAGCCGCAACAGTCTTGTTGAAGAAAAAGCAAGAAAACAACAAGGCGGTGTTCATGGCACAAACGCCGATAAGCGTCACGGCAGCAAAAAGAAAATTTCGCTGTTTGCCGCAGGCCCGTCTAAAGAAGACAATACCCGGCTTATTCCCAAGTTTAAGAGTCCACTTGAAGAGCTCAATTTTATCGAAAACGACAAACGACTGCAGTCTCTAATCGACAAATTAGACTCGGGTAAAAAGGTGGACTTACAGGATCAGCATTACGTTGAACACCTGCTGAAACGACACAAAACACTGTGTGAATTGTTAGGGATCGAGGATGACGAAGAAGCCGATCTCGACGACGACAGCCCCGACTTGCTCGACAAGCTGGAACAGCCCTTTAGTGATCGCTTTTAATGACCTTTGTTGCTGAACATTTTTATTTACTGGTAACGCTCGCCTTTATAGTGGTTACAGGGCTAAGTGGTTATGCCGTTTATTTGCTTATGGCCTTGCGGCGTCAGACTCGCGAAAAACAACGCAAGATTGAACAACGCGAACAGGACATCATTACCAGCATAATCACTATTATTCAGGCAACACTGCAGCAACAGTGCGGTATTAGTGAAGCGGTATTAAGAGTCATTAATTTATGTGACTTACTGGATAACGAGAAATACCCACTGGATGGGCAACTACCGGAAACCCGCGGATTTTTCGAAAAAATCCGTCACCACCCTATTCTCGACGCACGCAAACAACTTCCTAAAAAGACACTGCAGCAATTAGATATTGAGCGGGAAGAACTGGAAGCCCAGTTTGAAAGTAAAATAGTGAAAGAGTTGCAACTTCTGGTGACCCTGTTGCAGCCCAAATAAGCACCCGGGTCTTTCCCCTGATAGCATCGGCTTTCCACTTACTTGCTACTGACATCAGACAAAAATCACAGCGATTTCACCGTTACTGACAATGCACCGGGAGGATAATTCAGGTGTGGATTACTGCCAATCGGCCATTACTACCCCGCCACAACGCTTAAATCTGCTCATTCATTTGATTTGGGCTACATAATGACCATTACAACAGGTATACTTCGGCCATTTTCGTTGAATTGACACAGATATGGCAAATTTTGATTTAAATACCTTTCAGGGGTTGATCCTGAGCCTCCAGGATTACTGGGCACGTCAGGGTTGCGTCATCGTACAACCCTTAGATTTAGAAGTCGGTGCCGGCACCTTTCACCCCATGACATTTTTACGTGCTATCGGCCCTGAGCCAATCAGTAGTGCTTATGTACAACCCTGTCGCAGACCCACTGATGGCCGATACGGTGAAAACCCTAACAGACTGCAGCACTATTACCAGTTTCAGGTCATGCTTAAGCCGTCACCCGAGAATATTCAGGATTTGTATCTGGGCTCGTTGAAAGAAATGGGGTTTGACCCGCTAGAACACGACATTCGCTTTGTCGAAGACAACTGGGAGTCCCCGACACTCGGTGCCTGGGGTCTGGGCTGGGAAGTCTGGTTAAATGGTATGGAAGTCACTCAGTTTACCTATTTCCAACAGGTGGGCGGCCTGGAGTGCAAACCCGTCACCGGCGAAATTACCTACGGACTGGAACGACTGGCCATGTACGTACAAGGGGTTGATTCGATTTATGACCTTGTTTGGGCAGACGGACCTTTCGGAAAAGTGACCTATGGCGATATTTTTCATCAAAACGAAGTAGAACAATCAAAGTACAACTTTGAAATTGCCAACGTTGAAAATATGTTCAGGTACTTTGATGAAGCGGAAAAACAAAGCCAGTTACTGATCGAACAATCGCTCCCTTTACCGGCGTACGAACAGGTAATGAAAGCATCCCATTATTTTAATCTTTTAGACGCTCGCCAGGCCATCTCAGTCACAGAAAGACAGAGATATATACTCAGAGTGCGAACACTCGCTAAAGCCTGCGCAGAGGCCTACTACAACGCCAGAGAATCACTTGGGTTCCCCATGTGTAATTCCAGTGATAAAGCGTAAAGGAATTAAAGACAGTGACAAATAACTTATTAATAGAACTGGCCTGTGAAGAATTACCACCAAAAGCGTTAAAGACCTTAGGGCAGGCTTTTCTGGACAATGTCGTAAAGGGTTTAGAGCAAAATCGGTTTAGTTTTGAAAATGCCCGTTGGTTTGCAACTCCGCGCAGACTGGCATTACATATTTCTGCGCTTGCGGATAAACAAACAGACGTTGAAATCGTTAAAAAAGGGCCACCGGTAGCCAATGCATATGACGCCAACGGCGCTCCGACTCGTGCAGCATTAGGCTGGGCAAAATCAAACAAAATTGCCCTGGAAGACGCAAGCGTAGTAGAAACCCCTAAAGGCCAATGGCTTCAGGTCACGGTCCAGGAAAAAGGTAAGAATATTGATTCTTGTCTTCAAATCATCATAACAGACGCACTGGCTAAGTTACCCGTTCCCAAAGTAATGCGTTGGGGAAATACCGATCACCAATTTGTTCGGCCAGTGCACAATTTATGTTGTCTTTATGGCGACAAAGTCTTACCGCTGCAGGCCTATGGAAAACAGGCTAATGATCAGGTGCTCGGGCATCGGTTCCATTCTCCAGGACTGCATTCCATTGCCAACGCCGACGTATACGAGTCGCACCTTGAAAGTTTGTTCGTCATTGTTAATTTTGAACAGCGTAAACAGGCCATAGTTCAGGGACTGACAGCACAGGCAGACGCCCTCAATGCACAAGTGGTTCAGGACGACGATTTGGTTGACGAAGTCACCAGCTTAGTTGAATTTCCGGTGGTGTTAGGGGCAGAGTTCGATGATGCCTTTTTAGAGGTCCCCAAAGAACCCCTAATCTATACGATGAAGGATGACCAGCGCTACTTCCCCTTGCTCAGCAAATCTGATGGCAAATTGCTGAATCAGTTCTTGTTTGTCACCAACATTCAAAGCGTGAATCCTCAATCAGTGATCTCTGGTAATCAAAAAGTTGTCAGACCAAGACTGGCCGACGCGCAGTTCTTTTACAAACACGATCTGTCTGTTAAGACAGAAACAAGACTAAATAGTCTTAAATCAATTGTCTATCAAAAACAGTTGGGTACTTTGTATGATAAATCTGAACGAGTAGCTAAGCTCAGTGAGTTTTTATCAGAGGCCCTGCAATTAGGCGACCCACAGCTTTGTTTTAGGGCTGGATTGCTGGCTAAATCAGATCTCACTTCCAAGGTGGTCTACGAATTTCCCGATGTACAAGGTTATATGGGGCGTTATTACGCCATCAAAGAAGGCGAAAATGAACTTGTGGCCAATGCGATTGCCGACCACTATAAACCTCGTTCCGCCAGCGACACTTTACCGCAATGTCAGATAGCACAGGTAGTGTCAATTGCAGAGCGGCTGGACACTTTAGTCGGTATTTTTGGGATCGGGTTGCTACCCAAGGGTGATAAAGATCCATTTGCCTTAAGACGAGCCACGTTAGGCATCATCAAGATAGTGTTAGACAATGATATTGCCTTCGATCTGGATCGTTTTGCTCAGTTATCATCTTCATTATTTCAGGATGATATGCTCACCAACAATGACTGGGCAGAGCAATTGAATCAGTTTTTTATGGCGCGTTTGGAAAACTATTTTATAGAACAAGGGGCACCGGTAAACAGAGTACGCTCGGTTATCAAAGCAAGCAATAGCGCTATAGAAACGATAAAGTATAGATTAGAAGCACTTACTAACTTTATTGATAACAATACAGAGACCTTGGCTGTGTTAACAGAGTCCAACAAGCGGATTGCCAATATACTTGCCAAGAACCCGATAGACGATACAACTGTCGATACAGCCTTGTTTGTAGACAAAGAAGAAGGGCTTCTGTGGGATGTGTATTCACAAGTAAGGGAAACCACAGAAAATGATGCTTCGGATGCAGACTACTACACTACCCGACTTTCTCAATTGGCAAAATTACGACAACCAATCGCGGATTTCTTTGAAAATGTCATGGTAAATGCTGATGACGATGCTGTCCGGGCAAACAGATTTGCTATCATATCAGCTATACGCAATGAGTTTTTGGCAATAGCCGATTTCTCGATTTTGCAGGGTTAAGTTTTTGAAAACGTTATTTAACATTTCCCGGATTGCTGCCCTCAGTTTACTAATGTTTAGCTGTACCAGCACCAAGACATTTGTTGACAATTTGTCAGGCGATAAGCCAGATTATAGTCAGCTCTACTTGCGGGGCAGTTTTACCTGGTGGGAAGCTGATGAAGCTTATCGTGTCACTGAGGTGCAGGAGCATGTTTACCGGGTCATAGTAGATCTGGTAGCCGATGGTCAGCCTTATGACTTTAAATTTGCAGACAAAGATTGGACGTCTGGATTGAGTTGTGGTTACAAGAACAAGAACAGTGATGAAAATCTGAAGGTGAATTTAACGGTTAACGCCAATTGCGATACACCCGTTGATAACTTTGTATTTACTCCCGAGGAATCAGGAAAGTATATTTTTCAAATCGATTTTAATAGCTGGCTGGATCCAAAAGTCACTGTTTTAAAGTTATAAAAAAAGCTCCGAAAGGAGCTTTTTTTTGGTCTTTAATCTCTACACATCAAGATTAGTAACCCTGAGCGCATTCTCCTGAATAAACAGTTTTCTGGGCTCAACATTATCTCCCATCAAAGTAGTAAACAGTTGATCCGCGCCTATCGCATCTTCAATTGATACCTGCAACATTCGTCTTGTTTCAGGGTCCATGGTAGTTTCCCACAGTTGCTCCGGGTTCATTTCACCCAGTCCTTTATAGCGCTGAATATATTGGCCCTTTTTAGATTCAGCCATCAACCATTCAAAGGCTTCTGCAAATCGGGTACAGGGAAATACTTTTTCACCGCGCTTCACATGGCCATTCTCCTCAAAGAGGTTATTAATGGCGTTATTCAAGGCATTAATCTGAATCAGTTCACCTGATTTAACAAAATCGGAATTGAAGTTAAAAGTAGTATCAACACCATGCTGTCGCACCACTACGACAATTTTTGAAATGTTGTGCTCTTCATCATGCTCAGCTGTTACAGTATATAGGGCACCATCTTTTTCACTTTCAGTTAACTGAACCTGAAATTTTTCTGCAAAAGCATTTGCCTTAGTGCTGTCTTCCAAAACTTCCATATTCAAAACATCAGAATAGACAAGATTATTCAGGATATGAATAGGATAAATTCGAGACATACGCTTAATCAGTTTACTGGTACTGGTGAACTGCTTGACTAAGGTTTCCAGTCCGGCACCCTGAATGGGCGGAGCATTATCATTAACGTGGAGTGAAGCGCCATCTAATGCAATATTAGTCAGAAAACCTTCCAGTGCTTCGTCATCTTTTAGATATTGTTCTTGCTTACCCTTTTTGGTTTTATAAAGCGGCGGCTGAGCGATGTAAATGTGGCCTCTTTCGATAATTTCCGGCATTTGACGATAGAAAAACGTTAACAATAAGGTCCGGATATGCGAGCCGTCCACGTCAGCATCGGTCATGATGATAATATTGTGATAGCGGAGTTTTTCCGGGTTGTATTCGTCCCGGCCAATGCCACAACCTAAAGCCGTGATAAGTGTTGCAACTTCTTGTGATGACAGCATCTTGTCAAAGCGCGCTTTTTCAACATTAAGAATCTTACCTTTCAAAGGTAAAATAGCCTGGTTTTTACGGTTACGACCCTGCTTAGCTGAACCACCTGCAGAGTCACCCTCCACTATGTAGAGTTCAGAGAGAGCCGGATCCTTTTCCTGACAATCTGCGAGTTTCCCGGGTAATCCGGCCAGATCAAGCGCTCCTTTCCTTCTGGTCATTTCTCGCGCTTTCCGCGCTGCTTCACGGGCACGTGCTGCATCGATAATTTTAGTGGCGACGGTTTTCGCATCACCTGGATTCTCTAACAAGAACTCACTGAGTTTTTCACCCATGGTAGTTTCAACGGCTGTCTTAACTTCTGAAGAAACCAGTTTGTCTTTTGTTTGAGATGAAAACTTTGGATCCGGTACTTTTACTGAAACAACCGCAGTTAATCCTTCTCGGGCATCATCACCCGTGGTACTCGCTTTGGCTTTTTTGTTCAGACCTTCAGTTTCCATATAGTTATTCAGGGTACGAGTTAATGCACCACGGAAACCAGCGAGGTGAGTACCACCATCCCGCTGAGGGATATTATTGGTAAAACAAAAGATGCTTTCCTGGAATGAATCATTCCATTGCATGGCGACTTCGACAGTTACGCCATCATCTCGTTCGGAAACAAAATGGAATACATTAGGATGAATCTGTGTTTTGTTTTGATTCAGATATTCAATGAAAGCTTTAATACCACCTTCATACATGAAGTGATCTTCTTTGCCGTCACGCTCATCAATTAGACGAATTGATACACCGGAGTTTAGGAAAGAAAGCTCTCTGAGTCGTTTTGCTAAGATATCGTAATGAAATTCAGTATTAGAAAAGGTGTTTTCACTTGGCCAGAAATGAATCGTGGTTCCAGTATCTTTACAATTACCTACGGGCTTTAACGGGTAATTTGGATCGCCATGGGTGTATTCTTGTTCGAATATTTCACCCTGACGTCTGATTCTGAGCATCAGTTTTTTAGATAGTGCATTAACAACCGAAACACCTACTCCGTGCAAACCACCTGATACTTTATAAGAATTATCGTCAAATTTTCCGCCGGCATGGAGTACTGTCAGGATAACTTCTGCAGCTGACACACCCTCTTCCGGGTGTATTTCAGTAGGAATTCCTCTACCATCATCCTGAACCGATACAGAGCCATCAAGGTGAATCTTGACAATAATATCGGAACAATGACCAGCAAGCGCCTCATCAATTGAGTTATCAACTACCTCGAACACCATGTGATGTAAGCCGGTACCATCATCTGTATCACCAATATACATACCGGGTCTTTTTCTTACAGCATCAAGACCTTTCAGTACTTTGATACTCGACGAATCATAATTATTGTTTTCTTCAGACATTGTATTCCTCGATGACATCACCTTGTTTCACGTGAAACAATCTAAAATTTGAAAACTGTTTTTCAATTGTTGAAAGCAGTGAGTCTTTAGTTAAAGTCGTTATAAAGAGTTGTAGAGGTAAACTCGATAACTTTTGAATCAGCATTGATGTAAATTTTTGGTCCAGTTCGGCCATCAAATCATCAATCAATACCAAAATATTCTTGTTTGTTTTGCTGGCGATTATCTTTAACACTGAAATTATTAACGTCAATGTAATGGACTTTTCTTCGCCCCGGCTAAAACTTTTCTTTCCCTGACTAGTCCCAATTTTGAGATCACACTTGTGATAGCCCAATGTGGTGTAACCCAGTTTAAATTCCATTTCTCTTTTACTGGCTAAATCACTCTCTAAGTCTTCATCCTCCTTCCATGGATAATGAATATCTAAACCGTTCAGTTTGTCAAAAAGACTTAACTCAACTCCCTGCTGTTCTCTATCAGAGAGTAGGCATTCTTTTTTAAACTGGTCATGTAAATCCCTAACCTGGTTTTCAGAAATGCGCTTTAATTCAATCGAATATCTGGAAATTTCTTTTTCCCAAAACACCAACTCGTCTTGCCTGACAACGGCTTTCAGAAGTTTGTTCCTGGAGCTAAGCGCTTTTTGCAGATACTGGTAATTTTCATTAAATTTAGGTTCCACGTGGAACAAGTACCAAAAAAGTAAGTTTCTTCTGTTCCCAGGTGAACCAGAAAGAATTGCATCACTCTGTGGAGAAAAATAATAAACGGGTAACATTGCAGCCAGTTGAGAACTGCGCCTGACTTTCTCACCGTTAAACTTTGCAATTCTTTCCTTTTCTCTTCCGGCATAACTCAGGCCGAAAGGAAAATCAGATTCAGTGTCTGACACTTTACCATGAATCAAAAAGTCATTGTGTTGGTGCGCCACTATCTCACTCAACCGGGCAGTTCTGAAAGAACGACTATTCCAGAAAAGATACACAGCTTCCAGTAATGACGTTTTACCAGAACCATTGTCACCATAAAAAACATTGCACCGCTCTGATAGCGAAATATCGCAGGATTTAATATTTCTGAAATCAGAAAGTACCAGCTGAGACAGCACCATACTGTTTAGTTTACAGTCTCATTGGCATAACTACATACAAACACTGATCTGTTGATTCTGCTTCGATCAGCGCACTGCTATTGGAATCGGCCAACGTTAACTTGATGGTGTCGTCGTCGATTGCCCCCAAAACATCAATCAAATAGGCAACATTAAAACCAATTTCCAAACTATCTCCTTGATAGTCAACATCAATGATCTCAACAGCTTCTTCTTGTTCCGGGTTGTTAGCAGTAATTTGCACTTCGTTATTGCTCAGGTCCAGGCGAATACCCCGAAACTTTTCATTCGATAAAATAGAGGCTCTGGTTAATGCCTCTTTTAACAGTACTTTGTCTGCCTTGATGTGTTTATCGCCGTCTCTGGGTAACACTCTGCGATAATCAGGAAAACGTCCGTCTACCAGTTTACTGGTGAAGATAAAATCAGAAGAATATAGGCGTATATGATTAGAGCCAATCTGAATTTTCAGCGAAGCATCTTCATCTCCAATCAGGCGAAGTATTTCCATCACGCCCTTTCTCGGGATAATCACCTGGTTAGTAGGAAATGCAGCGCCTTCCAAAGTGTGCTTGCTCAGAGCCAGACGATGTCCGTCTGTTGCCACAGAACGAATCAAGTCCCCTTCCAGCTCCAGCGACAAACCATTGAGGTAATAACGGACATCCTGCTGAGCCATACTGAAGTGCGTTTTTTCAATTAAAGAACGTAAGTTCTTCTGTGACATTTCAAATTCAATTTCACCCTCCCAGTCTTCCAGGTTGGGATAATCGTCTGCGGGCAGCGTAGACAAGGTGTAGCGGCTTCTGCCACTTTTAACCAGTACCTTGTTTCCGTCTACGGTGAATTCTATGGAGGCTTCTGAAGATAAGCTTCGACAGATGTCGAATAACTTTCTGGCTGGTACAGTCACTTCACCGTCAACAAAATCACCGCCAAGTGCCGTACTGGAAATGAGCTCCACTTCAAGGTCGGTACCCGTTAACCACAGTGAGCCATTTTCGACTTTGATCAGGACATTGGACAAAATTGGTAGTGTATGTCTTTTTTCTACCGCACCGGATACCAGTTGCAATGGAGTTAAAAAGTCTTCGCGCGCTATCGAAAATCTCATTTTTATTCTCTTTTTATGACGACAAGGTTCGAATTAAATTCTGAAAGTCTTCTTTCACATTGTGATTTTCGTCTTTCAGTTCTTTCACTTTACGGCAAGCATGCAACACTGTTGTATGATCTCTACCACCAAACGCGTCTCCAATCTCCGGCAGGCTATGATTAGTTAATTCCTTAGCCAGTGCCATGGCGATCTGTCTGGGTCTGGCCACACTGCGACTTCGACGCTTAGACAACAGATCAGAGACTTTAATTTTATAGTATTCAGCTGTGGTTTTCTGAATATTGTCTATTGTTACAAGTTTATCTTGAAGTGCAAGTAAATCTCTTAATGCATCCCGGACAAATTCAATCGTAATAGGCTTTCCGGTAAAATTGGCGTTTGCAATAACACGATTCAATGCACCTTCCAGTTCACGGACATTAGTACGCAAACGCTTGGCAATAAAAAACGCCACTTCATTTGGCAGGTTCACCCGGTTTTCCGCTGCCTTTTTCATTAAAATTGCCACCCGTGTTTCTAATTCGGGTGGCTCAATAATAATGGTCAGTCCCCAACCAAAACGCGATTTCAACCTGTCATCAACACCGTCGATCTCCTTAGGATAACGATCTGATGTTAATATAACCTGTTGATTTTCCTCAAGTAAGGCATTAAAGGTGTGAAAAAATTCTTCCTGAGATCGCTCTTTATTGGCGAAAAACTGAATGTCATCTATTAATAATGCGTCCACTGACCGGTAATAACGTTTAAATTCTTCGATGGCGTTATTCTGTAACGCTTTTACCATATCCTGAACAAAACGCTCAGAATGCATATAAACCACATTGGCATTGCTTTTCTTTTTGAGAATACCGTTACCTACGGCATGTAACAGGTGAGTCTTACCCAGACCTGTGCCCCCATAAATAAACAATGGGTTGTAGGAACCGCCCGGATTATCCGCCACCTGCTGTGCAGCAGCTCTGGCCAACTGGTTGCTCTTACCTTCTACAAAGTTGTCGAACTGATAGTTTAAATTGATATTACTCTTGTGGGTGGCTGGTTTTACTTCAGGCTCAGGCACTTTGGTTAAATGCTGGTTATTACTATTAGGACGTGAATCTACGAATTGCGGCACTTTGCTTGGGGTGGCGAATTGCACCGGCGCTGCCGCCAATTGAGGCGCTGGAGTTTGCTGCCTGCGGTTAGTGATTACGTCAAAACGCAGCGTCAGCTGACTGTTATCCGAAAACTCTGCAATCAGATCGCTAATCTGACCCAAATACTTATCCCTGACCCAATCCAAAACAAACCGATTCGGCGCAAATAATGTTAAACAATTACCTTCGACTTCAGGTTCCAACGGCCTGAGCCACATACTATATTGTTGAGCAGGTAAATCTTCCTGAAGTCTTTTTAGACAACTTTGCCAAATTTGCATGTATCTTTTATTTTATTTTCGGGGATTTTAAGCAGACTGTGAATTATCGTATAACCAGAGTTAAAAGTACATTCGATTTCAGAAAATTGTCTGTATACCCCGCTAATTGATTGAATTTACGCACTTTTGATATTTTAAACTGGCTCCGTGCACAATCCGAAAATTGCCCGATTCAGAGCGATAACCTGGGTATATTTAGTAGTGCATTTGGACTGTCTGTGGATAAACTGTGCATATCAGGTTCAAAACTTGTCCAAAGTCTGTTGAAGAATAGGATTATCATCAGTTATTAAAAGAAAAGCCGTTATTCTGTTGATCTTTACAATTAAAGTCTTTAGAATTGCGCGTCCTTAAATCGGGGGTAACCCTATTTATTTCAACCAACTGCGGCAGATATTAAGATGAAAAGAACTTTTCAACCCAGCAATCTGAAGCGTAAGCGCAGTCATGGATTCCGTGCACGTATGGCTACTAAAAATGGACGTAAAGTTCTTGCCGCACGTCGTGCTAAAGGCCGTGCCCGCTTATCAGCTTAAGTGTTTGATATGATCTCAAAGTGAGTTCTCAGGATTTTTCCAAAGAGTTTAGGTTGTTAAAACCAGCTCACTTTGAGCATGTCTTTCAAGACGCTACCCCAGCAGTCTCTCCTCAAATTACCGCTCTTGCCAGATTAAACAATCTGACTAATCCCAGATTAGGTATCACTATACCTAAGAAAAGAGTTAAAAAAGCCGTCGACAGAAACCGACTCAAACGCCTGATCAGAGAAAGTTTTCGTCAACAAGCCCACCGTTTTCCGAACATAGATATTGTTATTATTGCAAAGTCTGGCGTTGGGGAACTGGAAAATAAAGAAGTAACCCTGTTACTGGAAAAACTATGGAAAAAGTTGATAAAGCGTTGCGCCGGGCATTAATCATGTTCATACAACTTTATCAAAGGCTGATGTCGCCCATACTTGGGCAAAATTGCCGCTTTCATCCAACCTGTTCTCAGTATAGCATTATGGCTATTGAAGAACATGGAGCCCTGAAAGGTTCCTGGTTAACAATTCGTAGAATTATCCGGTGTCATCCATTGAATCCCGGTGGTTTCGACCCCATTCCGCAAAAAACTAAAAAGAACTGATATTATTATGGAATCTCAACGCAGCTTTCTCGTCATCGGACTGGCTCTGGTCTCCTTTTTATTATGGAATCAGTGGCAAGTAGACTATGGCCCAAAACCCGTAGCATCAACTGAAGTTGTCCAGGCAACAGATGCTGTTCCTGCCGCTCAAAGCGGTACTGCCTCAGCGGACGTCCCTGCCGGACAAAGTTCGGTATCTCCTGCCATTACAGCAACCGGCAGTAACAAAATAATCACCGTCACTACCGACAGTTTCGAAGTGCTGATTGACACCAAGGGTGGCGATGTCATTTCCGCCAAATTATTAAAATTCCCACTGGAAATTGAAAAGTCCGAACCTATCCAGATTTTAAGCCCGACAAGTGATTTACTTTATGTGGCACAAAGTGGTCTGGTGGGTAAACAAGGGCCGGATTCCAATCCTCAGGGCAGACCCATTTATAACGCGGTGGCTGATAGTTACAGCATGACGGAAGACACCTTACGCGTGCCACTGACATTTGTCTCTGCAGAGGGTATCAGCTACACCAAAACCTTTATTTTTACCCGTGACAGCCATGCTATCAATGTGGAATACCAGGTAACCAATAGCACTGACAGCAATATCACGTTCCAGCAATATGCCCAGTTAAAACAGGTTACCGGTCGCAAAGGCGGCAGCATGTTTATGCCCACCTACCGTGGCGCGGCCTACTCCACTGAAGAAGAGCGCTACAAAAAATACGACTTTTCCGATATTGAAGATGAAAACCTGAAGGAATCCACCCTGGGTGGTTGGGTTGCCATGTTGGAACACTATTTTGTTTCATCCTGGGTACCACCTCAGGAAAACACCATTAATCTTTACTCCCGGGTAGTAAATCAAAATCAGGCAGTGATTGGTTATACCGGCTCACCGGTAACTGTCGCACCAGGCGATTCAACTACCGTTAACAGTACCCTGTATATAGGGCCAAAAGACCAGGAAACCCTGGCAAACCTGGCGCGTGGACTAGATCTGACAGTGGATTACGGCTTTTTGTGGTGGCTGGCACAGCCGCTATTCAGCTTACTGAGCTTTATACAAGGCATCGTTATCAATTGGGGTGCGGCTATCGTCATTATTACGGTTATCGTCAAAGGTTTGATGTACCCGCTGACCAAAGCTCAGTATGAATCCATGGCGAAAATGCGCGCTTTGGCACCCAAAATTCAGGCTTTAAAAGAACGCTACGGTGATGACCGCCAGAAAATGTCACAGGGCATGATGGAGTTGTACAAAAAAGAGAAAACTAACCCCATGGGCGGCTGTTTTCCATTATTACTGCAAATGCCGATATTCCTGGCCTTATATTGGGTACTTTTGGAATCCGTAGAATTACGCCACGCCGGTTTCATTTTCTGGATTGAAGATCTATCGGTAATGGATCCCTATTTCGTACTACCAGTGCTCACCGGTGCCAGCATGTATTTGCTGCAAAAACTTAACCCGGTCACCGTACAGGATCCAATGCAACAGAAAATCATGCAGTGGATGCCCGTCGCCATGAGTATTTTCTTTTTATGGTTCCCGGCGGGACTGGTATTGTACTGGTTGATCAGTAACGTTATTACCCTGGTTCAGGCGAAATTAATATACGCCGCCATGGAGAAAAAAGGTATCAAAGTAAGTTAACAAAAGCCCTGCAGATGCGGGGCTTTTCAGATACCTAAAACACATTAAGGAGTACGCAACATGCCATCATTTGACATTGTTTCGGAAATCGAATTATCCGAATTGCAAAATGCGGTTGATAACGCAAATCGTGAAATTTCTACCCGCTTTGATTTTCGCGGCGTCGATGCCAGTTTCAGCCGTAACGAAAATATCGTTAACATGACAGCCGAAGGTGATTTTCAGCTGCAGCAAATGCAAAGTATTCTCAGAGACAAATGTGTCAAACGCAACATTGATACACGCTCTCTGGACATGAAAGATGTCAGCAAAACCGGTAAAACCTGTAAGCAGGACATCGAGTTTAAGCAAGGCATTGATAAAGAAACCGCCAAGAAGCTGGTAAAACTGATCAAAGATTCCAAAATCAAAGTTCAGACTGCTATCCAGGGCGAAGAATTGCGGGTCACGGGTAAAAAACGTGATGATCTGCAACAGGTAATCGCACTGATCAAAGGGGCCGAATTAGAACAAGCCTTTCAGTACAAAAACTTCCGCGACTAATCACGACTATGTTGGCCAGTGACCAGGATACCATTATTGCGCAAGCTACCGCGCCGGGAAAAGGCGGTGTGGGTATCATCCGTGTATCCGGCAAACTGGCCAGTGAAGTAGCCAACCGGTTACTGGGCAAAGTGCCGAAAGTCAGGATGGCAGAATATCTGCCATTTTACGACAGCAATCAGCAGGTACTGGATCAGGGTATTGCGCTGTTTTTCAAAGCCCCCCACTCTTTTACCGGTGAAGATGTATTAGAACTGCAGGGTCACGGCGGTCAGGTACTGCTATCCATGTTGCTGGATGAAATCGTTAAAATGGACGGTGTGCGATTTGCCAATCCAGGCGAATTCAGCCAACGAGCCTTTTTAAATGACAAACTGGATCTCACCCAGGCAGAAGCCATCGCAGATATAATTGATGCTTCTTCTGCTCAGGCAGTAGAAAGTGCAATGCGCTCCCTGCAGGGCGAGTTCTCCAAACACATTCACGAACTGGTGGAACAGGTTATTCATTTGCGCATGTACGTTGAAGCTGCCATTGATTTTCCGGAAGAAGAAATCGATTTTCTGGCAGACAGCACAGTGACTGAAGGCGTGAATGCCCTGAAAACCAAAATGCAACAAACCCTGGAGCAGGCCAAACAGGGCAGCATTTTAAGAGACGGCATGAAGGTGGTCATTGCCGGTCGTCCCAATGCCGGTAAATCCAGTCTGCTTAACCAGCTGGCCGGCAAAGAATCTGCCATTGTCACGGATATTGCGGGTACCACGCGTGATGTACTGCGAGAACATATCCACATTGATGGCATGCCGCTACATATCATCGATACAGCCGGACTCAGAGAAAGTCCCGATAAAGTGGAACAAATCGGTATTGAACGGGCCTGGCAGGAAATCAAAGAAGCCGACCGTATTTTGCTTCTGGTGGACAGCACAGAATCAAATGCCAGTGATCCGGCCTTGCTCTGGCCAGAGTTTCACGCTCAGTTACCGGATAGTAACAAGATCACTTTGGTTAGAAACAAGGTGGACTTAAGTGGCGAAGCCCCGGGGTTTCACCAGGGCGAATATCCGATAGTCTCTCTGTCTGCCAACAACGGCGACGGCATTGAACAATTAAAGCAACACCTGAAGCAATGCATGGGCTACAACCAGACCACCGAAGGCCAGTTCAGTGCCCGCTCCCGACACGTAAAAGCGCTGCAGGCAGCTCAGGATCATATTAACAATGGCTACGAGCAGCTGACCGAGTTTCGGGCCGGTGAACTGTTAGCCGAAGAGTTGCGTATCGCACAACAATTTCTCAATGAAATCACCGGCGAATTCAGCTCCGATGATTTGCTGGGCCGTATTTTCTCTTCTTTTTGTATTGGTAAATAATGCAATCTCAAATTCAGATCATTACCGGCTCCATGTTAGGCGCAACCGAATATGTGGCAGAGCAGATTCAGTCATTACTGGAGCAGCAGTCTCTGCCCAGTGAATTACATCTGCAACCTGATATAAACAATATCCCTTTGCAGGGGACCTGGATCATCTGCAGTTCTACCCATGGCGCCGGTGATTTACCGGATAATATCCAGGCCTTTGCCAAAGCCCTGCCCGATTTGGATCTGCACCAGGTCCGGTTTATCGTGATTGCACTGGGAGATTCCAGCTACGACACTTTTTGTGTTGCCGGCAAAACCTTGTATGATTTAATGCAGCGCAGCAATGCAAACCCCTTAACCGAGATATTTTGTATCGATGTCCTGGAGCACCCCATTCCCGAAGAAGTGGCCGGTGACTGGTTTGCGACTTTATTAAAGGACGGTTTACTTGAATCAAACTGAACTGCAGTACCTCACCAAACCACTGCACAATTATTCAAGAATTCTGTATTTGCTCTACTTCCGTCCATCGGCCAATATTCACACGGGTATTTGTGCCGCACTTAGCTATAAAGCCATCCAGGAATTATTGAATAACGGCGGCGCTGACATCTCACTTGGCCGGGAAATCAACGAATTTATCGTTGAGCTGATTGCCGAGGGACTGCTACAGCCCTTAACTGACATCGACGACAGTGGCTCCTTAAGCGGTGTGCAGTTCAGACTGCCTTTAATTCTGCAAGACAGCCCGCAGGAAACTCAGACGCGTTTCAGACTCGGCAAAGACTGGCAACCTAAACAAAAAACCTTTAATGAAATCGCACAATTGGTGGGTATAATTCAGAAAGAATACTCAGACACCGAATTGGGCGAGTTTGTGGCCTACTGGCTTGGCAGACCCGAACAGCAGTATTCAGAGTGGCAATGGACCCAAAAGTTCGTGCTGCATATCCGGAAAACACGCCAACTCAAAGGCTACAATCCGGATGCAATCGTCGGCTATCAGCAAGTTAAAAAACAACCTGAAGTCGTCATAGATGAAAATACCAAGAAGCTTATAGACAAATATCATGGAAAATCTTAACGACAAATTAAGAAAATTTTCGCAAACCCTGGGCAAAAATCTGGAGTCGACACCGGCCATGGATTATCAATCCATGCGCAAGGTCTATGAGTTGCAAGCAAATCAGGAAGTACAACAGGCCCAGCAACAGGCGCGTTTGCAAAGAGTCACCACCTTGCAGGGTAAATCTGATCTCAATCCCAAATGGATTTTCGACAATCTGGCATTAGACAGCCAGGACGTCGTGGAAGCCGTCAGTATTGCCAAAAGCTTTATTGCCGCTCACCAGGATGTCAGCTGGCGTGAAAGCGGCTCCCATTTGATGCTGTTTTACGGCGATTATGGTCGCGGCAAATCCCATATTGCCGGTGCTATCGCCCATGAACTGATCACTGAACATGAGATCACCGTGTTGTATCGCCAGTTATCCAGTTTACTGGAACTGCGCTTTTTCTCCTGGGATTACAAAGCGCAGGACAATGTGGCGGAAAAATTCCGGGAAATTAATAGGGATTTGATTGAAGTGGATTTGCTGATCCTGGATGAAGTCTGCGTTAATGAAACCCAGCTCAACAAAAATGCTCAAAGCTGGTTAGGCAATCTGTTAAGACAGCGTCTGGCCAATAAAAAGAACTGCATTTTGATCACTAACCACGATCTGCCTCAACTGCAAAACGCACTGGGTCAGTACTGCTTTGAATCCATCAAAGAATACGATACCTACAAGGTTAAATTCAGCGGCCCCAGCCGCCGTGATGAACTGCTGGATGACCCTTCCGGCGGATACACGCCAAATTCGGGCTACAGCCCTAATCAGGTGAAATAAAGCACTAACGTGACTGGCTGTTCAACTGCCGAAACCAATATTCGGCAGTTGCTTATCGAATGTAGGTCGGAATTGAGCGCCATGGATGGCGTGAATGTCTTTTTTGCAGGGAGCAAAAAAAGACCATTTCAACAACATATCCAAATTCATCCACCGCTGTCAGAATGCGATTTTAGCTGCTGCAAAATCAGCATTTATTAGTTAACTGACGATGCCGATTATGGAAAGTTGCGAACATTATACTTCAGTGTTCTGATGTGATTTCTCTAAGGGGAGTTCCCCTTAAACCCCCATTTGCCCATGGCGCGAGAAAACATAAGCTGCAAGAACAGAACCTGAAGACCATCAATGAAAGTACGTATATGTACACCTCAACATTTACAAGTTTTTAATTGCTAAATTTTCAAAAAGTCACAGGAATAAACTGCATACGTAT
>NZ_JBVTQY010000042.1:0-38647 GCF_055755215.1 Planctobacterium sp. R6
ACTATTATCGACAATTAGGCGAACATGCGGCAGCATAGCTCAAACAAATCCGCCTCCGAATTTACCGGGGCGATTCAATTTGGCTAAATCAATGCCAAGAACTTTAATAGTCAAATGGACTCTCCATCTTGTTCAGAAATCTCACAATTTCACTATGGCACATCAGTGCCAAAAAAGTGGGGAATCCATATCATTCGTTAGAAACCGGATGAATAAATGGCGTCATAAATAGAGCCTAAAGGAATTTGCAGGAGGTTTAAGTTGATGAATGGGATTCGAAGTTTATGGAATTAATTAAGTATTTAAATGAGCATTTTCTCACTAAATGTGAGTTGCTTGAACTCTCAAAAGTTTCTGAAGAAGAACTGAAAGTACTTCAGGAGCAGGGCGTAATGCCCCAGTGTTCGTATAAGCTAAAGCTAAATTTGGAAAGTGACTCTTTCTTTGGTTTGCACAGCGATAATCAAGAGCTGGAGTATTATGCAAAGGGGTACATTTCCTGGTTGTCTGGTATTAAAAACCGTGCAAGTAATAATGCCGTTTTCCGGTCTTTTTCTGAACGTTACAAAACCACTTTAAACAGCTTGAAAAATATTGGCCATGCGGCCAGTCATCATAAAGTCAATGAAGGTATTGATCTACATATAGAAGAGGAATGGTCTCATTTTTTAAAAGGCATTTATGGTCTCTGTACCAAGTCAGGTTTACCAGAAGATATCGCGGCTAAAGAACTTGCAATACTCGAGATTACCGAACTTACTGAACTTTCTGGTTTGGATGAGGGGCAATTAAACCGGCTGGAACGTGCAGTTAATCTATTGGACTCTGTTAGTGCCTTATTTGCGCCTCATGAGAGATTTAAAAGTTCTCGCCAACGTTTAGTTAATGAGGTTCGTCGCAAGTACAAACTGGGAAAGTAACAAGCACATTCACCAGGGACGCATACCTACAGGCTTGTTCTCCATCGCCACCAGTTTCAGTTTGCTGTTGCGCCAGTTAAGCGAGGCGCAATACCAGGATGTATCCAGAAATGTGCAATATTGAATATTTGAGTTTTAAGCAAGTTGCTCCAAAAGATTTAATGGTCGTCGTAAACGAGGATTCTTTGAGGACACATTTGATCAAACATCCACGCTTCAATACCGAAAGTATTCAGGCATGGATTGAAGAGAAGAATGAAGTGGATACCGCTCCGGGATGTCGAGTTCGTGTGGTATCTGTAGGGGGAGTGCTGGCAGGTTGGTGCGGAATTCAACCGGATGATAGCGGTTTCGAATTAGCTATCGTTCTTTCACAAAGATTTTGGGGTTCGGGTAGGGCAATTTTCAAGACTCTTATGTTGTGGGCAAGCGAACTGGGACATAAAGAAGTACGGTTTCATTTGTTAGACACCAGGCGTGAGTACAAAGCACTGGCCAGAATGGCCACCAAAGTCTATCGCAGTCAGCTTTTAGGTCGCAATTTTATTACCTATCACCTGTCTGTTGGGCAACACAATGCTCAATGACTCTCATAAATTAATTAACAACGCGATTCCGGTGTCAAATGCGGTAATGCAATACCGGTTGTTGGAATGCAATACTTCAGGGACAGTTGAATGCAAGCTTTAAAAATAGCTGTAGCGCAGGTTGCCTCGGTAAAAGGCAATGTGAAAAGCAATATAGCGACACATTTAAAAGCAGTCGCAAAAGCAGCGGAATACAATGTTTCCTATATTGTGTTTCCGGAACTTTCCCTGACGGGCTACGAGCCTGAGCTGGCAAAAGAATTATCGTTTACTCACGAAGATAGCCGCCTGCAGCCCTTAATTGATATGGCTATTGACAAAAATATTAGTATCGGCGCAGGAGCTCCGTTGAAAGGTGAAAACTTACCTAAAATTGGACTGCTTATTATTTCAGCAGCAGGAACGGTGGAATCTTACGCCAAGATGAATTTACATCCAGGGGAGGATAAGTTTTTTGATAAAGGGGAGCATTTTCATCATGTTAACTTGGGTGGTTACCTGGTTGCCAACGCAATATGTGCAGACACAAATAATGAAAAACACGCGGAACATTATTTTGGGTTAGGTGCCGCAATATACGTTGCTGGCGTGCTTGTTACCGAGGGCGGTTACCAGGCGGACACGGAAGTTATGAAGAATTACGCAAAAAAATTTGACATGCTCGTTGCTATGGCAAATCACAATCGCCCTACCGGTGGGTGGGCAGCAGCAGGAAAAAGTGCGATTTGGAGTAAAGATGGTTTGTTAGCAACAGCGAATGAAACCCAATCAGCAATAGTGGTTGCAGAACAATGTGCCACTGGTTGGAGTGGTTGTGTCATTGCAATCTAACGCGGCAGTTTAGGGGCAACATTATGTGGCTGACTGAGTATTTTTCATATAGCGCTTAACCAACAAGGCTCTGCACTTTAATTTAAACATTAGCAATAAAAAACAGGATGCGAAATGCGAGCACATTATTTACAACATGTACCATTTGAAGGTTTGGGTAGTATTGAATTCTGGCTCCAAAGCGCAGGCTACCAAATATCAGGCACTCAACTTTTTAACGCTGAGGCCTTGCCTAAAATAGAAGATATTGATTTCCTGGTGGTATTGGGCGGTCCCATGAGCGTCAATGATGAAGCGGGTTTTCCCTGGCTGAAAAATGAAAAAGAGTTCATTAAAAGTGCAATAACGGCGGGGAAACCTGTTTTGGGTATCTGCCTTGGAGCACAACTTATTGCAAGTGCCATGGGTGGGCAAGTTTACCCCAACTCATTAGCAGAAATCGGGTGGTTCCAGGTAGAGGCGGTGCAACCAGAAAACGCTTCCGTTTTTCAGTTTCCGGAAGAAATAAACGTATTCCATTGGCATGGAGAAACTTATAGCCTGCCTGTTGGTGCAAAGCAGCTTGCAAGGAGTGAGGGCTGTGAAAATCAGGCTTTTCAAATCGGTAAGCATGTTATCGGATTGCAATTTCATTTGGAAACGACACCTGAATCCGCACGGGCAATTGTGGAAAATTGTAAAGATGAACTCGTTGAAGGTGCCTTTATCCAGACCGAATCCGAGATTTTATCCGTGTCCGATGAGAGCTACTCATTCATAAATTTCTTGATGAGCAATATTTTGGCGTATTTGCATGCGGGTAATCACTGACAGGTGAGCATCTTGCACCAGACATGACGGCAAAACACGACACTGAATGGCATAGAATCCCTGGCCCTTTTCCATAGACAAGCAAACACAATGAAAGTGCTCTTTTAAAAAGAGCACTTTAATGGGGGATATGCACTATCAGAAGGCGTATTTCGCGGAAAATTGCAGGCGATTCATGTCCCCTTCCAGGCCGCTTTCAATTTCCCGTTTCGCAAAGGCGTATTCAGCCCCAAAGGTTAATTCTTTCGACGGCGAGAAAAGCAAATTAGCCCTTGTACTCCAGGTGGATTCGGTTGCGCTTAGTCCGGTAAGGTCGGTATCGTTATCTGCGTTGAAGGCAGAGTAGGTGAAGTTGGAACGCCACTGATTGTTCCAGAGGTGTCGATAGGATATGGCGTAGCCGGTGGAATCAATGGCCTGAAGTTCGTTGTTGGCATCTAATACCGCGCCATTGACGGCATTTAACGCCGAATAGCGGCCCAACCCGGCACCGGTATTAAACATCAGCCGCAGGTCGTCCTGACCAAACTTAAATTTGGCACCAAGGCTGATACCGTAGCTGGTTTCGGTGCTGTCGATATCATTACCGCCCTGTTGATTTTTGTAGGCCAGTTGACGTACCAGTGCGGCCACCATGAAATGGCCCCAGTCGCGTTGATGATTGTAGCGCAATACCAGATCCGGCACGGCATTGTCATCGCTGACGATGCGACCTCCACCTCCGTAAGGCGTAATGGTCGATTCAGGGTTTTCCAGGGCGATTTGAAAAGGGCCCTGCGTATAACGCACCAGCGCCTGACGGGCGAAAATAGTGCCGTCGGTAACTCCGATAAAATCCAGGGTTTCGGGCAGGGCAGAAACATCCTGAAAGGTGGTCCAGGTTTGCCCAAACAGCCAGTTTTTATAGGTCAGGAAAGCATGACGGATTCGTGGCTGGTGGCTGTTGCTGATACGCTCATCACCATCCGGGACCACCTGCATATCAAACTCCAGTACACCTTTTATGGTGTCCTGATTGTCCAGTTTGGTTGAGGTGGTAAAGCGAAAACGCGATTGTCGGATATGAGCATCAAATTGGGTATCTTCATCCATTCCCGCCACGGGGGTTAAACTGGGAATGTAAAAGTCCCGACCGATATTACCGGATGCCAGGGTGCCATCACTATAATTACTGGCGATGGCGTCCAGTTTTACATAACCGGAAAAACCAAATTCGGTATTGTTGATAGGGTTTGCCAGGCCAAAGTGGGACTGGCCGGCCAACAGAAGCAGGAGCAGAGGCGACATGATTTTTTTCATTTTTTATTACCAGAAGCTATGGAACACGCTTTTAAAAATGACCCCATTTGCGTTATTTTGATATAGGGCTATGGTCTGATGGGACCAAAGTCTGAGAAACATTGTCCCTGAGCCAGACATCAGAGTCGGGACCAAAGTCCCATATGGAATTTAGCGGCACTATATTAAAGTGGTCGGAATTATCTTAAATCCTGGAAGGGTGGTTATGAATA
Organism: Planctobacterium sp. R6; assembly: GCF_055755215.1. Classification (NCBI taxonomy): domain Bacteria; kingdom Pseudomonadati; phylum Pseudomonadota; class Gammaproteobacteria; order Alteromonadales; family Alteromonadaceae; genus Planctobacterium; species Planctobacterium sp. R6. The sequence goes on from NZ_JBVTQY010000042.1 coordinate 4,660, forward strand.
TGCCTGTAGATCAGCAAGCCATTGAGCGCGATTACCAAATTACACAACAAGATTATCTGCAACAGTACCAGGCGTCGATGCAAAACAACGACGACTTTTGGTTGCAAAAAGCCAGTACGCTGGACTGGATTAAAGCGCCCAGCAAAGGGTTTGAAGGCGGGTTTCAGCCGGGTGAAGTGAACATCAACTGGTTTGCCGATGGTGAGCTAAATGTCAGTGCTAATTGTATCGATCGACATCTGGCTGAGCGCGCCAGTGATACTGCGATTATCTGGGAAGGTGACAGCGCTGATGAAGATAAAAACATCAGCTTTCAGGAGCTGCACGACGAAGTGTGCAAACTGGCGAATGGCCTGAAAAAGCTCGGTGTTGAAAAAGGCGACCGGGTGGCTATTTACATGCCCATGATCCCTGAGGCGGCTTATGCCATGCTGGCGTGTGCCCGCATTGGCGCCGTGCATTCAGTGATTTTTGGTGGCTTTTCTCCTAATGCGATTGCCGACCGGGTTAACGATTGTCAGGCCAAAGTGGTGATCACCGCAGATGCCGGGCGTCGCGGCAGTAAATCGGTTCCCCTGAAAGCAAACGTCGATGCCGCATTGAGTGACAAGGCGTGCCCCACTATCAGTCATGTCCTGGTCTTTAATGCTACTGGTCTGGATGTGCCGATGGGCAGCGTTGACGTGGCAGCGGAAACCCTGTTGGCTGAATGTGACTCGCACTATGAACCGCAGGCGATGAATGCCGAAGATCCGTTATTTATTTTGTACACATCGGGCTCTACCGGGAAACCCAAAGGGGTTTTACACACCACCGGTGGGTATCTGGTTTACGCAGCCACCACGCATCAGGCCGTGTTTGATTATCAACCAGGAGAAGTGTACTGGTGTGCGGCTGATGTAGGCTGGATCACCGGACATACCTATATTGTTTATGGTCCGCTGGCCAATGGAGCCACGACACTGATGTTTGAAGGTGTGCCCACCTACCCGGATGAGCGTCGCATCGGCCAGATAGTCGATAAACATCAGGTAAATATTCTGTATACTGCGCCCACCGCAATTCGCGCTCTGATGTGCAAAGGCGACTTTGCCGGTGAGGGCTCCAGCAGAGCCTCATTGCGCATTTTGGGGTCTGTGGGTGAGCCAATAAATCCGGAAGCCTGGCAATGGTATCACCGGGTATTAGGTAACAGCCGTTGCCCGATTGTGGATACCTGGTGGCAAACCGAAACCGGGGGCATGATGATTACTCCGCTTCCCGGAGCCACAGAAATGAAACCCGGCTCTGCTACGAATCCGTTTTTTGGTATCGAACCTGAATTGGTGGATAACGAAGGGCGGGCACTGCAAGGTGCGACAGAAGGAAACCTGATCATCAAACGCAGTTGGCCCGGCCAGGCGCGTACCTTGTGGGGTGATCACGAGCGCTTTGAGCAGACCTATTTCTCTACCTATCCTGGCAACTACTTTACAGGTGACGGTGCGCGACGCGATGAAGATGGTCACTACTGGATAACCGGACGGGTGGATGATGTATTGAATGTTTCTGGTCATCGTTTAGGTACAGCCGAAATTGAAAGTGCTCTGGTATCTCATCCGGCTATTGCTGAGGCAGCGGTGGTGGGTTATCCCCATGACATCAAGGGGCAGGGGATTTACGTTTATGTTATTCCGGTCTCCGGAACCCAGGTTACTGATGAATTAACCAAAGAAGTGGTCAAATGGGTACGTCAGGAACTCAGTCCGATTGCTTCTCCAGATTTAATGCAGTGGACACCGGGGTTACCTAAAACCCGCTCCGGCAAAATTATGCGCCGGATACTGCGGAAAATCGCTGCCGATGATTTCGCCAGTCTCGGAGATACTTCTACACTCGCTGATCCGGCGATTGTCGACACCCTGATTGAAAATCGTATGAACCGTTCTCAAGGGTAACGAGAGCCTATCGTGTCGGTTATCCTGATTGCAGATGATCACCCTCTTTATCGGGATGCCTTGCGCATCTCGTTAGGGGCGCGTTTACCCGATTCTGTGATCCTGGAAGCCGCCGATATGCAAAGCACCCTGGCTTTGCTCAAAGAAACCCCTGATCTGGATTTGTTGTTACTGGATTTACACATGCCTGGCAGTGATGACTTATTTGGTTTGTTGCACATCCGCAAGTTACACCCTGAAATTCCGGTGGCGGTTGTCTCCGGCCTGGAGCAGGTGGAGATTGTCAGCAAGGTGATGGACGCTGGTGCTATGGGCTTTGTACCTAAAATAACTCCGGCTGAAGAAGTGGTAGAAGCCATCAAGCAAATGCTTTTAGGGGAAACCTGGGTACCTGAGCGAGTGGCCGGTCAACTGGGCGACAGCGATGAAGAGTTCAGTGCACTGGCGGATAAAGTTGCTACCCTGACACCGTCTCAATACAAGGTATTGTGTTTGTTGCGGGACGGGCTTCTCAATAAACAAATCGGTTACCAACTGGGTATCGCAGAAAAAACCGTAAAAACCCATGTTACCTCGGTATTGCGCAAGCTGGATATTACCAACCGCACTCAGGCGGTACTGATTGCCAATCAACTTAAATTACAGGCGCCGGAATAACGGCAAAACCTGTGCTGTCCACATTTGGGTAAGCGAAACGCAACAAACGCTGAAATATTGTTTTTGTATTTTCACTGTTTACCCTGATAATCCGGTTTTCTGATAAAGGTCTCAGCGACCGGAGATTTGCACCTATGATTTGGCCCACCCTGGCAATTTTAATCGGATTACCGCTACTGGTCTGGAGCGCTGAGCGTTTCATACACGGGGCAGCTAAAACCGCCGGATACCTCGGCGTTTCTCCCTTGTTTATCGGTATGTTTATTATCGGGTTTGGTACCTCGGCTCCCGAGATCATTGTGTCTGTGTTTGCCTCTTTGCAAGGCAATGGCGGTCTGGCACTGGGCAACGTTTATGGTTCCAACATCGCGAATACCACCTTGATTGTAGGGTTAACTGCGCTGTTATGCCCGATTGCGGTGAAATCTGGCATTGTGCGCAAAGAGTTGCCCATCTTACTGGCGGTAACCTTTTTGTCAGTTTGGCAACTAACAGACTTAACCTTGTCCACAGATGAAGCCTTCACCCTGTTGGGTATCCTGGTTATTTTAATATCATGGAGCGTCTGGCAAACCATTAAACAACCCAAAGATCCGCTGGTGGACGATGTTGCTGACGCGGTTCGTACTGAGAAATCCGCTTTGCGTTCCTATTTGTTTTGGTTGGTGGCCGGGCTAATTTTGTTAGTTGTCAGCTCCCGGGTACTGGTTTGGGGAGCGGTGGAAGTTGCGCAGTATTTTCAGGTTAGTGATTTGATCATCGGTTTAACCATTATCGGCATTGGTACCTCGTTGCCCGAGCTCATATCTTCCATCATAGCCGTGCGGAAAAACGAGCACGAATTAGCGATTGGTAACGTTGTAGGCTCGAATTTGTTTAATCTGTTGGCCGTTGCCGGTGTTGCCGGGGTGATTAATCCTATTCAGGTGGATTCGACCTTTTTGTATCGCGATGGCATGATAATGACGGCATTGACTATCGCATTGATGGTTTTTTGTCTGGGCATTAAAGGGCCTGGCAGAATCAACCGTTACGAAGGTTTCGCATTTTTTACTTGCTTTATTCTGTATAACTATTATTTGATCACAACCCAATTTTAAGCCATCAGGTTCAGCTATACTGAGTACTGTTTGGTATGACCCCAATGAGTAAGCACATTTTATGACAACTACTAACCGCGTTTCTGATCCCTTTGATCTTGCCACTAACTCGTTGGGCACAACGTTAAATCAGTATTGGTTAACAGCACAGGAAGCCGTATTAAGTATGGGCTTTGTGGTGCAATTATCTATTATATTGACTATCTATTTGTTCGCGTTTTTGACCGCCGCTCAGATACGCAATCGCATTGCGCCTGCGGCTAAACCACCGGAAAGCGGTGCTCATACTCTGAAAGTACTGGGGCACAAATTAGTTGGCATTATTTTTCCCATTCTGTCTATCTCCTTCTTAAAACTGTCTACCGTGTTGGGCGAGCAATATCAGTTTGATGCCTGGTTGCTCAATGTCGCTTTGGTGGTCGCGGTATTATTGTTTTTAAATACCGTTGTGCGGGCTTTGGTAGACAGTGAAAACATCGCCATGTTTATGCGCTGGGTAATATTGCCCATCGTATTTTTGCATCTGGTGGGCATATTGCCTGGGATTGTGGCGGTGATGGAATCCATGGCCATAACCATCGGCAACGTACAGGTATCAAGCTACGGTGTCGCCAGAGTGGTGATATTTGGTGTGGTGCTGTTTTGGCTGGGCAGGGCGTCCCGCAATGTTGGTAAAGAGATTATTCGCAATCATCAAAAGCTGGATGTCACCACGAAGGAAGTCTTTACCAAGGTCTTTGAAGTGGCGCTGTTCTGCGTCATGTTTGTGTTGTTGCTCAACATTATGGGTATCAACCTGACTGCCCTGGCGGTATTTGGTGGAGCCGTGGGTGTTGGGTTAGGTCTGGGCCTGCAAAGTATTGCGTCGAACTTTATTTCAGGGATCATCATACTGATGGATCACTCACTCACCATCGGTGATTTCGTGGAGCTGGAAGACGGCAGCAAAGGTTTCGTACGGGAGTTTCGCATGCGGTACACCGTGCTGGAAACCTATGACGGCAAAGACATACTCGTGCCCAATGAGAAGTTCATTAATTCTTTGATGATCAACTGGACCCACAAAGATCCAAAACAGCGCTATCGCATTGATTTCAGTGTGGCCTATAAAACCGATATTCGCGCCATGTGCGACATTATCAAAGAGGCCGTAGGCCAACATCCTCAGGTTATCAGTGGTGAAGACATTCCATTTGAAGAGCGCCCCGATTGTGAAATTGACTCCTTTGGCGACTCCGGCGTAAATATGTTTGTGGAGTTCTGGATGGTGGGTATAGACGATGGTAAGAATCGCGTTGGTGGTGATTTGCTGTTGATCGTGTTTGAAACCTTGCGCGAGTACAATATCGAAATTCCGTTCCCGCAGCGCGAAGTGCGGGTGCTGGATGGCTCTGCAATGACAATGCGCAATACCACTTCCGAATAACCGCAACTGTAATCCATAGGTTCTGTTATCGGTGGCGCTTCAGGCTGGTTTTGCCGAAAGCTGACGCTCACCCACAAAAACAAGCACGCCCTGTCAGTTGCTTGTTTTTGCACTATACTTTGGGCCTGACTGCCGCTGAATTTGGAATTTGAGACAGGCGCATACTTTATGCAAAGTGTTTTTCGTTGTTTCACGATTGTTGTTGTGCTTTTTGTGTGTGGTTTTGCATCGGCAAAACAACCGGTAAAGATTTTAGGACATGCAGAAAACGCCCACACAGGTCAGCTTTTTTTCTCTGAATTTATGAATCTGCTCTGGCATGAGCCTGAGTTGTCAGACCATTACCAGTTACTTGAAATTGCCGAAGATGGTTACCGAAAACAAAAGCTGGAAGTCCTGTTAAGACGCAAAGTGATTGATATTAACTGGGCGGGTGCCAAAAAGCAGTTGAACAATCAGGCCATCAAAATCCCTTTGCCTGTTGTGGGGGGACTACTGGGTTATCGCATTGCACTGATCCGCAGCGAAGATGCCGAACGCTTCGCCGGGATTGCCAGCCTGGATGACTTAAAAGCTTTCCGGGCCTGTCAGGGCGAGACCTGGCTGGACGCTGACATACTCGAATACAATGGCATCGCTGTGGCACGGGTTTCTAACAACCAGTCTATGGTAAAAATGCTGTTTCAGGGGCGTTGCGATATGTTTCCTCGAGGCATCCACGAAGTCGTCAGCGAGCTGGCAAACTATCAACGGACTTTTCCTTCCGTCATGATGGATAAATCCCTTGTCATCCAGTATGACTTTGCGTCATATCTCTATGTCCGGCATTCGGATGCGCTGTTAGCTGAGCGCTTAACCACGGCATTTCGTCGGGTTATTCACAACGGCAGTTATCGCAGGTTGCTCGAGGAACACGACTACACCAAACATATATTTCCACTATCACAATGGGAAACGGCGCGCTTTATCTATTTGCAAAACCCTGAACCTGATACAGATCTAAAGGCCAGTCCAAACTACCTCAATCTCAGTGGCCACAAGTGAAGCCACACAGTTCCAGTCAGCTCTGAAGCTAAACTGCTCTGACCCGGTTAAGGGTTTTGTCCAGCAGCCAGACACATAACATACTGAGTCCCGCCAGCGGCAAGGCGATGGCCAGTGTTAATACAGTGATACCCAATGCCCTGGAGGGTTGTATACCCCGTCGCGCTTTGGGGGCTCCCAGGGAACCTTCGGGTTTGCGTTTTAGCCACAGGATCATTCCGCTGATCCCCATCCAGATAAGCACTATCAGGGCTATCAAGTTGATGATCTGATTGCTTCGGCCAAACAAGCGCCCTTCGTGCAGACTGATGCCAATGGACGTGGCTTGTCCTATGGCTCCGATATCCTGCCATTCGATTTTCAGTAACACTGAGCCTGAATACTGATCCACAAACAGGTATCGGTTACCGGCCAGGTCTCGCCCGTGATGGCCTGGCATAATGGCGAAACTGCCATTTGGCCCCCAGGGAGACTGAATTTCAAAACCATGATGAAAACCGTTTTGATGGGCCGTATGAACTAATTGATTAACGGATACCTGAGTCTGTCCGGGAATGGTAGCGGGTTGTGATTGCGGGCGACGGCTGAATACTTCCTGGGGAAACGCCTGATTGATACCAATGGCGAATTGGTCCAGCAAATTCCCCCAGACTACCGACCAGGGCAGGCCGGTGGCAATAATCACCAGCATCCAGACAGAGAGTAAAAATCCGGGGATGGCATGAAAATCGCGCCAGGCTATACGACTGGATTGATTGAGGCGAGGAATCAGTGCTCCACGTAACCCCTTTATTCTGGGCCACCATAGATAAAGCCCGGTGACGATCATGATAATGGTCCAACAGGCCACTAATTCAACCAGTACTTCACCCAATGTCCCCGCCATCAATCCGCCGTGAATTTGTTTGGCAATGGCTGTCAGACGCCAACTGTCATTGATGCTGCCCACTGCGGTTAACGTATCAGGGTTCACCATGATTGTGGTCCGCTGCTGGTGGGTATCGGTCAGGGTGACTCTGGCGTTTTCTTGTATACCATGGGCGGGTCGGTAGCTGTTTAAAATGCCGCCGGGCAGTTCTTTTTTGGCGGCATTCACTATGGCATCGTGGTCGACATTACTGACCGGTTGTCTGACATCCTGACGATAAAAAAGCTCGCCATAAAGGGCATCTTCTATTTCATGTTGAAACAGGTAAATGCCGCCGGTGATGGCCATCACCAGCATGATGGGGGTGATCAGAATGCCGGCGTAAAAGTGCCAGCGCCAAATTGTCGGATAAAGCCCGTCGCGAATTGCCATAATATCTGTACCTTGTTGCCTGGCTTGTGCCTGAGTTGTTATGCCAGGCAGCCTGTTCGGATTAAAATGTGTAACTCAGACCCGCAGAAAAAGTTCTGGGTGCGCCTGGTCTGAACCGGCCTTCTGGTGCCCAAACCGGGGCTTCCGCGGTGAGCAAATAATCGTTATCCAGCAGGTTTTGTACCTTGATATCAAATAGCAAAGCCTCGGTGAACGCGTATTCCATTCGCAGGTTCAACAGGTTTTCAGCGTCGGTTTTGCGGGTGTTAGCTTCGTCCAGGTACCAACTGCCGGTGTGTTGAATTTCCAGTTCTGCGGATAATCCGGACAACACTTTGGGTTGGTATTGCAGGCGCACATTCACAATCGGGTCCGGGGAGTTGATTAGCGTTTTACCATCCAGTGTGCTTTGGGTATCAGAAAACTTACGCTTTACGCTATTGTCTGTCGTGGCGCCGGCCAGCGTCAGCATCAGTTCGTCACTGAGTTGCGCCTGTAATCCCAGTTCAATTCCCTGGTACTGCTCTTCACCGCCATTGACTGATATGTTGCCGGCAGGCGTTGCAATTCCTGTTACGATTCCGCCTTTGGCAATCATGCGATAAACCGCGGCATTTAAACTTATGCCTTCACCTAACCAGCCGCGATATCCCAGTTCATAGCTTTGAATGGTCTCAGGCTCCAGTGAGAATTCCGCCTGTGAACTGCTGAGTATGTACAAATCGGAATCATCGGGAATGCGAAATCCTTTAGCGTAGCGCAGATACACATTGTGTCGTTCAGAAATAGCGTAGCTTAAAGAAGCTTTGGGTAGCAATTCACTGAAATTATCTTTTCTTTCTTCCAGAAGTAAAAAGGGTGATGGATTTTCAGCAGAAAAATCAGCGCTACTGAGATGGTTTGTATAGTCATAATCCGAATGCTCGTATCTCAAACCCAGTACCAGGCTAAGTTTTTCCGACAGAGACTGGGTGTGCTGGATGTAGGGAGCCAGGCTGGTGTAATTGACGTCGTAGTCAAGGTGCAATCCTTGCGGGTAGGTTGTGCCCCAAACCACTTGCGTAGTGCGGGTTTGTTCGGTTGTTCTGGCGAAGTCGGTTAGTTCTGCATCCAGACCCAAAATGGTGGAACTGCTTTCGTTCCAGCTCAGATACAATCTGCTAAGCACGCCAAGCGTATCGGTAACCCCTTTGGTGATGGGGGTCGTGGCGGGCTCCCAGGTGTGCATATACTGGCTGTCAATGGTGCGTATATAGGGCGTGATCTGTAGAGTAATGTGTTGCGACAGTGCTTTTTGGAGCTCTGAGCTCAGTCGAAAGTACTCGGCTTTATCCCTGGCTTCTGCACGGTTAACTGCGTCCGCCAGACCATCTGATTTCGGATCGTTTTGCAACGCTTCAGGCGTCAGTGCGCCTGCCATCTGGGAATCGAATTTGGTGTAGCTCAGAATATTGTTAATTTCCCAGCCGTTATCTTCATACAGGTGTTTTGCAATGATCTGAGTTCTGTCCCAGGCGGTGGTATCACGCCAGCCATCGTCACTCTGGTAAGACACTGCCAGACGGGCGGCGTTACTGTCGTTGAGCGCGCCGGATGTATCAAAGCGAAGATCCTGTAAATTGTTTTCACCAAAGCGATAACTTATCAGGGTTTCAGGTTCATATACCGGTTGTTTACTCTTTACATTCACGACTGCGGCTAACGCGTCAGAACCATGGATGGCGGTACCAGGCCCTTTTAGTATTTCCATACCACCAGGAGAGGTTAAAGCGCCTGAATACGAGAAAGCCGCGTGATTAAAGGAAATGGGAGACTGCAGGGGGACGTTGTCCTGCAGATACAAATAAACATTATCAAAAGAGACCGGCAGACGGATGGATGGCGCATCCACAGGGCCTCTGAGTTTAGAAAAATACACACCCGGCATACGGTTTACGGTTTCGCCAATCCAGGTGGCACGATCAAATTCACTGTCTTGTGCTGAAACCGTTTCGATAGTCACAGAGGCATTGAACAGTGTTTCCTCATTTCCGGTGGCCGTAACTACAATGACTTCCAGAGCATCGTTTTCGGCACTGCTATCGTCGGGTGATGAGGTCGCGGCATAGGCACTGAGTGACAGGTTTAGAGTGAGCAATGCGCTGTATAGCGGCAATTTCAGAGGCTTTTGCATTAGTAATAGTTACTCTGGGTTAGTAAATTAACGGACTAAAAATTGCCAGTTAATTTACTAAACTGGTGACTAAAATAAATGCGACAAATTGCCGCAGCCAATGCCGGGTAATGCTGTAGCCACGTCGGGAGGTAAACCCGGAATTTGCTTGCCGAGAAAAACTATGATCCGAATGACAAAATCCCGGAAACTTCCTCAATATTGGCTGTTTACTTACATTGGGTCCAGAGTTAGCAATACACGTCTGGTGTTTGCAGGTACCTGGCAGGAGCGATGTAAGCAGGCCATATGCTCCTGGTTTTCCCAGGCGCTGCCTTTTAATAGTGCCACATCAAAGGCGGATAATTGTTTAACCCGAACATCGGTTTTGTTTACCTCGGGAGTGTTACTCGCCAGATTTACAGGTTTTTTATTGAATTCGCTCAACGCTGAGCCAGGAGGTATCCATTCTGTTCCTGGTCCCAGGTAGGTGTTGACCAAACGCACCTGAATGTTATCAGTGTGAAACTTCGGGCACATTGCCGATGCCAGTGGCACTAGTCGAAGCCCTACGCTGTCACAGTTGAAAAGGCAGGTCAGCATATCCGAAAGCAGATAAATATCTTCAATGGCTGCATACTTTCCTTCACGGTCGGGTAGCTCTTCTTGCAGCTCTGCTCTAAGTGATTCGATAGAATAAACGCCCCTGAGACCCATGCCAGATTCGTTGTAAATCGAAGAAAAATAGTGACTAATAGTTTTATCTTTAGCTCGTTGCCAAACTACCAGGCTATTATTTTCAGAGAAGATTTCACTGAGTACCATTGGCGAGTTGTCAATCGCTGCACCGACAAAATCGGCTATTTTTAGTGCTTCCATTTTAATGCCCCCAGTCCGGAAAAGGATCGGGGAGATTTGACCAGCTATCTACACCTTCTAAGACCTGCGCCTCTGTAAGTAAACAGTTGTTCAGGCGGGCAACAATGTCCTTTTTATTCAGTCCCTGGCCAATAAACACTAGTTCCTGCCGCATATCACCAAATGGTTCAACCCAACGTTTTTCAATTTCCTTGAGGTATTCTGGATCCTCTGGCCATTGATCACGCGGCAGGGCTTTCCAGAACAACCCCGCGGCACCATATCTGGCCATTCCACCGGCCTGACTCCAGCTTCCCGCAAAATGTGGACGAGTTGCCAACCAGAAGAAACCTTTGGAGCGGATTAGTTTTCCGGCGATATCTTTGCTGTGCAGAAAATCATAGAACTTTTCTGGATGGAACGGACGTCTGGCTTCAAAGGTAAAACTACTGATGCCAAATTCCTCTGTTTCAGGTACATGTTCGCCTCGTAATTCCTTCAGCCATCCCGGTGCCTGTTGCGCTTTCTCAAAGCTAAACTTGCCGGTGGCCAGAACCTGGTTCAAAGGTACATTTCCATGCTCTATTGGGATCTGTTCAGCTTCTGTGTTGAGTGTACTGAGAATGCTCTTTAGCCGCTGCAATTCCGATGTGGACACCAGATCGGTTTTACTGATCAGCAAAACGTCCGCAAATTCAATTTGCTCTACAAGAAGGTCAGCAACACTGCGCTCATCATCTTCTCCGAGACTTTCACCTACCTCTTGCAGCGATCTGGCCTGGTCATAATCTTTGAGAAAGTTGAGGGCATCCACTACGGTAACCATGGTATCTAATTTGGCCACATCCGATAGACTGATACCGTCTTCATCGGCAAAGGTAAAAGTTTCGGCTACCGGTAAAGGTTCTGATATACCCGTGGATTCGATTACCAGGTAGTCGTATTTGCCATCTTTTGCTAAGCGGGTTACTTCTTCAAGAAGGTCTTCTCTGAGGGTACAGCAAATACAGCCATTGCTCATTTCTACCAGCTTTTCTTCAGAGCGGTTGAAGCTGATTTCATTTTGCACTGTTGCAGCATCAATATTGATTTCGCTCATATCATTGACAATAACAGCGACTTTTAAACCTTCGCGATTATTAAGTATGTGATTGAGTACCGTGGTTTTGCCGGCACCAAGAAACCCTGAAAGAACGGTAACAGGCAGTTGTGTAAAATTATGCGACATAATGATTTTTACCCAGATGATTTGAGAATAAAAGTTGAGTGTCGGTGACGTCTTAGAAAGATATGGAGATGTTATATTATAACAATTGATTGTCTTTGCAATAGCCACAAATGGAAAATGAGAAAGGGAATTAAGGTACAGGTTTCAACAGTTTGATATGAACAATTGAAATTTTTTATCGGTATGCCGATAAAAATGCGTATTGTTGATGAAAATCAAAATCACTCTGCGGTTTACTGATATCTTTGATGTTGCATGATTACAGTGGTTCAGCTTCAGGTTACACTGGTTGTGCACATCGGGCAGATTGCATGTTCCCCTTCAACAGGTAAGTAGATGAATTTATTGAGAGAAAATGAGCGGATAATCACACAGCGTTTTTTAGAAGATGGCTATGTGATCCAGCCGGCAGAAAACCTTGCGGCACTAAATCGCATCCGACAAAAAATTGCAGAACTCACGGCGGCTCACCTTGGGCTGACGTTGCCGGAGGATGTGGGGGCGTTTTTGGATAACATCGCAGAGGTTATTGGTCCACAACAACTAAACGACCTGAGATTGCATTTAATCGCCGGACTGATGGCGACGGATTGGTTTAGAGAGGCCTATTTCTCCACTGCCCAGAGTTTACTGGAAACCTTAATTGGCAATGAGTTGGCGATGCAGCGCAATATGGGCATGAGTGTTTTGCTACCGGAAGACGACAGTTCAATTGTGCATTTACACTCTGACGCCTGGGGCTCAGAATGTTCGCCTTTTGAAGTCGTGCTTTGGGTTCCGTTCGTGGATTGTTTCCGCACTAAAAGCGTATTTCTATGTCCGCCCGCCAAAGATCGGCAATGGCGACAGAAGCTCAGCAGCTTTTCCGAGCAGGGCACTGATGCCTTGTTTCACGCTGTAGAGCCTGATTTGGTCTGGCCAGATGTGCCATATGGCAGTGTACTTTTGTTCACACCAACGGTTATGCATGGTGGCCGGGTTAACAAAGAAGACACTACTCGCTGGTCGATTAATATTCGCTTCAAAGGGCTATTTACACCCTATGCCGGCAAACGGCTTGGAGAGTATTTTGATCCCATTACCATTCGTGGTGCAACCCGCATCGGCATGGAGTTTGAGTATCCGGGAGGCTTCAGTGACTAAGCAACAGGGTTATCGCGGTTATGTCAGCAGTCGCCCAGTCAGGGCGGTATCACATCCGCAACGGGTACAAAACCTGGTGATCCGGGACTACGCCAATAAAAAGCAATTGCACTACCTACTCAGCTCAACCGAGTTTGCCATGCCCGGTTGTTACATGATGCTGGAGGATATCCTGACCGAACTGCCCAAACTGGAAGGGGTTATTCTGTTTAGTGCGTTTATGCTACCAAAGCGCAAAGCCCGGCGCCTGAGAATTTATGAAAAGCTATTAGCCAGTCAGTGTGTGCTGCATTCAGCACTGGAAGAGATGGTATTGAAAACTGAAGCCGATATTGAGAAGTTTGAGGACGTCATTGATGTAGTAAACAGCCTGCCAGATGCACCTCTAAACGATGTGTACCAATCCTTTCGCATAAAAATGGACCCGCAGGACCCATTCGTTAAAGCCTTTTTTGCAGCGCTCTGATCATTTCAGTTAAGTCATTGTATGGTGCGCAAGGCCATTTCAGCGTTTTTTAGCTGCGCTATAGTCATATCCTGAAACTCTTTAACAAGGAGCGCAACTTGGCGGGCTTAACGGGTTTTGGCAGGTAGCTGATACCCAGATCCCGGGCTTGCTGGATGATGTTTTCATCCCGCTCTGCAGTGATTAAAATGGCCGGAGTTTGGTTGTTTAGCGCACTGCGAATATGACGCATAAAGTCTAAACCGCTACGACTTTCTCCGAGTTGATAATCCACCAGAATAACATCCGGTTGCTGTTGTTGCAGGGCCAGCAGTGCCGTGTCGAAGTTATCTGCCAGTTGTGTTTTTATCTGCCAGCGGGCCAGCAAGGTTTGCATGGCATCCAGGTTGTGTTTGTCATCATCCAGGCACAGGGCCGTCAGTTTGGCGATGTCTTGCTTGCTGGTTTCTGCGGGGTGCTCCGCTTGTGCTTGTTTTTCGGCCACCGGCATTAGCAAAGCAAAACAGCTGCCCTGATGGACCCTGGATTTCAGGGTTAGCGGCATATTCATTAACTTGCTCAACCGCGCGACAACGGCCAGCCCCAGGCCCAGCCCGGTCTCCTGGCCATCGTGGGCGCGATAGAAATCCTGAAAAATGTGCTGTTGGTGTTGTTCTGAAATACCTTCACCGGTGTCCCATACCTGCAACAGCAGTTGCTGCTGTCGCCGCCGGACACTGAGCAACACCCCACCGCGATGAGTGTACTTTAATGCATTGGAAAGCAGATTGCGCACTATGCGATGCAGGTAAACCGGATCTGCGCATACCCAATACTCCCGGGGACAATGCAGGTTGAGTTTTAGTTGCTTCTGTTCAGCCATAGAAGTGAACTCAGTAAGCAGCCCCGATAACAGTTTGCTGAGGTTCTGTGGACTGCTTTTGGGTTTTAAGGCTCCCTGATCCAGCCTGGCAATTTCCAGCAGGGTAGCGATCAGGTTTTCACCGGCTTGCAGGCTCTGATCCAGTTTTTGCAAGGTCTGATGTAGTTCCACCGACATCACCATGCCTTCGGTAGCTGATAAATATAACTTGGCGGAATTAATGGGCTGTAAAATATCGTGGCTGGCCAGCGCCAAAAATTGTGTTTTGGAGGCATTGGCCTTTTCTGCCAGCTCCCTTGCTTCCACCAGTTGTCGTTCCACTTCAGCGCGGCGTTCAATTTCTTTGAGGAGCTCTGAATTGATGGCTTTAACCTCATCCGCCCGGGAAGACACCCGTTTTTCCAGGTCGATATTGGCTTCTTTCAGAGCTTTTTGGAATTCGATGTGCTCTGAGATGTCATTAAAACTGGTTACGAATCCGCCGTGGGGGAGAGGATTACCGATCATTTCTATAACCCGGCCATCACTGCGCTGGCGTACAAATTTGTGAGGCTTTCCGGCCCGCAGATGTTCCATGCGTTTATGGACCAGGCTTTCAACATCACCGAATCCACATTCCCCTCGCTGCGCATTAAATCGCACCAGGTTTTCAATCGGTGTGCCTACCTTGATCAAGGTTTCAGGATAATTAAAAATATTCAGATAGCCTCGGTTCCAGGCCACCAGACACAAATCCTTATCAATAACGCTGATCCCCTGTGCCAGACTTTCCAGCGAGGCGAACAGAGTATTTTGATTGGTTTGTATGGCTTGCGTGGTATCGTCAAACACCGAAACTAACTGTTCAAAATTCATTTGCTGGTTTTTCAGTACCGCATTGATCAGCAAATTCGAACTGGGCGCACCGATAACCCCACCCAGAGAGCGTTCACAAAAGACAATAAACTCCTGCTGCGGAGAGTCATCCGGATGAATACTTTGCCGTTGAGTTTGCTCAAAATCAGACAGTAATTGATTGGTGCGGTTACTGCCTAAAAACGTGCGCAATACGGTGATCAGATCTTCATTGCTGATGGCTGAAGTGGTTGGAATATGCTCCAGTGACGGTGTTTCCTGAGTTGAGACAAAACTTTGAGCCTGCAATTTGTCCATCAGATTGGGGCGGGCCATCAGGGAAAACAATACAAAAAACAGCGAATTGATAGCAAGGGCAATGGAGGCAGTAATACTGATGGTATCGCTATCCAGGCTGCTGGTGGCCGTGCCATTCACTAAGGGGAAGATCAGCAACAAAATCCAGGTAAATATCCCGGCAATCAGGCCGGCTATCACACCGTGTGCATGGGCGCGCTGCCAATAAAGCCCGCCTAGCAATGCCGGTGACAACTGAATAACTAGTGAAAAGGCCAGCAGACCAATACTGGAAAGGGACATATTGCCGGATAAAAAGATGTGGTAGCTAAAACTCAGCAATAAAATTCCGGCAATAACCCCGCGTCGCAACCACAGAATGAAATGGATATGGGAGTGTCGGTGATGCAATCGCTCTGATTTGTTGAGCAATTTGGGCAGGATCACGTCATTGCTAAGCATGGTGCTCAGTGTCAGTGTCGAGACAATAATCATTGCGGTGGCTGCCGACAGCCCTCCCAAAAACACCATTGCCTGTAAGAAGCGGTTACCCGATTCCGTGGCAATGGCAATCACATAACTGTCTGGTGTTACCTGCTGGCCTGCAAACAAGTGGGTACCGGCGGTTGCAATGATGGGAATGAGGATTGCGGTAAGTGCCAGATACCCGGGAAACACCCAGCGTGCGGTTGCCACGTGTTTTACATTCAGGTTATCGATGATGGCAACGTGAAATTGTCGGGGTAAACACAGTACCGCTATGGCTGCAACCAGTGTTTGTAGCCAAAATGCGGGTTTAAAAAAGCTGTTTTCAATCGCCTCTGTTTGTAAAAACTGCTGACTAAACAACTGGGTTTCAGTGGTGGGGCTCCACAGTGCGAATACGGCGATACAGGTTAAGGCGGCAATCTTTAATACTGACTCAAAAGAAATAGACAGCATCAGACCATGGCGATATTCCGTAACATCGGTTTTTTGAGTGCCAAATATCACGCAAAAAACGCCGAGAAATAGGGATGCTGTCAGAACAATCAAAGTGGTGTTTTTTTCCCCGGATACCAGACTAAAGGCAGTACCAATGGCTTGTAATTGCAATGCGATATAGGGAATTGTGGCAAGTAGCACAATCAAAGTGACAATCAGTGCCACATTTTGCCTTTTGCCGTAGCGGGAAGACACCAGATCCGCGATGGTAGTGACATGCTGTTTTTTACTGACCTCGATCAGCTTGATGATCAGCCGGTAGCCGAACAGGTACAGCAGGATTGGCCCCAATAAGATGGGCAGGTAATTCCACTGGTTACGGGCGGCCTCTCCCACGGCACCAAAATAGGTCCAGGCCGTGCAATAAATTGCCAGCGCAAAGCTGTATACCAAAGGGTGAGAGCTGAATTTTTTAGCCTGGCGACTACGACCATCGCCCCAACTGCCCAACCAGAAAATAAACGCCAGGTAACCGGCAGCCAGTGCAAACCAGATAAACGTCATATATCGCTATTCAATCGTTTTTCCGGCAGTGTAGCACAGTAAATCGGGACCATAGTCCCATTGGGACCAAGGTCTTATTTGATGATAACCATTAACTGTCTATCTTAAGCATTGTAATTTGGAGAAATAACTATGGCTTTTCAATCAGAAGAACAAAAAACGGCTTACTGGCGGCGAAATATACGCCTGATGATGACGTTATTGGCAGTGTGGTTCGGCGTCTCATTTGGTTGCGGTATCCTGCTGGTGGATGTCCTCAATCAGATCCCATTTTTCGGCTTTAAGTTAGGCTTTTGGTTTGCCCAGCAAGGGGCTATTTACGTATTTGTTGCGCTCATCTTTGTGTACGTTGTCAAGATGAATCAGCTCGACAAAGAATTTAACGTTAGCGAAGAATAGGGGAGCGCTATGGGTATTCAAACAATGACCTTTATTGTCGTGGGGATCACGTTCGCGCTGTATATCGGCATCGCCATATGGGCGAAAGCGGGCTCCACCAAAGAGTTTTACGTTGCCGGTGGTGGCATCAATCCGGTGGCCAACGGCATGGCGACTGCGGCGGACTGGATGTCTGCGGCGTCTTTTATTTCCATGGCAGGATTAATTTCTTTTATGGGCTACGACGGTTCGGTTTATCTGTTGGGATGGACCGGCGGCTATGTATTGCTGGCTTTGTGTCTGGCCCCGTACTTACGCAAGTTTGGCAAGTTCACTGTGCCTGACTTTATTGGGGATCGCTATTATTCTCAGACAGCCAGAACCGTTGCTGTGGTTTGCGCTATTTTTGTCTGCTTCACCTATGTGGCCGGACAAATGCGCGGCGTTGGTGTGGTGTTCAGCCGCTTTCTGGAAGTGGACATCACCATGGGCGTGATTATTGGCATGGGGATCGTGTTCTTTTACTCGGTGCTTGGTGGCATGAAAGGCATCACTTACACCCAGGTTGCACAGTATTGTGTGATGATATTTGCCTACCTGGTACCAGCCGTTTTTATCTCCATCATAATGACCGGTCACGTTATTCCGCAATTTGGGTTTGGTGCTGATTTGGCGGATGGCTCGGGACAGTCGTTATTGCAAAAGCTGGATGGTCTCTCCACCGAACTGGGCTTTACGGAATATACCTCCGGTACCAAGAGTATGATTGATGTGTTTTGTATCACTGCCGCACTGATGGTGGGCACCGCCGGGTTGCCTCACGTTATCGTGCGCTTCTTTACGGTGCCCAAAGTGCGTGATGCCAGAAAGAGTGCCGGGTGGGCTTTGGTCTTTATCGCCTTGATTTATACCACCGCTCCGGCCATTGCTTCTTTTGCCAGGGTCAACATGATTGAAACCATCAACGGGGAAGAGCAAACCGGTACGCAGTACTCCGAAGCTGCGTCATGGATTAAGAATTGGGAAAAAACCGGGCTAATCCAGTGGGACGACAAAAACGGTGATGGCAAGATGTTTTATTCCGGCGATGAGCGCAACGAAATGAAGGTGGACCGCGACATTATGGTGCTGGCTAACCCCGAAATTGCCGACTTACCGGTTTGGGTTATTGCACTGGTGGCTGCCGGTGGTGTGGCTGCGGCACTGTCTACTTCGGCAGGACTGTTGCTGGTAATTTCCACCTCCGTTTCTCACGATTTACTGAAACGCAATCTGATGCCGCAAATTACCGATAAACAGGAACTGTTTTACGCACGTCTGGCGGCGGCGGTGGGGATTGCCATTGCCGGATACCTGGGCATTAACCCGCCTGGATTCGTGGCGCAGGTGGTAGCCTTTGCCTTTGGCTTAGCGGCGTCGTCGTTCTTCCCGGCGATTATTCTGGGCATCTTCCATAAGAGAATGTCCAGTCGTGGTGCTGTGGCTGGCATGTTGGCCGGTATCGGATTTACCGCCACCTACATTATTTACTTTAAGTTTATTAATCCGGCAGCCAGCACACCTGACAACTGGTTCCTGGGTATCTCACCAGAGGGTATCGGTACGATTGGGATGCTGATCAACTTTACTGTGGCCTTTGTTGTCTACAAATTGGGGGCTGAGGCACCTGATGAGGTACAGCAAATGGTGGAGGATATCCGCTATCCCAAAGGTGCCGGTGAAGCACAGGCACACTAAATCTGTTGCTACTCAATAAACGGTTCGGGTTGATACCCGGACCGTTTTCCTGTTTAAAAAGAGATTAAATCATGTCGAACCTTCCGCAACAGGCGCTGGATTTTATCTCCGGTATTTCACCCTGGGAGTCACTAACCCACCCGGAGCGGGTGGCATTTGTTAGTGCGGCGAAACTCATCTATCTGAACGAGGACTCACTGCCCTTATTGCAGGCTCAGCAGGAGGCCGGTAACGGATTGTTGCTTATTCAAACCGGTGAGTTTGAAGTTCAGAGCCGGGATGCACAGGATCAGATATCGGGGCGCTACATCAGCGAATCTGAGTATGTTTTCTTGTGTGCAAATCCCTTTCATATTCCCGTAGAAAACCTTGTTAAGGTGCATTCGCCCGGGCTGGTGTATTGCCTTGATGTTGCTGCACTCATTAAATTGAGTGACCAGACCCGCGCTGTACAGCGTTTTTTCACAGACCTGGCCCACAGTATTCACTATGACAACCAGCCTTTTCAATCTGCCGAATGGCAGGAAGCATCTTTGCTGCAGCTGTGCCACCGACCTTTGGTGCAGGTAACGCCCGATACCAGTGTTGCGCAGTGTGCCGAGCTGATGACGGAATGCAATGTATCATCTGTGCTGGTTTGCGAAGGCGAGACATTGCAGGGAATTTTAACAGACAAAGATTTGCGCACCCGGGTGCTGGCAAGGCATCTGAGTTCAGATGTTGCGGTTAGTGAGGTGATGACAACGCATCTACAGGTGGCTAGCCCGCAGCAAGACTGGCTGGATGCCGTGTGCCTGATGTCGGAGAGTGGATTCAGCCATGTGCCGATTGTGGATGAGGACTATCGCCCGGTGGGGATCATGACCAAGTCAGATGTTATTAACCGGCAAAAATCTAACATCGTCTGGCTAATAAAATCCCTTTCCCGCGCCACAAGCTTGTATGAACTTATGCAACACGCCTGGCAAATCCCACATTACATTCGTTTTAACATGCAGGGCAAACAGGGGTTTGCCAATGTCGGGCAATGGTTGGCCAGGGCGACCGATGTTATGACCCGTCGGTTACTGCACTTTTATTTTCGCGAGCATGGTGAGCCGCCATTTGCCTGGTGTTGGCTGGTGTATGGCAGTCAGGCTCGTAAAGACCAGTTGCTCACATCCGATCAGGACAACGGCTTGCTTTTGGCGCAAGTGCCTGATACCGGGCAAGCCGATTATTTTCGCGCTATGGCGCAATATGTGTGCAATGGCTTAGCCAAATGTGGGATAGCACTGTGCAACGGCAATATTATGGCCAGTAACCCGGAGCTGCGCAAAACGCTGCAGGAAGCCGTTGTTGAAGCTGAACAATGCGTTTCGGAACCCAGTAGTGAGCGCTTGCTTCATTTCAATATATTTTTAGATGTTCGTCTGGTACAGGGCAGTGAAACACTCTTTGCACAACTGCAATCCCGGCGCGCTGAATTGTTCAAAAAACCGTTGTTTTTGGCCGCGCTGGCCCGAGAAGTGAACCGCTGTGAGGTGCCCCTGAGTTTGTTTCAGCGTTTCATTTATGAAGACAATGAGCACAAAAAAGCCATAAATCTGAAAGTTAACGCGGTGGCCATTGTCAACAGTATTGTGCGCCTGTATGCGCTTTCTGTCGGGTTAAAAGTAGCCAGTACACCGGAGCGGTTAGCGGCGTTGAGCGAATCCGGACTCCTGTCTTCCAGAGACTGTGCTAATCTGAAAAGCATCTGGCTGTATTTAAATGAACTGCGCTTAAATAGCCAGCTGGATCAGCAAAAACCCGATAATCTGGTGGATATCCGTCAGCTAACACCTATGGAAAAATACCAACTCAAAAAAGCGTTTCAGAGTATTAAAAAAGCCCAGTCTGCGTTGCTGCTGAAATTCAGCAGTGGTCTTGGGGGGTAGCTTTGGACTTTTGGCATGCTGTGCTAAATCGACTCGGTTTGCGGATAGCAGATGGCGAGCTGCTGCGCCAACGCATGTCTGAGGTGGCACTATTGGCCGTGGATTTGGAGCTGACCGGACTGGATCCGCAACAGGATGATATTGTGTCTGTTGGCTGGATAAAAGGTGCCGGATTTAGTTTGGATCTGTCCAGCAGCCATCATGCGCTGGTGCAAACCGACAGCAGTTTAAAGCAAAGCCCGGTAATACATGGTATCACTGATGTTGAGTTACAAAGCGCAGTAAGTCTGCAACAGCAACTGGTGCAACTTGCGGCGTTGGCTGATGATCATATCTGGGTGATGCACTGTCATCGACTGGATTGGGGCGTGTTGCAAAAAAGCTACCGACAGTGCCAGTTAACCTGTCCTACACCGGTGATCATCGATACTTTGTTGCTGGAGCAATATCTGCTGGGGAAATCTGGCTATCAGAATAGCCCCGTGAGCCTCACGGAGAGTCGCCGACGGTACGGTCTGGCAACCGCGCCTGCCCACAATGCACTGGAAGATGCCGCCGCCACGCTGGAATTATTATTTGTTCAACTGGGGCGGTTAGGAGTTAAACCAGACGGACAATTTAAGCAGCTCTCACATACCGGCGCATTAATTTCAGGCTAACGCAGGTTATTGCCCAGTCGGACAATACCTACTGTAAAGCCCTTGTCTTCAAATACTGCGCTTTGACCGGGGGAAAGCTGTTTCACGGCGGAATAGTCCACCGCTTCACCACTGGTGTATCGGGTTCTGAGTTTAATATTGAACTGGTTTTTTGCTTCGTCTTCGGCCGCTATCAACCCTGTCGTTTTTGAACGATTATCCGGTTGTAGCGGCGCATTCACCGGCGATAGTCCTGCCGTAGGAATGCTCAGCGCCCGGGTTCTTTCGAAGTGAATTTGCGCATAAAACTGCCGATATATCGCTTCCGACTGATTGTTGCATACCACCACGGAAAAGCGATTTGACGAGCCACCAAACAGCCGGTTGGCTTCCAGCACTGCGCCGGTTTGCAGTTCAACCAATGCCTGACAACTTTGGGCCATGGTCTGGCCCGAACAAATACCCGCTAAAACCAGCAGGCCAAGCGCTTTTTTCTTCATTAAATAATACCGCTACAACTAAGTAGCTTAAGTATACATTTTTACAAGCAGGTTTAGTTTTGTAAAACTCTGTAACCCCAGGCTGGTAAGGTCATCTCACTGTTTTCATTAAGGTTTATTTGGTTATCTGAAAATATATCTGAGTATTCGCCGTGATACAGTGTCTCGTTAAAAGAAACGGTTTTAGGACTATCAGAGAAGTTGAATACAGCAAAGATCTTATCGCCGTCTTTTTCCCGGACAAAACTCAATACCGTTTTAGCTTCACTGTTGGGAACATGCACCATGCGACCACCAAACTGACCGTTCCACAGGGCTTTGTTGTCATGTTTCAGGGCGAACAAGGTTTTGTAGAGGTCGCCAATCGGATGGGGCTTCCAGACGATAGGGTCTTTTTCGAAAAACGCCAGTCGTTTGGCGTTGCCGGCTTCCTGCCCGTTGTACATCATAGGAAAACCTTCGCCAATAACTGATAAGGTGATCACTGCGTCCAGTGCCTCCCCATAGTTTTCGAACATGGTGCCTTCCCAGGCGTTCGAATCATGGTTGGCTACATGTACCATGCGATAGGCTTCTGCTGGAAAGGCACTTTCATTCCAGGAGTAATAAACAAATAGGCCATTGACATCGGCATAGCCTTTTACGATCTCATGCATGGTCTTTGACCAGGACCAGGCGTAAGTCATATCAAAGGCTTCGGCGTGTAAGTCCCGAGATTCCCATTCCGCCAGCATTAATACAGGTTTTATGGCATCTAACTCTTTGCGCACGTTGTTCCAGAAATCCACTGGTACAAATCCGGCCACGTCACAGCGATAACCATCAACACCAACTTCGGCCACCCAATATTTCATCGCTTCGGTCATATACTTGCGAAGCTCAGGCTGAGAAAAATCCAGATCGATAATATCTGACCAGTCCCACCAGGGGGTTGGTCTGAAGTCGCCTTTGTAATCCCGCTCGTACCATTCGGGGTGTTCAAAGCGCATCCAGTTGTCCCAGGCCGTGTGATTTGCGACCCAGTCCAGAATGACGTACATGCCTAAATCATGAGCCGCATCCACAAAAGCTTTCAAATCATCCAGGGTGCCAAATTCAGGGTTGACCTTCATGTAGTCTTTTACTGAATAGGGGCTGCCTAAACTGCCTTTGCGGTTTTCTTCTCCTATCGGGTGAACCGGCATTAACCAAAGCACATCAATCCCGAGTGCTTTCAGGCGTGGCAACTGCTCCTGAGCCGCTGCAAAAGTGCCTTCTGGTGTAAACTGACGGGTATTGATCTGGTACATAGTGGCGTTTTTAGACCATTCCGGGTGGGTCAGCTTGACGTAGGGTTGCGGCTGATAGGGGTCCTTCACCTCTGGTGTGCTACCACAGGCCATTAACAGCAGACTTAAACAGACACTCACACAACAACGAATAGATAAACGCATACCACTCCCAAACAAAATGGTTCAAAATTTAGCCTTTAACTATAGGGCCTGTTTACCTTAGTTGCATAGGTTTTGTTCTAAATAAACGCGCTTTAATCGCGGAACAGCTATGAAGGCATAGTGGTTCTACGTCAAAGAGCTGTGACAACGAGTAAAACGCGTTTGTGACGAACCCGTAGGGCTGCGCCTGTTTATCATTTATGCTTTGTTGGATGTTTTCGATTTAGCCCACTAGACCATCAAACATCCGCCGTGCCTAAATGATAAACAGGCTGCAGCAAAAACATACAACAAAGGTAGGCAGGCCCTGGTTAACAACCCGCCGCAGTATCAAATATCTGCATACGTATTCAGTTCAAAAGTGCCATAACGCCCGGTGTGGTAGGAGCAGTACAGCCTGCAGTTATTCCTGTTGTGGTGTGACACCGACAAAATATCGAAAAATGCTGCATTCGACTTAAAAAAAACTCTATACATCGCGTTTTACTTCGACCCTTTGGGGGTTCAGGTTATACATGTCCCTGCTTTTAATTTTGTTCAGTAAGGGATTGCATTGATGAAACCTGTTTTAAGTATTTTGTTCTGGATTGTGGGTTGTACGTTTGTTCAGGCCACCGAGCGCCAGCTTGATTTAGTTGTGGGGAAGGCCACTCAAATTCAGATTGATTCGACGATTCTGCAGCAGCAAAGAAATATTGTTGTACATCTGCCCGATAATTATCATTCTTCCCAACAGAGGTATCCCACTCTTTATTTGTTGGATGGTGAGCGTCACCTGAACCATGCTGTCCTCGCGACGCAGCTATATCAGGAGTTAAATCAGGTACCGCAACTGATTATTGTTGCCATTCATAATCGCTCTCAGGAAGATGCACGCAGCCATGACCTTTACCATAATCGTAAGCAGTTCGCCGAATTCATGGGTAAGGAACTACGGGAATATATTGATGCCAGGTATCGCACAACACAAGATGCGACCCTTTATGGGCACTCATTAGCTGCCTTTTTCACGGTAGATTTACTCAGTGCTCATCCGGAGTATTTTGACCGGTATATCGCTGCCAGCCCTCCGTTGCAAAACTTCGCTGCCGACTTTTATCAAAAGCTGGTGGGACAAAATCCAATGAAGCCAAAGCCTCTCTATCTGACAATGGCCTCAAGAACGGCTGAGGGGGATGAGGTTTTTGACGCCTATCTCAAGTTCACGCAGCTGTTGGAAAATAAGACTCCCGGTAACCTGCAATGGACGGCCGAGGTATTTGCAGATCAAAATCACATTACTAATTATTACATCAGCTTTTTTAAGGGCATCTCCATCGTATTTGATGAACACTGACGTCTACTGAAACATCATTGCACCATCTGAAAGGGCCGCGCTGAATAAAATTCAATTCACTTACTCATGGACTTCTGGTCTGTTTACCTCTAACGTGGAGCTTAACGTTGCACAATTGAATGAGCGAAAGGGTGAAGGACCGAATTCTGGACAAGAAGCTTAAAGCAATGTCGGGCTGGTTAACCTCGTTAAGCTCTTTTTGATGATAAAAATAGAGGGGAGAAAATCGTGAAGGACAATGAAGCCAGTTCTACCGCCTATACCGTGTTACAAGGATTGCTCTTTGTGGCACAAAAACCAGAGCTAAGTCATCTAGTGTCGCCGCGAAATCGCGAGCTGGGCACCCATATCCTGCAAAGTTCCGCCCAGGGACGCAAAAGACTTAATCAAATTAATTCCGCTGCCGGTAAGATTTTACTGCCACTGATGGAGCGGCTGCTGTTACCTTCCATCAGTCTGCATTACGTGCTGCGCAAAGCCTATATTGAAAAGAAAGTACGCGAGGCGATTGACGCTGGCGCCACTCAAATCATTAATCTTGGGGCCGGGTTCGATACACTGCTGTATCGTCTGGCGGAAGAAAATACACAGCTCAATTGTATTGAAATTGACCATCCTGCAACCCATCAGGTGAAAAAGCTGGCCCTGACTACTGAGCAATTAAAACTGGATAACCTGCATTTTTTACCGGTGGACTTTACTCATCAAACCTTGCAACAGGAGCTGGGACAGTGCAGTGCTTTTGCGCCAGAAAAGCCGACTGTGTGCATCGTCGAAGGGGTGCTAATGTATTTGACACCAGAGCAAATATACAGCCTGTTGCAGTCTTTACTGGATTTGCTTGATAGCAGCCCCAGACAGTTAGTCTTTACTGCGGTAGAACCTGCCAGCAATCATCCGGAATCTTACGGACCCTTGTTGAAGCTTTACCTGAAACTAAAAGGTGAACCGCTAAACTGGCTGTGTGAGGAAAATGACTTAAAAGCCTTTATAGAACAGTCAGATTTTAAATTGCAGGAAACCGCCAACAGTGACGTTTTTCGGCAGTATTTTATGCCTGATTATCCACACCGCCTGCACAAGGGGGAATACGGTGCTTTTGCTGTCTCGACCTCAACAGGGGAGGCGTAAATATGCCGATTTGTATGCGCCTGGCAGGCAGCACCGCAGAGTTGGACAGTGTTTTTCGGTTGCGGCACCTGGTGTTTGCAGAGCAGGAAAATATATTACGAGGCAATAGTGAAAAGCGGCTGTATGATCGCTTTGATGCCTTTCCTTCCTCGGTACAAATGATGGCTCAGCACAACGGGGAAACGGTGGGGGCCTTTCGCTTTTCAATGGATGACAGTTGCGGCTTGCCTGCGGATGAGTATTTTGATTTTCGTCCATATGTACCCAAAGATGCCCGGTTAATGCATTCCGGTATGTTTTGTGTTCACCAGGATTACCGTGGTGAGAAAATCGCCATGGGACTCATTTTAATGGCGGCCTATTACGCCATTTCTAATAACATCACTCATGTTGTGGCTCCAATCAATCCAACCATTGCGCCTTTGCTTCGGCGTATCGGTTTTAAAAAAGTGGGTGAGCAGTTTCACGACCCGCATCTGGATTCTCAGGTTTTACCTCTCTTGATGGATATGGCTGATATTAAAGACTTTTTTGTCGAGTTTATTCGTCAGAATAAACTGCATGACTTCATCATGGATTATCAACGCTGGTTCTGCAAAGCAGGAGAAACTATCGTTAAAGCCGGAGATGAAGGGGCTGAGGCCTTTATTATCATTGATGGCTGTGCCGAAGTGCGAATACCAGAAAAGAACACCGTGCTGGCGACATTAGAGCCGGGAGAAATGTTTGGTGAACTGGCTTTGATCACGGGAGAAAAGCGCAGTGCCGATGTAGTGGCCAAAACCGATTTGCAAATGATGGTGATGACTAAAGAAACCTTCTTGAAGCGCTTTGTAGAAGACTCCAACAAAGCGCTGACGTTGATGCGCATGATCAGCAAGCGCAGTCAAAGTATGATTATGAATCTCAAATACGGACACCTGGCAAAGGAAGTGGTTGCTGAAACCGAGTAACTTCACTTTCTGCCAGGCGTTGTTTTCGTTTCGGGGTTAACTGAGCTTTCTGGCTTTAAACCGTCTGCCTTTAATTTTGCCTTCTTTGAAGTAATTAATGGCGCGCTTAACACTGCGTATTTTTACCGCGACAAACGAATGGGTGGCGGTGAGCTTGATTTTGCCAATGTCATCACCGGGAATATCGGCATCCTGAGTCAGGGCACCCAGAATATCGCCCGGGCGTAGCTTGTTCTTTTTGCCACCATCAATGGCCACTGTCTGGAACTTTGGCTCCAAAATGCGATTGGCGTGAAAGCGCAGAGCCTGGATGCCTTTCCACTGGGCTTTTTGTCCCTGTAACTCTTCTATGGCACGAACAAAGTGTACTTCTTCCGGTGCTGCCAATGTTACTGCCATACCTTCACTATCGGCCCGGCCGGTTCGGCCAATACGGTGAATATGGGCTTCTGATTCCATGGCTACCTGAAAGTTGATCACCAGGCTGACGCCATCTATGTCCAGTCCCCGTGAGGCCACATCCGTTGCCACCATGATCAGCTCACTTTGATTGCTGAAACGGGCAATCACCTGATTGCGCTCTTTTTGTTCTAAATCACCGTTCAAGGCAATGGCACTAAAGCCCATGTCTCGCAAATCGTCCGCCAGCTCCTTGCAGGCGATTTTGGTATTACAGAAAATGATGCAGGACTCAGGTTGATACTCAGATAATACTGCCGCAGTGGCTTTAACTTTGTGATCCTTTTGCACTTCGAAGAACAGTTGCTCAATCTTTTTGTTGTCGTGGGTGGTTTTTACCACCACTTCTACCGGCGCATTCTGGATAGACTGGCTGATGCGTTTTATGCTCTCAGGGAAGGTGGCTGAGAACAACAGGGTTTGGCGATCCTGGGGCACTTCCTGAATCACTGTGGTCATCTCTTCTTCAAAGCCCATGTCCAGCATGCGGTCTGCTTCATCAAGCACCAGGGTTTTCACATGCCACAGGTTAAGGTGGCCTTTTAAGATCAGATCCATAATGCGGCCTGGTGTACCCACAATAACATGGGCGCTGTGCTGTAACGATTGGATTTGTGGGCCTATTGCCGTGCCGCCGTAAAGTGTTAATACCTTCAGATTGGCCATGCGCTTGCCTAGTTTGCGCACCTCTTCAGCCACCTGTTCTGCCAGCTCTCGGGTGGGGCAAAGCACCAGGCTTTGCACGCCAAAGCTGCTGGTATCGGTTTTTTGCAGCAAGCCCAGCGCAAAGGTCAGGGTTTTTCCGCTACCGGTTTTGGCCTGTCCCAGCACATCTTTACCCGCCAAAATTTCCGGCAAGGCCTTTTGCTGAATCTCGGTCATCTCGGTAAATTGCTGACTTTGCAGCGCTTCGTGCAACGCCGGGGTTAAAGGAAGTAAATCAAATTTGCTATGCACAAGACACCTGTTTAGTTGGAATTGAGATAATCGCGAGGATCAATTGCCGGGAATTATCCCGATTATTGCAGGCAGGTACAAATTTAAAATAAAAAGCCCGGCGAGCCGGGCTTAATATAGAGCGAAATAGCTGTGGTTTTTTACAATGAAAAACCTGGCGCTGTGATATTAACTTCGGTGATGTCACCGTACTTTTTCACGATCTCTTTAATGTCTGCGCTTTTACCGATAATGGTAAATTGCAGGTTTTCACGTGGAAAGTAATTGTTAATCAGGGCTTTGCTGGCTTTGGCATCCAGTTTGTCGACATTACTTTGAAAGTTGTTGATAAAACTTTCGTTAAAGCCGTAGATAAACATATCCCCCAATAAACCAGACAGTTGTCCGGTGGTTTCATATCGGGGAGGAAACAAGCCCTTCACATAGGCTTTGGCGGATTTCAGCGTGGCATCATCCAGCCCTTGTTCCCATAGCCGCTGGTAAGTACTCAGGGCCAAATCTATAGCCGCTTCGGTATTTTCTGTGGCGGTAAAGGTGGAAATGTAAAAGCTGCCGGCGTGTTTCATGGCATCGAAACGGCTTCTGGCACCATAGGTTAACCCTGAGTTAACCCGCAGTTCGTCGTTTAGCCAGGACGTAAAGCGGCCACCCAGAACGGTGTTGATTACGCTTAATGCCACAAAATCCTCATTGCTTCTGGCGATGCCCTGACCACCAATGAAGAAGGTGGTTTCTCTGGCATCGTCTTTATTAACCAGAACAACCCGGTTCTTCTCAAAGCCGGAGACGGTTGGAAAGGCCGTTGCTTTGGCGGCTTTGCCCGTGCCTTGCCAGTTACCAAGTAAAGACTTAACCTGGGTTAACATGGCTTTTGCGTCAAAATCGCCCACTAACACCAGTGCGGCATTTTCCGGGCGGAACCAGCCTGTATAGAAAGATTTCAGATGTTCAAGCCCGGCTTGTTCTACCGAAGTCTCATCGCCACCAACCGGACTGCTGTATGGATGTCCTGCAAAAATTTGCTGGTTAAAGTAGGCGCCAATGACATTGCGCGGGCTTTCTTTCTGGCGTTTCAGGTTACCCAGATAACGGGTTTTATATTTGTCGAACTCCTCAGCGTTAAAGGCCGGAGCCTGAACCACATCGGCCAGTAGTTTCAGAATTTTATCCTGATCCTTTTTGGCAAATGAGACTGAAATACGGCTGTCGTCCAATGACACGCCGGTGGTCATTTCTGCACCCACAAACTCAAGCGTTTCCTCGAAGCTGTTTTTGTCCAACTCGCCGGCACCAAACAACATATTTTCGGTGGTCATGGTGGCCAGTCCCGGCAGATCACCATCGCGGGTAGCACCGGCATTAAATACCACTGTGGCATCAATTAGTGGTACTTCTTTTTGTTCCATCAGATAGATGGTTAAACCGTTTTCCAGCGTCGTTTTTTGGTATTCGGGCAAGCTGTATGCGGCGAGCGCCTGTTGACTGAGAAACAGCGCAACAACCAAAATGGCTTTATAGATCGTTTTCATGGCTGTCCTCCTTAGAATCTAAAATGCCAACGGTGCGGTTGCGTTTTATCAGATAGGTTTCTGCCACCCGCTGAATATCCTCTGCAGTCACTTTTTCAAAGTCTTGCGGCGCACTAAACATCTTCTTGTAGTCGCCGTGGAATAGTTCGTAACGGCCCAACATATCGGCGCGATTATTAATGGTGCCGATATCGCGATAGAAATTCACCAGACGTTGGTTTTTCACTTTCTGCAGCTCTTTTTCAGTAATGCCCTCTTTGGCCACTGCGTTCAGTTCGGCAATGATAGCTTTTTCCAGAGTTTCAGCATCCGCTGACTGGCTGGCTACGCCGTAAACATAAAACAGGTTGGGATCAAAGCTGTCGAACGCAAAGGTGGAAATGCTGTCGGCCACCTGTTGCTCAAAAACCAAAGCCCGTACTAAACGAGAACTGTTGCCGGAGGATAAGATGTCGCTCAACAATTGCAGTGGATAGTAGTCTTCATGGGAATTGGGCGGCATGTGAAAGCCCATCATAATATTGGCACTGGTGACCGATGGTTTTTGTGTATAAACGCGGCGTTCACCTTTTTGTTCCGGCTCAACCGTGTGGATTTTTCTGGGAGGTTCCTGTGCCGGGATCGGCTCAAAATACTTTTCGGCCAAACGTTTAACTTCGTCGGTATCCACCGCGCCCACAATCACAGTCACGGCATTGTTGGGAGCATAAAAGGTTTTGTGGAAGGACTTGAGGTCGTCCATGGTCCAGTTTTCTATGTCCGAAGCGTGACCAATGACTGGCCAGCTGTAGGGATGGGCGCGAAACGCTGCATTTTTAACTTCTTCCCAGATGGTGCGAAAGTTACTGTTTTCCAGACCTGTAGAGCGCTCTGAGGTAACTACACCGCGTTCGCTTTCAACTATCTCAGGTTCCAGTGCCAGATGCTGAATACGATCAGCTTCCAGGTCGAACATAACTTCAATGGCATCAGCCGGGAACCAGTCGGTGTATACCGTCAAATTCTCACTGGTATAAGCGTTGTTGGCCCCGCCGTTAGCTTCCATGGTTTGGTCAAACATTTTCGGGCCGTATTTTTTCGCACCATTAAACATCATGTGTTCAAAAAAATGTGCCAAACCTGTGGTTCCAGGATATTCGTTACGGGAGCCCACTTTCCAAAAGATATACATGTTGGCGTTGGGGATTGAGTGGTCCTCCATCACCATGATGGTCATACCGTTTTTGAGGGTGAATTTAGTGATATCGTCGGACGACATTTCTGCCTGTAATGGCAGTGTGAGGCCCATTAACAGTATCAACCCGATGCGGGTACAAAATCGTCTAAGCATGGCTTACCTTTGCCTTATTGTTATCTGAAAGCAAAACCTTAGCCTGGATTGCGCCTGATGGGAATTGTTAGCCTTTGTAAATTGTGTTTAAAAGGGGTAATTGCATTCTGAGGTTGGAAAATCTGTTTATTCGATCGCTGAATGCCAAAAGCAGACCGCCGGTAACTCTGGTTGATTGACTCCTGTTACCGTTTTCTGATTTCTAAATTCCTATCTTGCACTGAATTGCTATATCTAAAATACAAAGCCTTTAAAAATGGGCTGACAAGGGAAGTTAGGTTCTGCGTCTTAATGCGTTGGCAGACGCTAAGGTTCCTATAAATGTAAACTCATAATAGTGAATATAAGCATTGTACTGTAGGTTTTAGCTACATAATAATGCTTTTTAACACTATTATTAGGTTTGCTCAATAGTGTTTATTTGCACTATACTGTCAATATTATAAACACTATAACGGAAATTGGCACTATTATGGAGCTCGATAGAAAAAGTAATGCAGCTATCTTGAAGGTGATAGGTAAGCGATTCTTACAGGCACGTCTTAATGAAGGACTAGAGCAACAGGAGTTGGCTGATAAAGCTGGCGTAAATGTCTCAACGGTTCAGAGCTTAGAGGGGGGTAAACGAAGCGTTGGAATGATAAAGGTGTTAGCTGTAATGCGTGCCTTGGGCAAGTTACATGAAATAGATAACTTTATGCCGGAGCCGCCAATTAAGTCAGCATCTTTGCTTACAGCAAGAAATGAAAAGCGTAAGCGTGTATCAAAACCTAAGGGTGGAAAAGAGCCGTCAACGGGTTTTGAGTGGAACAAACCGATTCAACAATTACATGGAGATAAGGACAAGTAATGGCAGAAGTAATCGAAAAGGCTGATATATATCTGTGGGATACATTGATAGGCTCAGTCACTTGGCAAAGGGGATTGGGGTTCTTTGAGTATTCAAAGCATTTTCAGCGTTCGGGCATTGAGTTGTCACCAATTAAGATGCCGTTAAGCGGTAAGTCTTATTCGTTTGGTGATTTATCAAAAGAAACCTTTAAAGGTTTGCCAGGAATGTTGGCCGATAGTTTGCCGGACAAGTTTGGTAACCGATTAATTGACCAGTGGCTAGAGCATAAATCTCGCGATCCAGAATCATTCAGTCCAATAGAGCGTCTTTGTTATATCGGCTCTCGTGGTATGGGGGGGTTAGAGTTTAAGCCGACTGTTGGTGAGATCAAAGAAAGCGTATCTGAGATTCAATTAAGTGAGCTTGTTGATCTGGCGAATGAGGCGCTCCAAGAAAAGACTGAGTTAAATACGACGTTTGCTCATGAGAGTCAGGATGCGCGACGCGAAACTGTTGAGCAAATTATTTTAGTTGGTACATCAGCTGGCGGTGCGCGAGCAAAAGCGGTTATTGCTTGGAATAAAGAAACCAATGTCATTAAAACTGGTCAAGCCCCGGCTGGTGAAGGTTTCGATTACTACTTGTTAAAGTTTGATGGCGTTGATGGCAATAAAGATAAGGAGTTGCTTTCAGATCCGAAAGGTTTTGGTTTACTTGAATACGCTTATTACTTAATGGCCCTGGATGCTGGCGTTGAAATGAATGAATGTCGCTTGTTTGAAGAAAACGGGCGTTCTCACTTTATGACCAGGCGCTTTGACAGGCTTAATGGTGGTGACAAGATTCATATGCAATCGCTGTGTGGTATGGCTCACTATGATTTCAACGTATCTGGCGGCTACTCTTATGAGCAGGCGATAGGCGTTATGCGTGAGCTAGGTTTATCGGCCAAAGAAATTGAGCAGTTCTATTTGCGGATGGTTTTCAATGTGGTGTCTGTTAACCAAGATGATCACACAAAGAACATTTCATTTTTAATGGATCAGTCTGGTGTTTGGCGGCTGTCGCCAGCTTACGATATCACTTATAGTAATGGTACTGGCTGGACAAGTAAGCATCAAATGACCATTAATGGTAAAACACGAGATATTCAGTTGGACGATTTATTAGCTGTGGCGCATTTTGCTGACATTGGTAAAGCGAAAGCTAAGAAAGTGGTAAAGGCTGTGGTGGAGACGGTTTCTAATTGGTCGCATTACGCGAATAAATCCGGTTTGGTCGCCTTTGGCTATATGGATGAACTTGTGGCCGAAGTTGGCAAAGCTCATCGCCTGTACTTGGGGGAGGACTTATAGTCTTCAATGTGGGGCAAACTGCCAAAGCTCAATGTTTCGCTGAAGAAATTATGGTTTATTTATGAGGGGCGCTATGTTTGCATTTGCTCAAAGTTGTCATGGAACAATATTGCTCTGACCCTCCGCTTCCTTAAAGCTGCCGTCCACCACTTTAATCTTATGTTTAAAAGTTAGGTTCTTTTTTATGTAAATTAAGTGCGTCATTGGCGTATTTTTGTTTAGTGTTAAAGTCACCAAATAGTAAATATTGAAATGCCTATATTCACCAAGTTCATAACTGAGTTGATGACCGACGACGAACAAATTTATATGTTATTGGCTTACCCGAAAAATGTGCAGGACAACCTGACAGACGCACAGCTTAAAAAGCTAAAGCAAATCGTAGAGAGGTGGTCAGAATGAATGACGACTTGTTTAAACAATTAATAGAGAGTGTTGGTCAAGCCAACGATATCATCAAAGGTAATACCAGGCCTACCCGTACAACG
The DNA here is from genome assembly GCF_055755215.1 of Planctobacterium sp. R6. Taxonomy (NCBI): domain Bacteria; kingdom Pseudomonadati; phylum Pseudomonadota; class Gammaproteobacteria; order Alteromonadales; family Alteromonadaceae; genus Planctobacterium; species Planctobacterium sp. R6. The sequence continues at coordinate 38,427 of NZ_JBVTQY010000042.1, forward strand.
AAGTTTGCTGAGCCGCAAGTAAGAGCCATTCGCGCCAAAACAGGATTAACACAAGCCCGATTTGCTGACGTATTGGGTGTGAGCAAACGCACGTTAGAAAATTGGGAGCAAGGCCGCCGCCATCCAACAGGTCCTGCTCGCGCCTTACTTAACCTGAGCTGCGCATAAGAACAAATGAACTAAATGCCCTTGAGGTGATCGGATCTTTCGACCAAAAAAGA
>NZ_JBVTQY010000043.1:0-38260 GCF_055755215.1 Planctobacterium sp. R6
TTGTGGAACTTAATCCGGAGAGCAAAAAAGAAGCAGCTTAACGGCTTAGGCGACAACTACCTTGAAAAACGCCGATAACCAGCTTTACAGTGAGAGTCGGGAAGGTGTGCCACAGGGAGGACCATTGTCCCCCTTACTGGCTAACATCATGCTCGACCCTTTGGACAAAGAGCTTGAGAAGCGAGGCCACCAGTTTGCCCGTTATGCAGATGACTTCACCATTCTGGTGAGAAGTCCGCGTGCGGGTAAACGTGTCCTGAACAGTATCAGCAGATACCTCAGTCACCGTCTGAAATTGGTCGTAAACACGACTAAAAGCCACACCGTTAAAGCCAGTAAAAGCAAATTCCTTGGGTTCACATTCAAGGCTGGTCGCATTCAATGGCACCCCAGAACCTTGCTGAATTTTAAGCAGCAGGTCAGAAGGCTAACGAACCGCAACTGGGGCGTGTCGATGCGCTACCAACTCTCAAAGCTCAGCCAATACCTACGAGGCTGGATCAACTACTTTGGCATCGCCAACTGCTATCAACAATGCGTCGAGCTGGATCACTGGATCAGGCGCAGAGTTAGAATGGCTTACTGGCGACAGTGGCGCAAGCCCCGAACCAAGGTTAGAAATCTGATGAGACGAGGTGTGCATGTTCGAGCCGCAGTGGCGTGTGGTATCACCAGCAAAGGACCATGGCGCAGTGCCAAATCCCCGGGGATCAATCAAGCCTTATCACTTGAATACTTAAAATCCGAAGGGCTTTATTCGCTACGAGATGGTTGGATAGCGCTTCACTATCCTGAATGAAACGCCCTGTGCGGAGCCGCATGCAGGGTGTTGTGGGGGCTGGAGGTTAGAGACCTCCGGCTACCCGATTATGCATTGTTAAATAGTACACTTGCATGGGCCTTATTAGAGAACTTATTAATCCTTCTGACTAGATCTGTTAGCTCTTGTGTATCAAAACTGAATCCTTTCCCAAAAGTCCCCGCGTTATTGACAATACCTTTAGCAATGCTGAATAGTTTGCTTGCTTCATCGAGTAATTCTTTCTCTATCTTAGGCTCAGTAAATGCACCATATGATTTGATCTTACTCTCTAGCGAAAAGCTTCTTAGCGCTAACGCATTGATATTGTTCTGAATTATTTTTGATTCTTCACTGTTTTGCTGATTGTTAACGCATTGAAAATGCAGAGCATAAATATTTTCAACCAATTCATTGCTATAGGTATGCAGCTCTTTTAGTACCTCAAAGTATTCGTCAGCCCATTTCGTCAAAAAATCGTGTTCCTTGTTTACGTTTCTCTTTATATGCTCAGCAGCTCTTAACAGCAAAAAACCTATCAGTGCTACGATGATTGGTGTGGCTATTTTTGATAGTGAGACGACTACATCAAAACTTTCTTTATCCATATTTATATTATTCCTTCAGTTATCTTAGCCTGATTGCATAACGGCCTCGGTTAAACGGCAAAATGGAGCTGGCTAAACTACCCGAAGAATGAGGGGGAGCCAGCGAGATTTTGTCCGAATTGCACCGTTTGTTAGCCCTTTAACGATACTTGCGCGGCTTTGCCGCCCGCACCGAATAAAGCGCTGTTGTTAAAATTTACCCCTACCTTAAAACAACCATTAGCAAAACAGCAACCGGAATTTTGCCTGCTTGTGTGAACTGTACTACATGAGTGAAGAGTGTGTGTATTTATGAAATGGACCGGTATTGCACCGAAGTAACCTGGAAACAACTGGCTGCTGACAATGGAATGCAGGTGCCATATGTTGCCGCAATACCAGCAAAAAACTTCTTCTTAATACAGGGGGCTAACATTTTTATCGACGACAAATGTCCAACAATATCGAGACATTTGTCGTTTTTTCACATCGATACACTTTAAGCGCAATTTTCCCCCCTGTAAACTCAACAGCTTAGGTTCGGGCGTTTTTTCCGGTTGGAGGAAAACGACAAATGTCGTCTATCAAAAGAAATTTGACAAAGTAGAGGTGCTGTATAAATATACAGGTATTCAGGGTGATAAAAATAGCCTAATGAAATCATTATTTTTGTCGGTAGTTAAGGACCATTTGCTTTCAAGACGATATTCGATGCGAACTATTCAGGCATATTTGTATTGGATCGCTGACTTTATCCGCTTTAACAATATGCAGCATCCAGCAAAAATGGGGGATGCGGAAGTTGAAAGCTACCTTGAATATTTAGTTTTGAACAAAAATGTCGCTGCTGCGACGCAAAAAACAGCGCTGAATGCTTTGGTATATTTATACAAGCATATTGTCGAAGTACCCCTGAACGCGGAATTAAATTTCATACGAAGTAAACAATCTGCAAAGTTGCCTGTAGTACTAACCAGAGATGAAATCAAACGATTACTGCGCGCTGCCCCTGTGAATTATCTGCTGCATTTATCTATCTTGTATGGTAGTGGATTGCGACTACAGGAGTTGCTGCGGTTAAGAGTGGGAGATATTGATTTTGACTACCGGTGTATTCGTGTATGGAATGGTAAAGGTGGGAAAAACCGCGTTGTAACACTCGACGAAAGTTTATTTGCGCAATTACGTGCCCAGATTGATTTGTGTAATACCCACCTTAAACAAGACTTGTTGGATGAGCGCTTTGCCGGTGCCTGGATGCCGAACCGGCTGGAACAGAAATATGGTTCACTCAATAAGTCGCTTAGCTGGCAGTACCTGTTCGGTGCTGGACAGCTGAGTGTTGATCCGCAATCGGGAATGTTTCGTCGTCATCATATAAACGCAAAACAGATCCAACGGGCAGTAAAGCAGGCGCGGGAAAAAGCTCAGATAATAAAACATGTAACACCCCACACTTTACGGCATTCGTTTGCTACTCACTTGTTGCAAAGCGGGGCCGACATCCGAACCGTACAGGCTCAATTGGGTCACTCAGACATCCGAACTACTCAAATTTATACCCATGTTATACAGCAAGGCGGCAATGGGGTGGTGAGCCCGTTAAGCCACCTTGATATTTAATATCAAAGGCTTGTTATATTATTCAGCCGGACATCTTTCCAGTACATAGGGGACATTGTCGTCTTCGTCCACTTCCAGAATGACCGGGAACCCCCACAAGCGATGCAGATGTTTTATCACCTCTTTGCTGGATTTGGCCAGCGGTATACTGTTTTGTGGTATGTAGCGCAATGTCAGCGAACGGTCGCCACGGATATCAGCGTTATACACCTGGATGTTGGGTTCTAAGTTGCTCAAATTGTATTGAGCAGAAAGCTTTTCTCTGATGTCCCGGTAACCTGATTCATTGTGAATAGCGGATACCGTCAGGAAGTTTTCCCGCTCGTCGTCTTCAATGGCGAAAAACTTAAATTCCCGCATCATACGCGGCGATAAAAACTGACTGATAAAGCTCTCGTCTTTAAAGTTTTTCATGGCGAAATGCACCGTTTCCAGCCAGTCGCTGCCAGCAAATTCTGGAAACCACTCTTTATCCTCATCGGTCGGGTCGGTACAAATTCGCTTAATATCCATGAACATATTAAAACCCAGCGCATAGGGGTTAATGCCACTGTAATAAGGGCTGTTGTATTCAGGTTGCAACACTACGCCGGTGTGACTGGTCAAAAACTCCATAATAAAGCGATCGGTGACTTTGCCTTCATCGTACAGGTGATTGAGGATATGGTAATGCCAAAAGCAGGCCCAGCCTTCGTTCATTACCTGGGTTTGTTTTTGCGGATAAAAATACTGAGAGACTTTACGCACAATGCGCACCAGTTCCCGCTGCCAGGGCTCTAATAGTGGCGCGCTTTTTTCAATAAAATACAGAATGTTTTCTTGTGGCTCCTGCGGAAAACGTCTTTCCTGAGGTAATTTACCTTGTTCCCCTTTGGGCACGGTGCGCCACAGTTCGTTAACTTGCGATTGCAGATAATTTTCCCGTTCTTTCTGGCGTTCTTTTTCCTCCTGGATGGAGATTTTTTGCGGGCGTTTGTAACGGTCCACACCGTAATTCATCAGGGCGTGACAGGAGTCCAGAATGTTTTCAACTTCAGTAATACCATAGCGCTGTTCGCACTTGGCCACATAGTTTTTGGCGAACACCAGGTAATCAATGATGGAGCTGGCATCTGTCCAGGTCTGAAACAGGTAGTTGCCCTTGAAAAACGAGTTGTGACCGTAGCAGGCGTGAGCCATAACCAGCGCCTGCATGGTAATGGTATTCTCTTCCATCAGATATGAAATACAGGGGTCGGAGTTAATGACTATTTCGTAAGCCAGGCCCATCTGGCCACGACGGTAATGTTGTTCAGTGGATATAAACTTTTTGCCGTAAGACCAGTGACTGTAATTGATGGGCATACCGACACTGGCATAAGCATCCATCATTTGCTCGGCAGTGATGATTTCAATCTGATTGGGATAAATGTCCAGGCCATAGTGTTTAGCGACGCGGTCAATTTCAGTCTCGTATTGTTCAAGGAGTTCAAAGCTCCAGTCTGGGCCATCGCTTAACGGTTTGACCCCTCTTTTACGTTTGGGTGGAGATACTGCCACTAAGCAACTCCTTGTGGCCTGGCCACATTTTTACGGAATAACTCCCGGAAAACCGGATAAATATCTTCGACACTCTGAATGTGTTTTATGGCGAAGTGATCGCGTACTTCGGCAATTTTCTGGTATTCCCGCCACAAGCTCTGATGTTGCCGTTCGGTGATTTCGATATAGGCGTAATAGCGAACGGCCGGTAAAATGCGCTGCAGCAACAGGTCTGAGCAAAGTGGGGAATCATCAGCCCAGTTATCGCCGTCCGAAGCCTGAGCAGCATAGATATTCCACTCTTTTGCGTTGTAGCGATCCCGCACGATTTCATCCATTAGTTTCAGGGCGCTGGAAACTATCGTTCCGCCGGTTTCCTGAGAGTAGAAAAACTCCTGCTCGTCCACTTCCTTGGCCTGGGTGTGGTGGCGAATATAAACCACTTCAACGTTTTTGTAGGTTCGGGTCAAAAACAGGTACAACAAGATGTAAAAGCGTTTGGCAATATCCTTAGTGGCCTGGTCCATCGAGCCAGACACGTCCATGAGACAAAACATCACAGCTTTACTGGTTGGTTTGGGGCGTTTTTCATAATTGCGAAAACGCAAATCAAAGGTATCAATAAAGGGCACCCGCGCGATGGCCTTTTTCAACTCTGCGATTTCTTTTTCCAGCTCGATGATGCGCAACTGATGATCGTGTTTATCCGCCTTGAGTTCAGCCAGTTCCGCTTCCAGTGCCTTGAGGCGCTTTTTCTTGCCTGAGGTCAGAGCAATCCGTCGCGCTAATGAGCCTTTCAGGCTGCGCACAATGTCCAGGTTGGCTGGAACGCCATCGGTCTGATAGCCCGCGCGATAGGTTTCGTACTGCACCAGTTTATCTAACTGGTTCTTCTGTAAATTAGGCAGTTCCAGTTCTTCAAACAACAGATCCAGATATTCGTCTTTGGAAATTTCAAAGACGAACTCGTCCTGGCCCTCACCTTCATTACTGGCGTCACCTTCACCGGCGCCGCCTTTTCCGCCACCGCCCGGTGGGCGTTTAATGCGATCACCGGTGGTAAACTGGTCATTACCTGGGTGAACCTGTTCTCGTCGGCCACCTTTCCCGGTGTGAAATACGGGTTCGGAAATATCACGAGTGGGAATACTCACTTCTTCGCCTGAGTCAACATCCGTGACACTGCGCTTGCTGATAGAATCAGACACCGCCTCTTTAATTTGTTGTTTGTAGCGCCGGATAAAGCGCTGTCGGTTAACAGTGCTTTTACCTTTGCTGTTCAGACGTCGATCTATAAAATGCGCCATAGCCGCTCCTGTAATGCTGATAGGGGCGTTAAGAGGATTTTCTGACTCTCAGATACCACTCGCACAGCAGACGCACTTGCTTTTGTGTATAACCTTTTTCCTGCATTCGTTTGACAAAATCGTCGTGTTTTTTCTGATCTTCCGCTGAACTTTTGGTGTTAAAGGAAATCACCGGCAGCAAATCTTCTGTGTTAGAGAACATTTTCTTCTCGATAACAGTGCGTAGCTTTTCATAACTGGTCCAGGCCGGATTTTTGCCGTTTTTATTGGCTTTGGCCCGCAGCACAAAATTGACAATTTCGTTCCGAAAATCTTTAGGATTGCTGATGCCAGCGGGTTTTTCAATTTTCTCCAACTCGGCATTCAGCGCTTCACGGTCGAACAGCTGTCCGGTTTCCGGGTCCCGGTATTCCTGATCCTGAATCCAGAAATCGGCATAAATCACGTAGCGATCAAACAAGTTCTGTCCGTATTCAGAATAGGACTCCAGATAAGCGGTTTGAATTTCTTTGCCAATAAACTCTACGTATTTGGGGATCAGGTAACCCTTCAGAAATTCTTTGTAGCGCTCTTCCTGATCAGTGGGAAACTGCTCCCGCTCAATCTGACGTTCCAGTACATAAAACAAATGCACCGGATTAGCTGCGACCTCAAGGTGATCAAAGTTAAATACTCGGGAGAGTATCTTGAAGGCGAAGCGCGTAGAAAGACCTTCCATGCCTTCATCGACACCGGCGTAATCCCGATATTCCTGGTAGGATTTGGCTTTGGGATCGGTGTCTTTCAGGCTTTCACCGTCGTAAACCCGCATCTTGGAGTAAATATTGGAGTTTTCGGGTTCTTTCAGGCGCGATAGCACGCTGAACTGGGCCAGGGTTTCCAGTGTGCCTGGGGCACAAGGCGCTTTGGTCAGCTCGCTGCTTTGCAGTAATTTTTCGTAAATCTTTATCTCTTCAGAGATCCGCAGGCAATAGGGCACTTTGACAATATAAACCCTGTCCAAAAAGGCTTCGTTGTTCTTATTGTTGCGGAAGGTTTGCCATTCCGATTCATTGGAGTGGGCCAGTATCAGGCCATCAAAGGGCAGGGCCGAAAATCCTTCGGTGGGATTATAGTTACCTTCCTGAGTGGCGGTCAGCAAGGGATGCAGCACCTTGATGGGAGCTTTAAACATCTCTACAAATTCCATCAGACCCTGATTGGCCTTACACAATGAACCCGAATAGCTGTAGGCATCCGGGTCATTTTGGGCGAATTCTTCCAGGCGGCGAATATCTACCTTGCCTACCAGTGCGGAGATATCCTGGTTGTTTTCATCACCAGGTTCGGTCTTGGCGATGCCCATTTGGTCAAGAATTGAGGGAAACAGCTTAACCACCTTAAACTTGCTGATATCGCCGTTGAACTCGTGCAAGCGTTTGCGCGCCCAGGGCGACATGATGGGTTTCAGATAACGCTGAGGAATACCGTATTCACGCTGTAAAAGCTCGCCGTCTTCATGGGCATCGAACAGGCACAAAGGGCTGTCGTTTACCGGACTGCCTTTGATGGCATAAATGGGCACTTTTTGCATCAATTCTTTGAGTTTTTCAGCCAACGAGGATTTGCCACCACCCACAGGGCCTAACAGGTAGAGAATTTGTTTTTTCTCTTCCAGACCCTGAGCTGCATGGCGCAGATAAGAGACGATTTGTTCGATGGCGTCTTCCATGCCATAAAAATCTGCAAATGCCGGATACCGGGAGATCACCCGGTTGGAGAAAATTCGGCTCAGCGCAGGTGTTTGTGACGTATCAATCAGTTCAGCTTCGCCGATTGCCTGCAACAGACGCTCGGCGGCATTGGCATAGGCTGACTTGTCTTTTTTACAAAGTTCAAGGTACTCCTGAATGCTGAATTCTTCTTCTTTGTGAGCTTCGTACCTTTGTTGATAATGTTCGAAAATTCCCATGAAAAAACCCCCAACATGGCAAGCCTGAAAAGGCTAGATTTAGATAGCGCTTCTAGAGCGTGTAGACTTTTGCGGTACAATTTTGCACACAGGCGCTGCCCGAAGTGTTCGTCATATAAGCGCTTTACCCTTTGTCACAGTCCTTTGACTCAGAGCCACCAGGTCTGTAGGACTGTTCCGCGATTAAAGCGTTTATACCTGGAACAAATTTCGTACCACAAAGGTCAACACGCTCTCTAATCTTAGACCCTAAAAATCGTTAATGTGTTGCACCTTTAGATTAAATTTAGCTAAGAAAACCAGTAACAAATTGTTTTAGGATATCAATATGTTGTAGCGTTCCGTTTCAATTTGAAAATAGTTAAACCGGACACTTTCAGCATAGTATCAATTGGCAAGATTGCCATGTTTTCAGCAAGGATTTATTCACCAGATTACCCGGCAAAGATGGCGGAGGTGAAAAAATTTTACAATTTATACTGTGGCAATATTTGCTCGCCAGCTTGGCTGCAAGGGCGATGGCTGTTATTTTGTGAGTCTACTATAACGCGTTATTTTTAAAGGGAATTTAAATGAATAAGTACCTCATATCTGGATTGTTGCTCGCGCTTGTTAGTGCCTGTAACACCGCACAATCAGCCATACCTGAGAATTCAGGCGCCACAGAGTCTGCCAGTAATTTTCCCTTGCAAGTGCCTCTGGAGCCAGCGGGATATCATACGGATGCGATTACCTTGGTGGATAAGGCTTTACCATTTGCGAACCTGCAAGAGTGGCTGGTAGAGGTAAAAAAGAACTTCAGAAACGAGAAAGTGGTCAATGGTTTTAAAAGAGACCTTGGTAACGGAGCAACTGACCGTTTGCTTGCCAATACCGAAAGTCACTGGATTGCTTATCAGTCAGATGGCCTGAAAATTTCTGGAGTTATGGCGTATCCCAAAAACTGGCAGGGCGGTAAGCTGCCGGTAGTTATGTATACCCAAACCACCTCAAGATTCTAGCTTTCAGCGTGAGATAAAAAACGTTTAGACAAGTAAAAATGACGTAGGCATGGTTGTTCTCACGTCAAGTCATTTTAATGCAGTATAAACGTTTTTTAGCCACGCCCTTCGGGAGCAACACAGCACTTCCATTACTGTGTTGCATGTGTTTGAAAGGTAGCCGACATTCCTTCTCACATGCGCCTTGTACTGAAAGCGCTGTGATAGCTCTGAAACAGTATCTTGAGGTGATTTGGGTATATGAATCGCGGCGGTAATTTCAGGCAAAATGTTAGCCGTGTTTTACTGGTGAAGAGGTTGTTACCCATCGCAGAGCAGGGCTACCTGGTACTGGCCAGTAATTATCGGGGCTCCCGATACAGCGAGGATATACCAATCAGTAATAATATGTGATCGCTCAGCGTTAGTCTCTTAGCCATGAGGTCGCGACGCGCGAGTGAAGGAATACTGGTGGTCTTTCGAGTCTCGCGCAACAAAGAGATCATGGCTATGAGCAACGTCGAAGATGGGTTTGAAACGCATTTATGCTGCTTTAGATGTTTTTGATTTAGCCCCACTAGACCTGCAAACATCTGCCTTGCCTAAATGCGTTTCAATTCCCACTGAGTAGATCACATATTATTACTGATTGGTATTAGGGATGAATTCGGTGGGGAGGACGTCAATGATGTTTTGCGCCTGATTGAAATCGCCAAAACCATTCCCAATGCGGATGCCAGTAAAATCGCCTTATATGGTTGGAGTCGCGGGGCCATGATGACCTGGCAAGCCCTGCGCCAAAATACTCAGGATATCAGCGCCGCCATCGTAGGGGCCGGAGTTGTGGATATGGCACCGGAACTGCAGCGCAGACCAGAAATGGACAAACTAATGCACTCAATGATCCCCGATTTTGCGGAAAACCGCGAGAGCCAGTTGAAAAAGCGTTCTGCGATAAACTGGATGCAGGAACTGAATAATGAGGTACCTGTGTTAATACTGCATGGGGACATGGACTGGCGTGTGGACGTGACCCAATCACAGATGGCTTCACAGCGTTTGACTGAATTGCAGCATTCACACGAGCTGGTGGTTTATCCGGGTGGGGATCACAGTCTTTCCAAACATCAAGAAGACGTGCAACGCCGGGTTCTGAGGTTTTTAGAAGCAAATTTACGCTAAACGGCAAATAAAAAGCCCGCTGGTTCAGCGGGCCTTAATCGGGTCTTTTACTTAGGAATTAAGCAAAATTGTTAGACGCAAATTCCCAGTTTACCAACGCCCAGAAAGCTTCCATGTACTTAGGACGCAGGTTGCGGTAGTCAATGTAGTAAGCGTGTTCCCACAGATCCACAGTTATCAGCGGAGTTACACCTTCTTCAGTTAATGGGGTCGCCGCGTTGCTGGTGTTAACGATGTCTAAACCACCGTCAGCGGTTTTAACTAACCAGGTCCAACTGGAACCAAAGTTGTTAACGGCTTTGTCGTTAAGCGCAGCTTTAAACTCATCAAAAGAACCCCATTTGGCGTTGATGGCGTCGGCCAATGCACCAGTCGGTTCGCCACCACCATTTGGACTTAAGCTGTTCCAGTAAAAAGTGTGGTTCCAGATCTGAGCTGCGTTGTTGAATACACCGCCAGAAGAGGTTTTTACGATCTCTTCTAAAGATTTGCCAGCCATATCTGTACCTTCAACTAAACCATTTAGCTTAGTTACGTATGTGGCATGGTGTTTACCGTAGTGAAAGTCCAGGGTTTCTGCAGAGATGTGTGGTTCAAGAGCATTTTTTTCATAAGGTAATGCGGGTAATTCAAACGCCATAATGATCTCCAAGTAATCGGCTAATGAGTTTGTGAAGCACAATCCTAGTCCTTAAATCGCAGGATGAAAAGACACTGTGCCTTTTTTCTTAAAAAGAAAACGTTTATCTATTTCAGTTCCGATATATAGGTACGTATTAAAATATTTAAACCAGTCAGCACAAAATTCGTTATTAAAAGCAGGTTGCTAAGCGGTTCGGATCTTGAAAAAATACAAATTACCGCAATTATGATTGCATCAGTAACGCAATTTACAGGACCTGAAGATGGAAACCCTAGATAAAATTAAGCAGCAAATCGCTGAAAACCCAATCCTTTTATATATGAAAGGTTCGCCTAAGTTACCCAGCTGTGGTTTTTCTTCGCAGGCGGCGCAAATCATGATGAGTTGTGGTGAGCAGTTTGCTTATGTTGATATCCTGCAAAATCCTGATATTCGCGCAGAGCTGCCCAAATACGCAGAGTGGCCAACATTTCCGCAGCTGTGGATCGAAGGTGAATTAATAGGTGGTAGTGATATCTTGTTGGAAATGTATCAGCAGGGAGAGTTGCAACCCCTGATAAAAGCGGCTGCGGAACGCGCAAACGCTTCAGGCGACAACGCCTAAATCCCAACACCAAAAACACCGAAAGCTGCTTTACTTTGAGCAGCTTTTTTGTTTCTGAAATATATAGAGATAAACGTTGCTGAAAACCAAAATTAATTTCAAAGTCTTTGGCCCTTTGAAATTTACAGGGTTAGCAAACTTCTTTGAAAAGTGATTCGTCGATGATGGTACTGTCGATGATTTGCTGTGTTAACTGCGTGCATTTACCGCACTGATTAGCAATTGCCATGTGGGCGCGAAGATCACGGATGTTGCCAACACCTTGTTCGGTGACAGCTTGTTTTATATCTTTGTCTGTAATGGCGTTACAAAGACACACGTACATCTATGGCTTCCTGTGGTTAAATATGAAACAAATTTAATGTTTGGGTAAGTTTGAAGTTGGAAATCGTTCTCACTTGCCGTTACAAATGATAATAATTGTTATTTATAATATTGCAAGCATTTGTTGATGCATTTTTACTGTTGGCCAGCACAAAACCTGGTCCATTTTGGAATGAATTCAGTACAGGCAGTTGCCCGCGGATTAGAATAAGGATGATGTTTTCAGTGAGTGATTAGATTATTTGAATCATTTGATTGAATTAATAGATTGGTTTTTACTGAATTGTCCTTATATCCTTGCCGTATTCGAATTTTATTCGCCACTGGCTCCGGTTGGTGGGGAAGTTTAAGTTAACTATCATTGGAGAATATAATGAGTGTATTAGTTGGTCGTCCCGCTCCTGATTTCACTGCTGCAGCAGTACTGGGTAATGGTGAAATTGTTGACGAGTTCAATCTTGCAGACGCGATTAAAGGCAAAGCTGCGGTTGTTTTCTTCTATCCGTTAGACTTTACCTTTGTATGTCCTTCTGAGTTGATCGCGTTTGATCACCGTTACGAAGAGTTCCAAAAGCGTGGTGTTGAAGTGATCGGTGTGTCTATCGATTCGCAATTCACTCACAACGCGTGGCGTAACACTGCCGAGAAAGACGGCGGTATTGGCCAGGTTAAATACACCCTGGTTGCTGACGTTAAGCACGAAATTTGTCAGGCGTATGACGTTGAGCATCCAGAAGCTGGTGTGGCTTTCCGTGGTTCTTTCTTAATCGACAAAGAAGGTGTTGTTCGTCACCAGGTTGTTAACGATCTGCCTCTGGGTCGTAACATCGACGAAATGCTACGCATGGTTGACGCGCTGAACTTCCACGAAGAGCACGGTGAAGTCTGTCCTGCTGGTTGGTCTGAAGGTAAAAAAGGTATGGACGCAAGCCCTGCAGGCGTTGCTGCTTACCTGTCTGAGAATGCTGAAGGCCTGTAAGGCGCAGTGTTCCCGAATAGCAAAAACCCGGCATCAGCCGGGTTTTTTAATGCCGATATAACCTGTTAAAGTGGCCAACCACCCAGGTGTTTAACCCGATTTACCAGTTTGCAAAATAGCTGCGCGGTTTTTTCGGCATCGTAAAGCGCTGAATGCGCTTCATCCTGATCAAAAGCAATACCTGCTTCTTCACACGCCTTAACTAACACTGTCTGACCATATATCAGTGCTGCCAGGCTGGTGGTATCAAAAGACACAAAAGGATGAAAAGGACTGCGTTTAATACTTTGTCTTTCGGTCGCTGCATTTAAAAAGCTCATATCAAAGGCGGCGTTGTGGGCCACCATCACGCACCGCTGACAGTCGGCATCTTTTTGATGCTTGCGTATTTCCTTAAACATTTCTTTCAATGCATATTCTTCGGTAACCGCACCGCGTAAAGCGCAATGGGGATCAATACCATTAAAGTCTAACGCTGATTTTTCGAGGTTAGCACCGGCAAACGGCTCTACATGAAAATGAATGGTTTTATCTATCGATAAAAAGCCCTCATAATTCATTTTTAGCGTGACGGCAGCTATTTCTAAAAGTGCATCTGTCTGAGCATTAAATCCCGCCGTTTCGATATCTACCACAACCGGGAAATAACCTCTGAAACGCTCGTTTATGGCGTGTCCATCATCCTGCATACAAATCCTAACTGAAACCTCAGGCCGAAAAACCTCGATTATTGCAGGCTTGGCAGGAGTTATCCATGATTAATCGAATTGTTGCTTTTATTCGCTAACATTTTGTGCAATCCACATCATGCACTGATAAACTAAAAAGGCTGGATGGTGTTCCGGGTCATTACCCATGAGACAACAGCATTAATGTTCAACCTTTTTTTAATGTGGTCGATACAGGCATTGGAGAGAGCAGAAACTGTGCTTCTGTTTGTGACTGTAATAAAAAAGAAGAGAATCAATAGAACGAGGCAATAATGAAAAAGTTATTGGCACTATTATTAATTATCCCGCTATTGGCTCAGGCCAGTTTGCGTCAGTACAAGGCCGATGTGGAAGAGTCCGTGTGGTTCAACGAGGAGCCAAATCGCCTGCAGTGTACGCTTAATCACCAAATTCCCGGTTACGGTACAGCCTCTTTTACCAGCGCTGCCAGTAAGTTACTGAATATGGAATTCAATCTGGACATGTTGCGCTTGCCCAAAAATTATGGTGTCGCGGCAGTGTATTCGGTACCGCCGAAATGGATGCCTGGTCTGATGCATAAAAACATCGCGGATATGACCATCAGAAAACAATTTGACGGTGATTTACCGGAGCAAGCCGCCTGGACAATGCTTTCCGAGTTGGAGAAAGGCTTTTGGCCAACACTGTATTACCAGGACTGGTATAGCCAATATGACAAAATCGCTGTTGCATTAAATGCCAGTAACTTCCACGAACCATATGAGCAGTTCGTACAATGTGTGTCTAATCTGTTGCCCTACAGTTTTGATGACATTAAATATACTGTGCTTACCTATAAGTTTGGTGGCTCGGATCTGACCAAAGCATCAAAACGCAAGTTGGATATGATTGGGGCTTACTTACAGGAAGACCCTGACCTGGAGCTGGTGCTCCTGGATGGTTACACCGACAGTTATGGTGGCAAGTCGAAGAACCTTGAGGTATCCGAGCAACGGGCCAATGCGATTAAAACCTATTTTGTTGGAATGGGGGTTAATCCTGAGCGTATTGATATTACCGGCCACGGAGAGCGACGCCATGCTTCACCCAATACCACCGCCAATGCCAGAGCTAAAAACCGCAGAGTTGTGATACGAATGCAAAAAGCCTAGCGCTAAACCAGTTACACCAGGGCCGCTTTTAACGCGGCCTTTTTTAGTTTCAAAAAACGCTAAACAGCAACACTGCCAGCATTAAACCTACCATGGGGATTGCCACCGTTAACGCTGCCACGGGCCAGTATGCCTGCTGGTGGGTTTCATGACAGATGGCACGGATAGTTGTAACGATGTAACCGTTGTGGGGCAGGGTATCGATAGCGCCCGAGGATATGGAGACAATGCGGTGCAATTGCTCAGGATTAACGCCCTGCTCTAGGTAGTGAGGCCCCAAAAGGGGCATGGCAATAGCCTGCCCACCGGAGGCGGAACCGGTTAAACCGGCAATTACACTGACGGCAACCGCAGCACCCAATAGTTCGTTGCCGGGCAGACTGGTCATAACCGCCACGGCGGATTCAAATGCCGGCGTGACTTTGGCAACAGAGCCAAAGCCCACTACCGCGGCGGTGTTGCCGATGGCCAGCAATGCGCCTATGGTACCCTGATTTACCGCCGCTGAAATATCCTTAAAGCGTTTGTGGTGTATCAACAGCAGGGTTAATACACCGCCCCCCAGCGCGACGATTAAAGCCAGTTGCTGTAATGATTTATGAAACATAAAAGAGAGTGTAAGGACCACAAACAGCGGCAACAAACTCAACCAGAAATTGGGTAAATCCTGATGTTGTGACAGGTCCGGATCGATGTCTCTGGCCTCAAACTTTTCACCATTGGCCACCGCTTTCGCAATCATGCGATTGATCCAGTAAAACCCCCATATTGCCATAAACAGCGATACCACCAGACTCACCTCCCAGGCGGCAAAGGGGGAAGTGCCCAGGTATTTAATGGGGATCCAGTTTTGAATTTCCGGTGAGCCTGCACTGGTCATGGTGAATGTTACTGAGCCAAAAGCCAGTGCTGCTGGGATAAATCGCCTGGGTAAATTGGCGTCTTTAAACAAGCTAAGGGCCATGGGATAAACAGAAAAGGCCACCACGAATACACTGACACCGCCGTAAGTTAAAACGGCGCAGGCCAGCACCACTGCGGCGACGGCGTGCTTCTTACCTAATTTACCAATGATGGTATGGGCGATAGCATCTGCAGCGCCTGTGTCTTCCATAAATTTGCCAAACAAGGCGCCTAACAGAAACATAAAAAACCAGGCGGCAACGAAGCCTGAAAAGCCATTCATATAGCTACTGACAAAATTGTCATCACCCAGAAACACCGGCATACCAGAACAAAGCGCTACAACCAGGGCACACAGCGGCGCCGCGATAAACAGATTGAAACCGCGAATTGTCAGGAAAATTAACAGGGCCAATCCACCAAACAGGCCAATAAAACTCAGCATAGGGAATATCTATTGTTTTTCTCTTAGTGTGCGAAATTCGAAGCGGCTTGTCAGCCTTTGGCAGGAAGAAATTTTACAATAATTTAACAGAATGAAGTCTGGGGAAGTTTACAGCGGGTAAACTTCCCTGAGTTGTTTTGATGTCGAATTTAGAGCTACTGAGCCGTCATCAGCGTTTCGACATAGCTTTTCAGCGATGTCAGTCCGGCTTGTTCACCAATTTTCAGGGCTTCTGCTGCAGACTTTCCATCATTCCAGTAGGCATCCAGGGCAAACAGAGCACCAACCCGGTTGCCGCTGCCACAATGTAAAAAGACATCCTGTTGATGTTCGGTCAATGCCGCTTTAAAGCGTTCCACATTTTCACGGGTTAGTGCGGCTTTAGAGTCGATAGGGATATGTAAATAATCCATGCCTAACTGTTCTGTATACCCGGCTTCATCAAATTCAGTGAACTCACCTTCACCACGAAAATTAATAACCGTGGTAATGCCCTGCTGCTTTAGTGCTGCCAGATTTGCCTTATCTGGCTGTCCACCGGTGAGCACCTTGCCGGGCAACGTTTTCAGGTTTTTGATAGCTGATGGTGCTGTCTCCTGATTCGCCAGGACAGTACAGCACAGTAGCAGCGTGATCAGCAGCGTGGTGAGTTTTGAGGGTAAGTTCATAGCATTGACCTTTTGATAAGGAAACCTGTCATCAGTGTAGACGAGCATTGCATCGCTGAACACCAGAAATTTTACTCAAGTAATTTTGTGCCTTTGCCGATAGCTTAAGAACATAAGAACAATGCCAAACAGTTGAGAGAAAACAATGCATATCACTAAGAAAAGCGAGCAAGGCCCATTCGACATTTTTCGTAAACTTATCTTTGTAGGTTGCAATTCTATTGGCTTTGGCGCGGCCGCTTATCTGATATTTCTCGCTTTTCTGACTGCGCAAACCGGTTCCGGATTCTGAGCCTTTTATCCAGTGCCTGAATTGTGCCAACGGAGCAGGTTCAGGCAGCTGAAAAATCGATATTTACGCCAGGTCTGATGCAACGAAAGAGCATGCCTTTACAGAAGTCGCCTTTACAGAAAATCGTCCTGATAGAAACTGTCACTCGGATGAAAGCCTACCTGCAATTACGGTGACTCCTCTAGGTGAAAATCGCCCCCGCCAGGACATAAAAGCTTACCAGCAGTAAGATGGGAACCCGTAGTGATCTGAGTAACCAGAATCCCAGTAAAACCAGCACCATATCCAGGCCATTGCCCACTGCACTGATAAAAACAGGCTGGTACAGGGCGCTAAGTAAAAGTCCGGTGACACAGGCATTAACGCCCGCAATTGCGCCTTGCAGGCGGATGTTGGCTGCCATCGACTGCCAGGCATTGAGTAAACCAACCAGTAGCAGAAATCCCGGCAAAAAAATCATCAATGTTGCAATGAGCGAGGCGATTACCGGTGCCTGCGGCAGGGAGTGATAACCGAGCCAGGTGGCCATAGTGAACATTGGACCAGGAACCGCCTGGGCGGCTGCATATCCGGATAAGAACAGGTCGTTACTGATACTTGCCGCCAACATGTTTTGCAGCATAGGTAACACCACATGACCACCGCCGAATACGAGGCTGCCTGCGCTGTAAAAGTAATTGGCTAATGCCAGTTCAGGAGACAGTTGTGCGACAAAGGGCAGGCCAAAAAGTAAGGCAAAGAACAGCACCAGGGGTGTCATCTTCGGTTTGGCTACTTTGGGTTTACTCATGCTAACGTCGTCGGGCGCGGGCGTATATTGCTCTGATAACAGCAGTAATCCCATAATGGCGCTGGCCATTAACAGCAGCATTTGCACCAATAAAGATGGCAACAAAATGCAGGCACAGGCGGTCAATACGCAAAGGGTTTGTGTGATTTTGCGCTGGCAAAAACTGCGAAACATACCTAAGGTCGCATCGGCCACTACCACCACAGCTAATAGTTTTAGCCCGTGAATAATGCCCTGATAGATGGGCTCACCACTGAGGCTTGCACCAAAGCTGGCCAGTAGTAACATCAGAACGACTGAGGGACTGGTAAAGGCAACAAATGCTGCAATACCGCCCCAAATTCCAGACATGCGATAACCAATGGCAAAGCCGGTTTGGCTGGAGCCTGGGCCGGGCAAAAACTGAGACAGGGCAACAATCTGGGCGTATTCCTTGTCGCTAAGCCACTGTAAATCATCAACAAACCGTTTTTTGAAATAGCCGAGGTGTGCCGCTGGCCCGCCAAAGCTGATACAACCCAAAATAAAAAACTGTTTAATGACGGCCACCAGCATCACTTATCGCTGCTCCTGAGCCTGATTAAAGCGCACCACAACATCGGTAAAATCAGTAAAAATACCATCTACTTTAAGTTGATGGGTCAACGCCTTTAACAGCATCTCTGAGGTTATGCCTTCAGGCAAAGCATCGCGACGGAATGTGTAAGGATGCACCAAAAGCCCCGCATTTTGTGCTTGTTCAGCATAACCGGTACTGAGGTATTGGCCATTTTTCAGCGACAATACCTGCGGAATCCAGGGGCCAATTCCCTCTGCAAATGTGGCAATTTCAGCCAGTCCTTGTGTGGTTTTCAGGTAGTTGTAATCGGTGTCTGATTCTTGCCAGTCGTTCTCTGCGATAAGCTGAATCAAAGGGGCTTTGAGTCCCAACTGCTGGCGTAATCGCTTGCTGTGTTTGAGGTCAAAACACTGCACAAACAGGTTAGCCTGAGGGTGATTGAGTTGATATTGCGTCAGGGTTTCCACCAGTATCTTTGCGATATCCTGCCCCTGTTGCAAGTGCCATTGCGGTGCTTTGATTTCGATGTACCAACCGGTATTTTTTCCGGTTTGCCGGTTGAGTTGCTGAATAAGGTTAAGGTGTTCATCAAGTGTGGCGATTTGAAAGTCAGTATCTCCCTGAAATCGGGTGGGGTAGACCGGATTTTGGTGCCGGTCTGTACGCTCATTTACCTGCAGTGTTTTTAACTCTGCAAGATTGAAGTCGATAGCGTAATAGCGACCATCATCGCGCTTTCTGTCGGGAAATGCCTGTGCGACATTTGTCGTGGTATCGATGTGGATATCATGTAATACCACCAGGTGACCATCTTTACTCAGGACCAGGTCCTGCTCGATATAATCGGCGTTTTGCATGTAGGCCATCACCAGCGCTTCATTGGTGTGTTCTGGTAAATAGCCAGACGCGCCACGGTGAGCGATAACCACCGGTGACGCTGAGATAAATTGTGAAAATAATAGTGTCAGAAATACAAGATAAGCCGGATAACCCATGGACATTCCTCCCATGCTGGCGGTTTAGCGTGTCATCCCGGGGGAGTTAGCTGTTTTCCTGAATGAGTTCAATGGCGTAGCCGTCAGGGTCGCGAACAAAAGCAATAACGGTGCTGCCACCTTTGACCGGACCGGCTTCGCGATACACATCACCACCGCGGGATTTTATCTCGTCACACAGGGCATAGATATCGTCTACGCCAAAGGCGACATGTCCATAGGCATTGCCCATGTCGTAGCTGTCGGTGTCCCAGTTCCAGGTAAGTTCTAATACTGCCTGTTCGGATTCATCAGCATACCCCACAAATGCCAGGGTATAGCGGTATTCGGTGTTTTCACTTTGACGCAGCAACTTCATGCCCATCACCTGAGTATAAAACTGGATGGACCTTTCAAGGTTAGCCACGCGTAACATGGTATGTAACATTCTCATAAAAATTCCTTTGTATGCTGGACGTTTAATGACTCGGAATACGTCCCCGCAAGCATAATGAAGCAAAGCTCAGAATCAAGAATTAATTGGTACTGAAATAATTCTTTCATCAAGTGTGTTTTAATAACAATCGGAAATAGTAAAAAAGATATTTATAACTATTTAACTAGACACTGGCCAGTAAAGTCTGTATTGTGGCCGGGCTTTAGATTGTAAATCTTCTCTACTACTGCGCTGTACCCTCTTTAATTTTCTTTTTAATCCAAAGGCTTTTATCGATATACATGCTTTATTAGCCGGATCGTTTCTATCGCTTCATCGGTGTTTTGCACCAAATATACAAATTTTTAGAAAGGTAAATATTATGTCTAATTCAGTAACTGGCGTAGTTAAATGGTTTAATGAAGATAAAGGCTTTGGTTTTTTAACACCGAGTGAAGGTGGCAAGGACGTTTTCGTTCATTTCCGCGCCATTGCATCTGAAGGGTTTAAAACTCTGATTGAAGGTCAGCGCGTTAAGTTTAATGTTGAGCAGGGACAAAAAGGCCCTCAAGCCACCAACGTTGTGGTTGACTAAACCAGCTCGTAAGCTTTTCTAAAGGCCGAAATCTCACCGGCCTTTATTCTCTTCCCTAACCAAAATCCAATTTCCATAGCGACAGAATGGCAGGTCCTTGCCAGTTCTTAATGCTATCGACAGTTATTCCAGGAATTAATTAATGTCATTTTCATACCAAGGGCTGCAATGCAGTGCCTGCCCACCCATTGCATCCATTTCTATAAATAAATGCAATGTGGTTTTCACTGATCAGCAAACTCAGCAAAGGTTGCAGTTTGAAAACAATTTACAAACCAAAATGTTCGTCAACTGGTTGTTGAGCTTAGCTAATCCCCAAAACTAACAGTGCCCCGGCAAAGCCACATCACTTCTTCTTTTTCGCTTTTTCCTTCAGTACTTCATTGATAAAACTCTTGCGACCGTACTGACGGGTAATGATGCACTTGTCCAGGTCGAAACCTCTTGCCGGACAATATTCGCGACCGTAATAGATGATCTGAAGATGCAGGTCGTTCCATTTTTCTCTCGGAAACAGGCGTTTGGCATCGCGTTCCGTTTGTTCAACACTTTTACCGTTTGACAGCCCCCAGCGATACATCAGGCGATGAATATGGGTATCGACCGGGAAGGCGGGAACGTTGAAGGCCTGAGCCATGACAACTGACGCCGTTTTGTGTCCAACCCCTGGCATGGCTTCCAGCGCCTTAAAATCCTGGGGAACTTCGCCAGCATGGAGCTTGATGATCATGTCAGACAGATGCCAGATACCCTTTGATTTCATTGGAGACAGGCCACAAGGTCTGATGATTTCCTGAATCTCTTCAATGCTCATTTTTACCATATCAAAGGGATTATCAGCTTTGGCAAACAACAGGGGAGTAATTTGATTTACCCGTTCATCGGTGCATTGTGCAGACAATAAAACCGCCACCAAGAGGGTGTAGGGATCTTTGTGATCTAACGGGATTGGTACTTCGGGGTACAGCTCATCAAGGATGTTGATGATTGCCTGTACTTTTTGCTGTTTTGCTATAGGTGCACTCATGCTGCTCATTTTTTAAAGGTATCTTTTGTGTATTTTTTGATTCTGTTTTGCTTAGCTTTCGCTGGTGACCCGGGCGCGAGACACGATTTTTTCTTGCTGGGCACCCATCACTGCGTTCTCTACCCGTTGATTGAGCACATTTTTCAGGGCTATCAACAAACCCATGCCTAAAAAGGCGCCAGGCGGCAATATGGCCAGCAAAAACGGACTGTCGGTTTCGAAAATCACCAGCTTCATGGCTTTGGCCCAGTCTCCCAGCAGCAAGTGCATGCCATCAAACAGGGTGCCATTGCCCAATAGTTCACGCATCGAACCCAGTAGCACCAACACCAGCAGGAAACCCATACCCATAATAAAGCCATCGTAGGCGGACTGTTTAAGTGGATTCTTTGAAGCATAGGCTTCAGCGCGGCCGATTATGGCGCAGTTGGTTACAATCAGCGGGATAAAGATACCCAGTGCCTGATACAGGCTGAATGTATAGGCGTTCATCAGGAGTTCGACTATGGTCACAAAGGTGGCAATCACCAGTACAAACACCGGAATGCGAATTTCATTGGGCACCAGGTTGCGCACTAACGAAACCGTACAATTGGAGCCAATTAATACTAAGGTGGTTGCAATACCCAGCCCCAGCGCATTTACCACAGAGCTGGTTACCGCCAGCAGCGGGCACAGCCCCAACAGTTGTACCAACGCCGCGTTGTTTTTCCATAAACCTTGCCAGGTCAGTTGTTGATATTCAGTCATTTCCAGACTCCCTGAGCTGAGACTCACAGTGATTTTCCATTGCAAACACGGCCTGATAATTATCTTGCGCCCAGTTGATGGTGTGTTTGACACCGTTGACGATAGCGCGGGGGGTGATGGTGGCACCGGTAAACTGGTCAAACTTACCCCCGTCTTTTTTCACAGCCCAATCAGTCCGACGGGTATCTGCTGCGGCCAGATTATCAAACAGCGTGATCCAGTCACTGATACGCAATTCAATCTTATCTCCAAGGCCCGGGGTTTCTTTGTGTTCAAGAACTCTTACCCCACCAATAACATCATTGTTTATCAAGGATACCAGGTAGGTGATATTCCCGCTGTAGCCTTGCTGACTGACTGCTTCGATAACGAGTCCGGAGGAGGCTCCCTGAAAATAGCCGCGATAAATTTTTAGCGGTGTAGCCTGCTCCGACGGTGATATCAATACGCAGTTTTGGGTAATATTGTTGTCCCAGTGTTGCTCGGGAAACACCTCGGTAATGGTGCTTTGAGCTTTTTTTAGCACCTGCTGTTCAATAACCGGCGCTGTAATCCAGTGGGTTATTGCGATCAGAATCGTGGTTGCCAAAGTAAAACCGCCGAGTATGGCTCCGTTTTTAGAGACGCCCTGCATCATTTGTCGCCTCCTTGTTTTTTATTTGCCTTAACGGGTTTTGCCTGCGTATACCCGTAGGTTCTGGGGCGGGTGTAATAGTCGATTACCGGTACACACATATTCATCAGTAGTACTGAAAAAGCGATAGCGTCAGGATATCCACCGAAGCTGCGAATGATAAATACCAACAAACCCACTCCGAAACCGAATATCAGTCGGCCCTTATTGCTGGTTGCCGCAGTAACCGGGTCGGTGATGATAAAAAATGCACCTAACATGGTGCCGCCACTGAATAAGTGTAGCAGCGGACTAATCTGAGTATCCGGTGAAACTAAATACCAAAGCAAGGCTGGCAGGCCGAGTCCCGCCAACATTCCCACCGGCAGGTGCCAGTTTATCAGGTTAAATTGCAGTAGCAGAAAGCCGCCCACCAGAAAGGCAATATTGACCCAAAACCAGCCTTTGCCAAATCCAGCCGCCAAATTCCCCGATTCAATAAACAAGTTGGTGAGGGTGATTTCTGACAGGGTAAAGCCTTTGTTAAGCAGGTTTTTCATTTCATCCAATGGCGTTGCCATGGTGAATCCATCAATATTGGTGCGCAACTGCACGACGCTGTAACCTTCGGTGGTATAACCGGTAAATGTTAGGGACAGGGCATCTGTCAGATTGTGATTAATCTGAGAAAGCTCCATGACGGGTGCCCAGGCGGTCATTTGCACCGGAAAAGAAATCAGCAATACCACGTAGGCGGTCATGGCGGGATTAAACAGGTTAAACCCTAAACCACCATACAGCTGTTTGGCGATCGCAATCGCAAAGAAGGCACCGATCACCGTCATCCACCAGGGCGCAAATGGCGGAATGGAAATACCTAATAACAAGGCGGTCAGCAAGGCACTGGAATCTTTGATTGCTAATTCGAAATTTTTCTTGCGCAGCTCCAGTATTACGGCTTCTGTAATAACTGCAACGATACCCGCGATGGCGATATTAATTAAAACGCCGTAGCCAAAAAACCAGGTTTGCACAGCAATGCCAGGTACGGCAAAGAGCATTACCAAACGCATTATCTCGCTGGTAGTGCGCTTTTGAGTCAGGTGTGGAGAACTGGATAAGCTTAATTTCATAGGGGCTTAATCATCCTGTTCGTTGTTTTTGGATTGTTGCTCCCGGGCGGCACGTTTTGCTTTGGCCCGGGCAATGGCCGCAGCCACGCGATCTTGTTTGTCATCTGAGCTTTCTGGTGCGTTCGCTGATGCTTCGGGCTTAGCCTGCGCATCGGGTTCATTATGTGAGCTGTTTTCTAACTCAAATTCAGGGGCTGCAGGCGCATTTTCAGCCTGTTGTGCTTTTTTGGCTTTGGCACGGGCGATAGCGGCGGCAACACGGGCCTTTTGTGGAGCATCATCGGCAGGTTTATTACCTTCCTCCGTTGCCGGTTTATCGCTTAGGGCAGATGTGCCTTCAGTCTGTTGTGCTTTTTTGGCTTTGGCCCGGGCAATGGCAGCGGCAACCCGGGCTTTTTGCGGATCATCATCAGCAGCTTTATCACCTTCCTGTGTTGCCGGTTCATCGCTTAGGGCAGATGTGCTTTCAGACTGTTGCGCTTTTTTGGCTGTGGTCCGGGCGATAGCGGCCGCGACTCTGGATTGCTGCTCTGTTGAATTGCTATCACCGGGAGGTGTATCTTTGGCTGGCTCTGTCGTTGCTGTCTCAACCTGCCGGGTTGCATCTGAGTCATGCTCAGCTTGTTGCGCTTTTTTGGCTTTGGCACGGGCCAGCGCAGCCGCTACCCGATCGTTGGCTGCCGGTACTGCTGGCTTATCTTTTGTCTGTACCGCCTGTTCCTGACGTTTAGCACGAGCAGCTGCACTTTGTCGGGCCTTTTCTTCCCGTTCCAATTTTTCTTTTTCCAGACGGGCATTGCGCGCTTCAAATCGCTCTTTGGCCTTGGCAGCTTTGATGGCTTCGTCTTGCTGAATTCGGATATCCGCTTTGGCCCCGCGATAATAATGCACCAGCGGAATGTTGCTGGGGCACACAAAAGCACAGGCGCCACACTCGATACAGTCGAACAGGTTTAGTGCTTGTGCCTTGTCGTATTCTTTTGCTTTGGCGTGCCAGTATAATTGTTGTGGCAATAACCCTGCCGGACAGGCATCGGCACAGGCTCCACATCGGATACAGGGGTGCTCGTCACCAGGAAAGGGCATTTCTTTATCTGAGGGCACTAAAATACAGTTGCTGGTTTTGACTATGGGCACCAGATCAGAGTGCAGGGTGTAACCCATCATGGGGCCACCCATAATTACTCTTTTTGCCTTTTGCTGCCCTGCAAGATAACCGCATTGGGCGATGGCATGAGCAACAGGTGTGCCCAATGGCAACCAGACATTCTGTGGTGTTGTCAGCGCTTCGCCTGTTACAGTAACGACTCTTTCCAGTAGCGGTTTGCCACTGAATATGGCATCGGCTATGGCATAACAGGTACCCACATTGTGCATAATAATACCGATATCTACCGGTAGTCCCTTGCTGGGAACTTCTTTGCCGGTAAGTACCTGAATAAGTTGTTTTTCGCCACCTGCCGGATATTTGGTTTCGACTGCGCACAGACTATAAGCAGGGTTGTCCTGAAAGGCGATCTCCATGGCAGCAAAGGCCTCAGGTTTATTATCTTCAATCGCGATGAGAACATGGCGTGGTTTTAAGATATGGCTGAGCACATCAATACCTTGCCGGATTTGCCAGGCGTGTTCACGCATTAATCTGTCGTCGGAGGTAATGTAAGGTTCACACTCAACGCCGTTGATAATCAGGAATTCAATGTTGCGACCCGAAGACAGTTTGATGTGGGCAGGAAAACCGGCGCCGCCCATACCGGCAATACCGGCGCTGCAAATTTCTTCCACCAAAGTGGCGCGGGGCAGGGATTGGTAATCGGAAACCGGTTTGAGATCTACCCATTCCTCTTTGCCATCGGGCACTAAAATCAACGTCTGCTCAGGAATACCTGAGGGGTGATTGGAAACGTGTTGCCTGATATCTTCTATGGTGCCAGACGTAGGGGCATGGATTGGCACTGACAACGGGTTCATGCTTTGTGTCAGTGGTTGTCCCTTTAATACCCGGTGGCCTTTTTCAACGGATATCCGGCCGGATACCCCCACGTGTTGTTTGACCGGAATATAGAGCTTGTCGGCCAGCGGCAGGCGTTCAATTTCAACGTTATTGGACAGTGCTTTTTTCCCTGGGGGGATCACGCCACCTGGAAATTGCCAAAATTGACCTTTTTTGATTCTCTCGAGTATTTCGTTGAACATAACCAATCCCTTAATTCACCTGTTTGACCGGGATTTGGTCCAGTTGCCAGCGCCAGTTCTTTTCAGTTTCTTTTACCGGTAGCATGTCGATACAGTCGACCGGGCACGGAGCAACACAGAGATCACAACCAGTACATTCGTCGATGATCACTGTGTGCATTTGGCGCGTGGCACCAACAATGGCATCTACCGGGCAAGCCTGAATACACTTAGTACAGCCGATACATTCATCTTCGCGAATGTAAGCGACTTTTTTCACGTCTTCAGCGCCATGGGCTGCGTCTAAAGGTTTGGCTTCAACACCCATAAGGTCTGCCAGCTTTTTAATGGTGGCTTCACCACCGGGTGGGCACTTATTGATATCGTCGCCGTTGGCAATGGCTTCGGCGTAGGGTTTACATCCCGGGTAACCACACTGACCACATTGCGTTTGGGGCAGTAATTCATCTATCTGTTCTACAAGGGGATCACCTTCAACACGAAATCGAATAGCGGCATAGCCCAGAAGCGCCCCAAACAATAACGCCAGCACTGTAATTGCAATAAAACTCAAATCAACTCCCTAGGAAAACTTAACCAGTCCGGAGAAGCCCATAAAGGCCAGTGACATTAATCCCGCAGTGACCATAGCAATAGCGGCCCCTTTAAAGGGAACCGGTACATCTGCAACCGCTAATCGTTCACGCATGGCTGAAAACAGGATAAGCACTATCGAAAACCCCACAGCAGCACCAAACCCATAGAGCACCGATTCTACAAAGTTGTGTTGTTCCTTTATATTTAACAGGGCGACACCTAACACGGCGCAATTGGTGGTGATCAGTGGTAAGAAGATACCTAATAAACGATACAGGGTAGGGCTGGTTTTATTTACCACCATCTCGGTAAACTGCACTACAACAGCGATCACCAGGATAAAGCTCAGGGTGCGCAGATAAGTTAACCCCAGCGGGAACAGTATGTATTGTTCCACAAGGTAACTGCACACGGACGCCAAAGTGAGTACAAAGGTGGTGGCCATTGACATACCAATAGCGGTTTCCAGCTTGCCGGATACGCCCATAAAAGGGCAGAGACCAAGAAACTGTACCAATACGAAATTGTTTACCAACACTGTGCTGACCAGCAACAGCAAAAATTCAGTCATAAGCGCTAAAAAATAGAAAAAAATGTCTGGCGATTGACCGCCGATTGAAATCGCTGCCTATTATCGTGTTTTATGACAAGATAAACAACTTAAGAATCATGGGTTTAAAATCTATGAAAAGACCGGATTTGGGAGAGAGAATAATAAAGGAGAAAAGAAGAGTGGCTCCCCCTCCCCGACTCGAACGGGGGACCTGCGGATTAACAGTCCGTCGCTCTAACCAACTGAGCTAAGGGGGAACAGATATACTTATCAGATTGTAAAGTTTTAGTGGCTCCCCCTCCCCGACTCGAACGGGGGACCTGCGGATTAACAGTCCGTCGCTCTAACCAACTGAGCTAAGGGGGAACGTTACTAAACTTTATGTTGTTTCGGGCGTATTCATGAAGGCATCACAACCCGCCTCGCCACAACGGACGCGAATAATAAAGAGGTGGATGGGAGGTGTCAATATTATTACAGAATTATTTTTTCAATTGCTGATTAATTAAGCTTTTTATGCCATTAAGAGGATTATTCGCTGTGCTCGTTTGTTTTGCGGCTTAGGTTTTCAGGTTGTCTTTGATCAGATTGTCGATCTGTGCAAGCGGGAGACTGACCAATTTCAGATGAATACTGTAAGCGTTATCATTGTGTACGGTGGAAATTGGGGGTTATTGTGAACGCGTTTAACGTATGCCACAAAATACGATTATAAAAATGACAATTTTATGAAAAAAAGATCTATTAGACTTATGGATATCTGTCTAAATATACAGTTGTTAACAATTCATTAACGATAATCAGCGACACTTAACGTTAGTGTCAACTTACCTTTTTTTTACCTCGATTGCCCCCAGCTCGCGTCTTTATTGGGCAATCCACAGTTATCCACTAAATCTGTGGATAACTATGTGAATTAAATTGGAACACATTGCCACAGCCCTCGACTTACCGTGTCAAGATGAAACTTTCAAATTATTCGAAAAAGATATTAAGTTGAATAAAAACAATGACTTAAGATGTTGTTAAGAAATGTTTCAGGGGGCGTGATTGAATTTTGACCAGTCAAAATTCGCTTGTGTGTTGTTTTACGAGTCAACAAAAAAATTTAAAAAATAATTGGATTTTTCTCTTGATTTTAGTGTGCAATTGCAGTCCCGACTAAACGCTGACCATTTGGTTCAAAAACTAATCCGCGATGATGAAACTATCATCAACAGCTATCTCTCTGAATTATGTGACAGTTCTTTGACATAAACCGAATAAATATTGACGCTGCGATTTTCATCCGCTTTGGTTACTTAAATTTGTTGCGGGTCAAAAATCCACAAAATGCCGGACCATCACTGATGCGGTTGTTTATGCGTTTACATTTTGTGCGGCGGGCTTTCGGAACAGCGCTTTTGTTAAATTAGTTACAAACTAAATCCAGGTGGGCGTAGCCTTACCATTGCGCATAAAGTAAACTTAGCGTTTCATAATTATATGGAACGCGCTTTTCCATCACATCGGGTTTTTTCTGTCTTGAATATTGTCCGCGATAAACCCGTAACACTTTGTTTTATCACAACTACGAGAACCAGATAGTGTCCAATGCTTCCCAGGCTCCTAATTTATTGCAGGGAGATATAAAACAAACCCTGAAATCAATGACTGTACCCGTTATCTACGGCATGATTTTATTAATGACGTTTGGTTTGGTAGATACCTTTTTTGTCAGTTTATTAGGTACAGAGCAACTGGCGGCCATCAGTTTTACTTTTCCGGTGACGTTTACGGTCATCAGTTTAAACATTGGTTTGGGCATCGGTACCTCGGCTACCATAGCCAGGTTGATGGGGGCGGGGGATAAAACCACGGCCCACGGTGCAGGCACCGGAGCATTGGTCCTGTCATTTATCATGGCAACGTTGCTGGCTTTTGTGGGATTGTTGTTCATCGAACCTATTTTTAGTTTACTGGGGGCTTCTGCAGCGGAGATGCCCCATATTATAGATTACATGGTGGTCTGGTACGGTGCCGGTATCTTTCTGGCATTGCCTATGGTGGGTAACGCTGTGTTGCGCGCCAATGGTGATACCAAAACTCCCAGTATGATCATGGCATTGGGCGGGGCGATTAACGCCGTGCTGGACCCGATTTTTATCTTCGGTCTGGGACCTATTCCGGCAATGGGGATACAGGGGGCAGCCCTGGCAACCTTAATTGCCTGGGCCGTTGGTTCGGCACAAATTATTTATCTGCTGGTAAAGCGCGATTTAATTATTCCCCGTATGCTCAGTTTTTCTGAATTGCGGGAGTACAGCCGTAATATCCTGAAAATCGGTGTTCCTGCAGCCGGCGCGAATATGCTCACGCCAATCGCCAATGGTGTCATGACTGCTATTGTGGCGGGCTTCGGTTCTGCAGCCGTGGCCTCCTGGGGTGTGGGTGGCCGAATTGAGTCGATAGCCAGTATCGTGATCCTGGCGTTATCCATGACCTTACCGCCATTTATCAGCCAGAATTACGGTGCAGCACGTATTCAACGGGTTAAAGATGCCTATCTATTGTGTCTGAAATTTGTGTTGTTTTGGCAGTTTGCCGTGTTCTTGGTGATGTGGTTACTGGCGCCTTTTATTGCACGCATCTTCGCCCAGGAGCAGGAAGTCGTCGACCTCATACAGCTATTTCTGATGATAGTGCCAATCGGTTATGGCTTGCAGGGTATCATCATTCTTACCAATTCATCGTTTAACGCCATGCACAAACCGATGAGTGCGCTGTTGCTCAGCGTGATCAGATTGTTTGTGTTTTTCGTACCCATTTCCTGGTTAGGCAGCTTGTTGTATCAGTTAGAAGGTATGTTTTGGATGGGCATAGTGGCTAATCTACTGACAGCTTTTGTCGCCTTTATGTGGTTTAAAAGGCTACTGGATGAAGAAATGAGTGCATTGATGGTGAACGAACAAACAAAACCTGAAGCGGTGTCATGAGCAGAGGATTCGAACTTAAGTCAAAATATCAACCGGCAGGGGATCAGCCACAGGCAATCGAGGCTTTGGTGGAAGGCCTGGGCTACGGCCTGGCCCATCAAACTTTATTGGGGGTCACCGGGTCAGGTAAAACCTTTACTATGGCCAACATTATTCAGGAAGTGCAGCGGCCCACCCTGATACTGGCCCACAATAAAACCCTGGCGGCTCAGCTTTATGGCGAAATGAAAGAGTTCTTTCCCAATAACGCGGTAGAATATTTTGTTTCTTATTATGATTATTATCAGCCGGAAGCATACGTACCCACCACAGATACCTTTATTGAAAAAGACGCTTCCATTAACGATCACATAGAACAGATGCGTTTATCGGCCACCAAAGCATTGATGGAACGCCGCGATGTTGTGATCGTATCCAGTGTGTCAGCTATTTACGGCTTAGGGGATCCCGAGTCTTACATGAAGATGCTGCTGCATTTGCGTCAGGGCGATATCATGGATCAGCGTGATATTTTACGCCGACTAGCCGAACTACAGTACAAACGCAATGATGTTAATTTTGAACGCGGGACGTTCCGGGTTCGTGGTGATGTGATTGATATTTTTCCCGCTGATTCTGAAAAACAAGGGGTCAGAGTGGAGCTGTTTGATGAAGAGATCGAACGCATTCAATTGTTTGACCCACTTACCGGAGCCATCGAAAAGCAGGTGGCCAGAGCCACGGTTTTCCCCAAAACTCACTATGTGACTCCCAGAGAAAAGATCCTTGCGGCCATCGACCGTATCAAAGAAGAGCTGAAAGAGCGTCAGGCGCAATTAAAAGACGTCAATAAACTGATTGAGGAACAGCGTATTACGCAACGAACTCAGTTTGACATCGAAATGATGACCGAGTTGGGTTACTGCTCCGGTATCGAAAACTACAGTCGTTATTTATCAGGCAGGGCGCCGGGCGAGCCACCGCCCACCCTGATTGATTACTTTCCGGCAGACGGACTAATGTTCATCGATGAATCTCATGTTACGGTGTCGCAGATTGGGGCCATGTACAAAGGCGATCGCTCCCGAAAAGAAACCCTGGTGGAATACGGCTTCAGGCTTCCCTCTGCCCTTGACAACCGACCGCTAAAATTTGAAGAGTTTGAAACACTGTCACCGCAAACTATCTATGTGTCAGCGACCCCCGGTAAATACGAACTGGAAAAATCTGCCGGTGATGTCGTTGAGCAGGTTGTCAGGCCCACCGGACTGGTGGATCCGCAACTGGAGATTCGCCCGGTAGGTACTCAGGTAGATGATTTGCTCTCAGAAATTCACAAACGCGTCAAAGTTAATGAGCGGGTGCTGGTGACCACGTTAACCAAACGCATGGCAGAGGATCTGAGTGATTATCTGAATGAGCACCAGGTTAAGGTGCGCTATCTGCATTCCGACATAGATACAGTTGAGCGGATGGAGATCATTCGCGATTTGCGCTTAGGCAAGTTTGATGTGTTGGTGGGCATAAACCTGTTGCGGGAAGGTCTGGATATGCCGGAAGTGAGTCTGGTGGCCATCCTGGATGCCGATAAAGAGGGCTTCCTGCGTTCTGACCGCTCATTGATTCAGACCATAGGTCGTGCGGCCAGAAACATTAACGGTAGAGCTATTTTATATGCCGACTCCATCACCGGGTCTATGCAACGGGCCATCGAAGAAACCAATCGCCGCCGGGAAAAACAGGAAGCCTTCAACCTCGAACATGGTATTACGCCGCAACCGCTGCATAAACCAGTTACCGATGTCATGGATATGGGGAGTGACTCCGAAGAAAGAGAGCCGCGTATGGCTGCAGAGCGGGGCGCTGACTACAAGCTGGATGCCAGGTCGTTAATGGCTGAAATCGCCAAACTGGAAAAGCAAATGTTTGAACATGCCCAAAATCTCGAGTTTGAACAGGCAGCATCAATACGTGATCAGGTGGAAGCCTTACGGGCAAAAGTAGTGGTTTCTTCTTAGCAATTTAGGCGCAACCCCTGCTTTTAGTGCAAATAATCTGCATTTTTCAGTGGATTTGTAGTGCTGCTTCACAATTTCCAACGGTGATCGGAGCGTAACCGGATTTTCTGCATTAGTATTAAATTAAATACGTTTGGTGTGATTCAGAGCGTGTTGACCTTTGCGGCAAAATGGTACTGCAAAGGTCCGGCGGGCCCTGATATCCAACAATTAATGAATGCAGTGGTGAGTTTTATGCTAAATCGTTTACAGGAATCCGATATAAAGTTGTTAAGAGTGTTTTTTGCCGTAGCTTCGTGTAACGGATTTACCGCTGCAGAGCCGGTGTTACGTATGCAAAGACCTAACATTAGTGCCGCCATTAAAAAACTGGAAGAACGGCTGGATTTAATTCTTTGCCAACGCGGACGAGGCGGCTTTCAGCTCACCAAAGAAGGTGAGGTGGTATATCAGGAAACCAAGCGCATTTTTAATACCTTTGACAACTTTGTTTTTAACCTGAAGAGTTTGCACGATGACTATTCAGGCCATATCACCCTGGTAGTACAGTCCTCATTATCAGCCAGCTTAATGGCGGCAGTGGCGAAAGCAGTAAAAAGCACCATGAATAAATTTGATGATATTCACGTCAATATTCAAACCCGTCAGTACCAGGAAATCGAACATGTGGCCTTGTCCGGGGAGTGTCACCTGGTGCTGTCCTGTTACGATCTGGTAAAGCCTGAATCGGTTAATTTTAACGCCATTAATTCTGCGGTAACGGGTAAATTATATTGCGCGAAAAGCCATATTTTAGCGAAAGTGCAAGATCTGAAAGAGATTAATCTCGAAGAGTTTCCCGCGGTGGGGATGTCAGGCCTGTCTTCCGGTAACTATGTACGGGACGGCAAACGCCTTTCAGTGAAAACCTGGTCTGATTGTTGGGAGTCTTGTCGTTCGGCAATTCTGACCGGCGAGTACATTGGTCTGTTACCGGATTATCTGGTAACCGCTGAAATGGCGGAGTATATCGTGCCTGTGGCTCAGCAACAGTTCTATTTTGAGCATCAGCTATATGTATTAAATGGCAAAAACGTCAGACTCAACCCGGTACTCAAACACTGTATTAAAGAGTTAAGCTGGTTTATTGAGCAGGCCAGTGCCGGAGTAAAACCCCATCCAAAGCCTAGTCTGGCAGCAGTGAGTTAGCTGCCAGAGAAGCGCCGCTTAACGTAAGTGTTGCCTTTTCCAGGTTGCATTAGTGCAGCAGGCGCTCATCAAAGCTACTGATCTCGCAGTAGGCTTCTAAAATCTCTTCGATAATTTTATCGTCCAGTTTTTGTAATCCGGACAAGGCGGCCAGAATTAAATCCTGGACGTCATAGGGCAGGTGACTCTGTTCCAAAAACAGATGTGCTTTAGTGGCATCGTTGGCGGATAGAAACTTACATAGTTCAATGGCTTGTGCAGTAATTACCGGGTTCATAAAACTCTCCCACTTTTAACAAAGGTTAAATCTGGTGCAGCGCGTTTTCCCGTTGAATGACTTAAGTCCGTTGAATGGTTGTAATTTTATCCGGTTGGTCATGGCCTGTGCAGCGCAATTGCATGGCAAAGGCATTCTGGCTCTACAGCCACTATAGCTCATATCGCAGTATCCACATAAATCAAAATCGCCTTAAGAATTCAGGAAAACCGATGAAATGGCTATAAGCTGGTTGATTTTCGGCTATAAAAAAGCCGCGCTTTTGGCGGCTAAGGTTTGTCGTCAGCTAAGACGTTTTGTTCCATGGTGTCGCAGGGGTTGCTGCAACAGGGACGACCCACAACGGTGGCCGGCACACCCACCACCGTAACATGCGGCGGGACGTGATTTAATACCACACTACCGGCACCGACTTTAGAGCCTTTGCCAACTTCGATGTTACCCAATATTTTGGCGCCAGCGCCTATCATCACCCCTTCGCGAATTTTAGGGTGGCGATCTCCCGCCATTTTACCCGTGCCGCCCAGGGTGACAGATTGCAAAATCGAGACATTGTCTTCAATCACGGTTGTTTCACCGATAACGATACCGGTGGCGTGATCGAACATGACGCCTTTGCCAATTTTAGCTGCCGGGTGAATATCGACGCCAAATGCCTCACTGTTTCTGCTTTGCAGAAATAGCGCCAAATCTTTGCGATTGCGTTGCCACAAATGATGCGCGAGGCGATGAACCTGGATAGCCTGATAACCTTTAAAATGGATCAATACCATTAAGTAGGAGTGAACCGCCGGATCGCGGTCGTAACTGGCTTTGATATCTTCAATGCCTGAGCCAATAATATTGGCATCCGCCTCGTAGGCATCCATAAACACATCACGGATTGCCAGAGCCGGCATGACTTCATCAGCCAGTTTGTTAGACAGGATAAAGCTCAAAGCGGACTCAAAGTTTCTATGATTGAGAATACAGGCATGGGCATAACTGGCCAGTAACGGCTCAGAGGTTACGACGTGTAATGCGTCTTCTTGTAATCGCTGCCAAAAACTTTCTTTAATCATAGTGACTTTTTGTAGTGTGCTTTGCATCCATCCATCCTGATAATGATTCTATATTGATGACAAATCAATACGCGCTTAGTAAATCAATTCGCTTTGGTATGGTAACGTATCAGGACACCAATGAATTGTTTTTTATTCACTCTGTATATAATTAATCGCTATTAGTCAGATGTCAGCTTTATGAGGCTGACAATAGTGCCGATTAGCTTTCATACTCCAATGGATCTGAACAGGCATTTTTTTCGAACGCTTCGAGTCGCTCCTGGCAGGCACCACATTTACCACAGGCTTTCTCCCTGCCGTTGTAGCAGGTCCAGGTCTGACTGTAGTCCAGGCCCATTTTCAAGCCGTCAGTCAGAATATCTATTTTACTCACCGTCAGATAGGGGGAGTATATCTCCACAGGCTGGTAATTGGCGATGGCACTGACATCATTCATTTTTTGCACGAACTCAGGACGACAATCCGGATAAATGGCGTGATCGCCTGAGTGTGCCCCGTAGTACACTTTATCTGCTTCTAATGACACAGCGTAACCTACAGCCATAGAAAGTAAAATCATGTTGCGATTTGGCACCACGGTTTGTTTCATACTCTCTTCTGCATAGTGACCTTCTGGCACGTCGATGTCAGCAGTCAAAGAAGAGCCGCCAATCAACTGGTTGATGGCTGAGATGTCCACAATTTTGTGATGTACATTCAATTGCTTGCAGACTCTGGCGGCGTAATCCAGTTCCTTTTTGTGACGTTGTCCGTAGTCAAAAGAAAGCGGAAAAACCTGATACTCGTCTTTGATTGCTTTGTGCAGCACGGTGAAAGAATCCATACCGCCCGAATAAATAACCACAACTTTTTGTGTCATATGCCACTATTCTCTATAATCTTGTCTGTAATGACGGCGATTTTAGAGAATTCTTCGATAAACGCAATTGCTGTCCCGATATCTCAGCAACTAAGGTCATCAGTTTGAATTCACAAGCTACATCCTCGCAGCGTATTAACATCGTCAACGATGTGCCTACGGTTTATAAAATCAATGAAGTCTTTGAATCGATCCAGGGCGAGGGCGCTTTTACCGGTGTCCCTTCGGTGTTTATTCGGCTTCAGGGCTGTCCTGTGGGCTGCCCCTGGTGTGATACTAAACACACCTGGGATATTCCCCCCCATACAGAGACTACGGCCGAACAGGTGATGCAGGAAACGGCAGAGTCAGACAGCTGGTTTGCCGCCACAGCAGAGCAGTTGTTTGCCTTGTATCAGCAAAAAGGTTATCAGGCAAAACACATTATATTTACCGGTGGTGAACCGTGTTTGTACAACCTGGTACCGGTGACCCGACTGTTTATCGAGAATGGCTTTACTGCGCAAATTGAAACCAGCGGCACTTTTGGTTTGAAAGCCCACCCTGACACCTGGGTAACAGTGTCTCCTAAAATAAATATGAAAGGTGGCTATGAAGTCCGCCGCGAACTCCTGGAAAGTGCCCATGAAATTAAACACCCAATTGCTATGGAAAAACATGTGCAGGAACTGGATGAGCTACTTAAAGACAAAACCCTGCGAGCTGATTGTTTAATTTACCTGCAACCCATCAGCCAGCAAAAGCGGGCCACTGAACTGGCAGTAAAAACCTGCATTGAGCGCAACTGGCGTTTATCACTGCAAACCCACAAATTTATCGGAATTGAATAAATTTTAGCGGCAAGATCTTCAATAGCGGTTATGCTTTAAGAAGGCCTAAGAGTTTATCGAATTTTGTCGATAGCAGTATTGAGATAAAGAAAAAATAGGAAGATCTGTGCCAACACTTTCCCAAGAATTTTTTGATGATTATGCCAGAGCTTACGAGCAGTTTGACGCACAGGCCGTGTCTCAGATGTATTTCGTACCAGCCGTATTAATGAGTGACGAAACCAAAAGCGTGTTTACCTCGCAGGAAGCCATCGTCGATGTGATTGATGAATTGATGGACAAGCTACAGGCCGTGGGCGTGGCCATGTGTGAGGCTGATGTTTGTCAGACGATGCGCCTGTCGGAAAATATCATGTTTTCCAATGTTAAATGGACCTTTAAAGATGCGACTCAGCAAAAACTATTTAGTTGTTTTGTGTCCTATACATTGCAATTGGATGGGGAATCTTTAAAAATTATCGTCTCTGTGATTGATGATGAAGAAAGGGAGCTGGAGAGGCTGCTTTTTCCTGTAACATGATACAACGCCTGATTTTATTGTTTTGGCTGGGGATGGCCATAAGCCACAGTGCTAACGCGGCAACCTGGACATTATACTACCCACAACCTGAAGACGCAGAAGACAAACGCACCACCTATCCATTGGCTGTGCTGAAGTTGGCCCTGAAGCATACCGGGGTCAATTACAATTTGTATCCCAGCCAAAAAGTCCTTACTCAGGGTCGAGCCATCAAGCAACTCAAAGCTAACCGGGAGATCAGTCTGGTCTGGAGCATGACCGACAAAATACGCGAAGACGAGCTACTGCCGGTCAGAATACCAATATACAAAGGCTTGATCGGATGGCGATTGTTTCTGGTAACAGAAGATAACTACGACGTATTTAACACTTTTTCCACTATTCAGGAGTTGCGCCAATACACGCCTGTACAGGGCCATGACTGGCCGGATACTAAAATATTACAGGCCAACGGCTTCGAAGTGGTAACGGCCACTAACTTTGACGAAATGTTTAATATCGTACGCCTGGAGCGGGCCGGTTTCTTTCCCCGTTCAATAGTGGAAATTTGGTCAGAAATGGCGAATCCGGAATACAACCGGGGATTGAGAATTGAACCCCACCTCGCCATTCGTTATCCCACAGCAACCTACTTTTTCTTTAATAAAAAGAATATTGTGATGAAAAACCTGATTGAGACCGGCTTGCGCAGAGCCATTGCCGCGGGCGAATTTGATCAATTGTTTTTGCGCGAGCATCAGCATTATATCGAACAGGCGAACATTAAAAATCGCATTGTGTTTGAGCTTGAAAATCCGGTGTTACCCGAAAATACTCCGCTGCAGGAAGCACAATTTTGGTATACCGTTGAAGATGCACAACAGACCGTTGACTAAATGGCATTGTGGCGTCATTCCGCATAGAATACTCCTTTTTTAACTTACCCGAGGTGTTCATGGCATTATCCCTTCAGGAGCAGCTTTTAAAATCCGGTTTAGCCGATAAAAAAAATGCTAAAAAAATCCAGAATGAAAAACGCAAGAAAGACAAAATCAGGCGCAAAAACAAGATTGTGGAAACTGATGAGGTGAAAGCATCGGTTCAGGCGCAACAGGCCGCAAAAAAACAAAAAGATCAGGCGCTAAATGCCGAAGCTAAAAAAGAGGCCGAGAAAAAACAAATAGCCGCGCAGATCATTCAGATGATCGATATGAATCAGCAGCCAATAAACAACGGTGACGTAAAATTTCAGTTTACTCACGACAACGTGATTAAATCGGTATTAGTGAATGAACGCACCCGTGGCCATCTGCAAGCCGGCAAGCTGGCGATTGTTAGCTTTAAAGACGGCTACGCCATTATCCCTATTCAGGTGGCCGATAAAATCGCCGAGCGTGACGATGGTTGTATTCTGTACCGCGCTGATCAGCAGGAAGAATCGGTAGAAATGACCGAAGAAGAAAAAGACTGGTACGCCGATTACGAAATTCCCGATGACCTGGTGTGGTAATTTTAAACTTGTAACTATTCACTCATCCTAGGGTGGCTCTGAGGCCCGGGAATTCCTTTGTAATGGGGTTGCGAAATTCTGGGATGGGCTGTGGAGGCCGGAATTAAAATAACTCCGGCTACCCAATTATGTATAGAAGTTCCAATCTAATCTGACATTTCCCTTTTAAAAGAGAGAGTTACCAGTTTAAGGTATGGGTGTCGAATCC
>NZ_JBVTQY010000044.1:0-37170 GCF_055755215.1 Planctobacterium sp. R6
AAACATCGCGATCGCAGCCTTCGGCTGCTTAAAAAAAGAAACCCCCGCTAAAAAGCGGGGGTTTATCATCAATCTGAGGCGACACCTGGTGGTGTCGCCTCACTGTAATAGTGGATTATTGTACCCGCTCGGTACGAGCCTGTTCGGCTGTGATGATACTTCTTTGTATCGACAGTTCTTCCTGCACTGCCGCAGCCCCGGAGCTATCCGGTATCTGCACGGCTGTGCGGGTCATAACGGGTCCCGCCAGCGGCATATCAGCGCTGTCCCGGCCAAACTGAATCCGCTCTATCTCACCGTCACTGGAGCGCAAAATGTACTGAAACTGCGTTGACGGTCGACGGACGGCCACATCAACTTTACCATCGCCGTCATAGTCCGCCGGAATAGGAATGTCTTCCGACTGCAACCCAAAACGGATACGCTGAATCTGACCGTCAGATGAATTCAAAATATACCAGTACTGGGTCGAAGGTCGGCGTACGGCAATATCCGCTTTACCATCGCCGTCATAGTCAGCCGGAACGGGAATATCCTCAGCTTGTTTGCCAAAGTTGTAACGCTGAATCTCCCCATCAGAAGAATTCAAAATATACCAGAACTGATTGGAGGGGCGCCGCACAGCGACATCGGCCAGGCCATCTCCGTCGTAATCAGCAGGTACCGGTATATCTTCTGCCTGTTTGCCAAAATGGTATCGTTGAATCTCGCCATCGGACGAGTTCAAAATATACCAGTACTGATTAGAAGGACGCCTTACCGCAATATCAGTGATGCCATCACCGTCATAGTCAGCCGGAACCGGAATATCTTCCGCCTGTTTGCCAAAATTAAATCGTTGAATCTCACCGTCCGAGGAATTGAGAATATACCAAAATTGATTTGATGCGCGGCGCACCGCCACATCGGCAATCTGATCGCCATCAAAATCACCGCTGACAGAAATATCACCGGTGTCTTTACCAAACTGAATACGCTGAATAGTATCGTCTGATGAGTTCAGAATATACTGCATAAAATTGCTGGCTCTACGCACACCGACATCGGCCATGCCATCGCCATCATAATCATAGGCCACAAAGTTAGCGCCATCGCTGATGCTCGCCAGTACGGTAATGCTGAATGAGGGTAAACTATCCGACAAGGCCCCGTCGCTGACGCTGATCACGATACCGGAATAAATACCCGTATCTGAGTTATCAGGTATACCCGAAAGCGTTCCGGTACTGGTGTTAAAGCTCGCCCAAAGCGGCTTATTGGCAATGCTGAAAGTCAGACTATCACCGTCGGGATCGCTGGCTTGCGGAGTGAATTGATAACTGTTGTTTGCTCTGACCAGAGTATCAGGCGAACCAGAAATCTCGGGGGCGTCATTAACATCCACAACAGTGATACTAAATGCGCTCAGAGCAGCGCTTTCAGTACCATCAGACACACTGATCAGGATATTGGAGTACGAACCCACATCGTCGTTATCCGGTGTGCCTGATAAAGTACCGGTTTCCGAACTGAAACTGGCCCAGCCAGGACGATTCTCGATACTAAACGTTAAACTGTCGTCATCCGCATCAGAAGCCGAAGGTGTAAAGCTATAAAGGCTATTTTGCTGTACTGAACTGTCTGGCGTACCGGAAATGGTCGGCGAATTATTTTGTCCACTGCCGCAATTGCTGGATTGGGTATTGTCCAGAGGCGCACAATCCTCGGCATCCGGAACACCATCGTTATCATCATCAGAGTCCTGATTATTACCCACTGTATCACT
The DNA here is from genome assembly GCF_055755215.1 of Planctobacterium sp. R6. Classification (NCBI taxonomy): domain Bacteria; kingdom Pseudomonadati; phylum Pseudomonadota; class Gammaproteobacteria; order Alteromonadales; family Alteromonadaceae; genus Planctobacterium; species Planctobacterium sp. R6. The sequence goes on from NZ_JBVTQY010000044.1 coordinate 1,766, forward strand.
GTCAGTATCCAGGCTTTCGTTTTCATTGTAAGGGAAGGCGTCGCTGCTATCCGGCACGCCATCATCATCAATATCATTGGCATTGCTGGCATCTCTTGGACTGGCATCTGACACATCGTCAATACCGTCATTATCATCATCGGTATCATCGAGGTTGTTAATGCCGTCACTATCAAAATCACCGCTGTCATCTGAAAGCGACTGGCATCGACCATACGGGAAAAAACTGTCAATTCCCCAGCTTTCAACAGCATTAACATCCTGACAACTCATACTCCCCTGATTGAACTGCAGGAAAGTCAACTGATCCTGTAAATGCGCAATGGGCCGCATAGAGGTCATAAACAAGTCGCGCACATCCAGTTGCACCATAGCACGCATATTTCGGAACACTGCCAAAGAGGTGTCATTGCTGCCATCCATACTAAAGGTATTTAGGTTGGGAAAGTTCTCCAGTCCATTGATGGTCTGAATGGCATAATCCGTTGTGCAAACCAGAAACCCCACCTGAGCATTGGTGATGGCATCCGGAAAATTATCGGAAATACAGTCAGCCAGTTGCGAATCATCCAATGTTGCCAGGGCATCGGCAATCGGCAAAGTCACTTCGTCGTTGTGTATCAAGGTGACTTCTTCTTTGACCTGATTTACCGCAAATACAGCATCAGCACCATCGGATTGCGTGTGCTCTACACCGCACTGATAGCGGTTCAAACAAGTCAGATCCGGCGAAGAGAAAACAGCAACTTCAGAGGCAGAACCAAACTCGCTGGCATACGCCATTATCGTGGTGAACTCATCTACCACCCCATAACCGCGACCATAGGTAAATACCTTGCCGTCATCTCCCTGGCGTAGCGAGTGCGCCAGTCCCATATTGTGACCCAATTCATGGCCCAGGGTATCGTAACCACAAAACTGCGGATTGCCGGAAAAAGTAGTAAACGCAGCCGTCACATTCACGGCATAGTCGTAATCAAACACCTGACTGCTGTTTCCGTTAAGCCACCCCTGGCCACACAATCCTTCCGGTAAATCGTTCAACATCACCACAATAAAATCAGCGCTGTTGTTTACCCTTGCCTGCCAAATGGGGCTGATCAATGAATCCGGAATTTCACCATCTGTAGAGTCACTACCGCCATTACTGGATAAATTATCCAGTAGCTGGTCAGCGGAATATTGCTCCAGGTCCGACTGCATAATACCTGCTGACGCCATCTGAATATTAATACCACTGGCCTCGTATATGGCATTGTTGGCACTGATATATTCATTGATTTGCGCCTCAGTATCGGGATAACTATTTACAAATTCATTAGTAACCACAAACAACACATTAAATGTAAGATCGCCAGCTGCGGATTGATTACCGCCATGCCTATTCTCAGAGTGTGTCGGCGCACGCTTTTGATGATTTTCAGAGGAAACCTCGCCGTCTTTATTGAGTTTTTTAATGTTCTGAGGAAGGCGATAATCCGGAATATCTCCGCCCATTTTAAACTCTTTGATCAGCTTGCCATTGTGTAAACGAAACGTTCCCGCCATGGTGGGTATCCAGGCAGACAAGCGGCCATTATTTAGGAACAACTGCGCCTTGGGTAAATGCGGTGCATGAATATTGTCAGCCTCCCAAACTATGGTGGAGCCTTGTTGTCGCGATTGACTCAGCTTAACTTCAACGCTTTCAGAAAATACCGGCAGGCGCAGCAACATATCAGCTTTGAGTTGCAGCACCAGGGTGTTGTTTAGCGTGACTTCAGCAGAATTATTGTGTTGTGCCCGGTTTTTTAGCGCTTCCGGACCAATATTTTGCGTGAGTTGCCACAAAGCGGGGGAAGTTTGTGCGGCGGCGATGCCGGTGAATACCAGCATTGAGCTAATGAAAATGACTCTGATGAACCTATGCCTTAATTTCACGAGAGATTCCTTTTTTATTTGCTATGAAAGTAAAGTAGACGCGTAACACTGGGGTTTTATGCGTTTTACCCGTTCCAGCTTATACCGAGCCCAGGTAAACCTTGTCCAGACCGGTAGGAATTCAAAGTGTAGTGTGAAATTAAGGCATTTTCCTTACGGAGTGGCCATTTTTACCTGGAGGGCGTTTCCGAATCCCCCTGCTTTTTGCGGGAGTCGCCCCCCTCTATCTGTTGCGCTTCCTCCTGGAGTTGTTGTTCATCATCATCGACAATCAACAACTGCTCCTGTGCGGTTTCTTCATCAATACGTGGATCCAGCGTTGCAGCGAGCGGTGAATTGGTGATATCTGAGGCACTCACCACATAGTCGTCAGGCTCCATAATCTCCACCTTCTGTCTGGAATTTATGTAAGTCAGAGATACAAACATAATAATTGCCAGGCCAGACATGGCGCCATACAAGGCTTCATGCCCGAAATAAGTCATCAATTGAGCAATAACGGCAGAGCCAATACCGGCCCCGACACCAAATGCAATTAACAGTGCCGAAGACACCCCAACCCGCTCCTCATCACTTACGCGGGAGTTGGCCAGCGCAGATGCCAGTGGATACAGAGTAAAAGCAAACAAACCAAACACAAAAGTCAGTGCGAAAGCCAGGGTGGGCTCTGTGGGTAAAATAAACAGCGCCAGGGACACCAGACAGATAAACACCGCATTAGTACGCAATAATAAACTGCGTCGGATTTTGTCCGACAGGATGCCCATTGGCCACTGGGCAAGCAATCCGGCGACGACTGTTATCGACATAAAAAACGCAATATCTTCGGCGCTAAATCCTGCTTTACTGGCAAACAAAGGTGACAAACCATAAAAACTGCCATTGATCATACCGGCACATAAAATGGCAGTGAGCGATTGCGGGATCACCCTAACAAAACTAAAGATACTGACTTTGATAGGCTTTAGCGGTTTGGGGTGAATTCGCCGGGTGATAGAAATTGGTACCAGCCCGATAGCCACCGCCATGCAAACCAGAAACAACACGGCTGAATCCAGTTCAGTGAAATGAGACAGGGCAAACTGTCCGGCCACCATGCCCAGATAGGAGGTGATCATATAAAACGAGAATACCCGGCCCCGGTTATCCTGGTCGGACTGTTCGTTCAACCAGCTTTCCAGCACCATGTAGTTGCTCATCATTCCAAGCCCCACCAACACCCGCAACACCAGCCATAGATAAACATTGTCACTCACCCCATGGGCGGCGATACAGGCGATCACAACGGCCGTACTGGCGCTGAAAGTACGAATATGCCCTACGGAGCGAATAAAGTGATATGCGATCTTGGCGCCCAACATCAACCCGAGGTAATAAAACGAGGTCAGCATCCCAATCCAGAAGGTAGATACGCCCTGTTTACCCAGATACAGCGCCAGATAGGTGGTGAGCAGGCCGGTACCACCAACTAAAAAAAGATTGGTTGTATATAAGGAGAAAAAAGCCCGCATCATGTCAACAAAAACCGCCCATTATCTAAAACCGAGAGACTAGAGGAAGTCGTCAGAAAAGCCAAGGCGCCAGGCCGAATTAATTGTAATTTCGGCCTGACAATGTGCGGTATTTCACAACTCTGTACTAATTGGAAAAAATCCGGGTGCCGGTGGTCGTCAGGTTATTGTTTTCCGGTTCAATAAAGCTAAAAATGCGGGTGATCTGGCTGGTTACTGCATTGCCATTTTGCTGAGCGGGTGCAAAATGCCAGTTCTGCAGGGCACGGGTAATGGATTTTCGGAAAGAGCGATGTGCATCCCCGTTAAACGCGATGTTTTCCACCTGCCCCTGCGTATTCACCACAAATGACACCTCAACATCTTCCGTTATTTTGCGTCTCAGGGCCTGTCTTGGGTATGCCGGCGTTTCGCCCTCTAATAATACCGCCGGGGTAGCATCGACCTGCTCCACCGGCGCAGCGGTTTTTTCTGCAACCGCTATTATTTTGTGGCCTTCCAGTGTGGAAGCAGCACTGACAACGGCTGATGGTTTAACCTCAGCAGAAATTGCGCCTTCTGTTGCTGCAATGTAGTCAACAGCTGAGCTTTTAGCCGATTCTTCCGGTGGCGAATCTGAAGGCACAGCAGCAGACTCACTGACTTCGGCGCGTTCATTCGGATCGCTATCATTTTGCACCGACGCCATAACTTCAACATCTGACACCTCAACATCTGACACCTCAACATCTGACGCCGGGATTTGTGTTAGTTCCTGGCTGATTTCCCGCTCGTTTTCGGCATCAGCGAGCTCTTGTTGCGCTGACAAAGCTTCACTTGGGGTTGAAGCTCCCAGGGATACCTCAGGCTCTGCTTCAGTTTGTGTCTCCGGTTGCTGATCCTGGGGGGTAATGTCACCAGCGTGCTCGGCCGCGCTACTTTGCGCACTGTGCTCAGCCACTAATTTTTCAGAGGAAATAGCGTTGTTTTTTACCACTTTAGAGTTTGCATCGTCATGGTTGGACACCAGAACAACCACAACCGAAGTCAGTGAAATCACTGCGGCCAAAACTGCGGTAAAGCGCGTTCTGTTTCGTCCTCCGGCACAATCAGCGTGACCAACAACGCGCAAAATACGCTGTTTTAAGTCACTACCGGATGCGGCCATCGCCAGATCCGGAATGTGATGACTACGTGACATTTCTGCATCAGTGAGCGTAGATGCATAGGCCACAGGACTACCACTATGAGATACCGCAATATTGTCGCAGCAGCACTCTCTTTCCAGGCGTATCTGCTTTGAGATCCACTTTACCCCTGGGTGGAAAAACAACATCAGTTCCACCAATGTCTGCACAAAATTCACCAGATAATCATGCCTTCTGACGTGAGCTAATTCGTGCACCAGCAGCATTTCGAGCTGCCCCGGAGTTAATCCCAGCACCATCGAAGAAGGCAACAACACCACTGGTTTTAACCAACCAATTGCCATCGGCACATCAATTTTGTCTGAGATATACAATCGCGCTTTGGCCGTCACGTTCAGTTGCAGCAGCAGTCGCACAAACACCCGTTGTAATTGCGGTTCCGGCGAGTGTGTTGCCTGGTGGGGTAATTGGCAAACGCCAACCATTTGCAACAACACCCTGCCACTTAAAACGGTGACACTGCACAGCCATGCCAGGGCAACAAAGGGCAGAATTGCCAGCATGTTCTGTAAATTAAAATAATCAAGTAACTCGGTGGTCAGCAACGACAGGCTCAGATAACCGGACTCGCTCAATGAACCCCCTGCCTGGATCACCGTGGTTGAAACACCGTTCAACACCTGGCCGACATCTACCGATGGCGCAAGGATTTGCGGTTGATATAAAAACCAAAAGGTACTGACCGGGGCAATAACGCACAACAACAAGGCCCCCAGTGACACACTGTAGCGCAGTTCAGAGTGGCGAATATCAATCGTTTTCAACAATACAAATAAAGCAACCGCCAGCAACGTGCCCTGCCAGATAAAGTGCATCAGGGTTTGAGCTAAGGTCTGTAATATTGCGCTGTTTGCAATCAGGTTTAACCAATCCATGACATCTCCTGTTAAGCGTCTTTTTCCAGCGAGTCCAGCAGCGCTCTTATTTCAGCCAGTTCTTGCGCACTGGGAGATTTCCCCAATGCCCGCATGACCAGGTTAGATTTTGAACCGCCAAAGGCTTTGTTCAGCATATCTTTTACCATTGAGCTTTGCGTTTGCTCTTCAGAATAAATCGCCTTATAAATGTGTGCCCGACTTGATTCATCGCGCTCAACCAGGCCTTTTTCATGCATTATTTGTAACATTTTCAGCACCGTGGTGTAGCCCACTTTGTTGTGCTTATTCACTTTCTCGTGTACTTCACGCACTGTGGTGGGTTCTATCTCCCACAGTACTCTGAGTAATTGCAGCTCGGCACTGGTAGGCACCCCTTTAAATTTGCCTCGCGTCATTTTTTAAGCCCGCTTGATTGCGTTGATTAGTGCTAAATATACGAAACTCATCGTATAATTCAAGTTTCTGAGATTAAAAAGGGGAGTACCTCTGAAGGTCTCCCCTTAAATCCAATATCAATGAAAGTGTAACTTCCCTGTTCAGATGCCTTATACTTTGCCCTGGATCAACGACATCTGTTTCCTAATCTGGACCCTGTAGAACTGCACTCTCCAGCGCGACGAGTTTGTGAAGATGACTGCTTGTTCGATTCTTTTTCCTCAGCTTTAGCAACGTCTCCCGTGGAAGAACAACCACCTAAACCCAACAAAGCCACGCTTAAACTTACCAAAATCAGCTTTTTCATGTTCACACTCCTGCTTTTTGTGAATTATTGTTTTTCGCTTTCCTGTGAGACAGCTTTTAACACTTGCGAGTTAAGTGTCTGTACAGGCTGAGCGGCAACTCAGTATTTTTTCAACACCTTAGTACGATCAACTTTTAGTACGAAAGATATCGTAGTAGTGCGCATTAAATACGAATCACATTACTGCTGTCAAGTCTAAAAACGAAAGACTTCGTAGTTAACCTGGTTTTTCCTCTGAATCCAAAAAACGGGTAACAAACCTGTACCTTTTAAGCGATTCCAGGCCTTGTACCCTTCATTCGCCAGGGTTAGAGTGTCAGCAGGTTACCAACCCACGGAAACAGCATGGAAGCAATCACTTCGTCACAGACAATTCAAAACTTACAGAGACTATTTGGCTTTAGTCGTTTTCGTCCTGGCCAGGAAGCCACCGTACATCAGCTATTAAATGGAGATTCTTCACTCGCAATCTTCCCGACAGGTTCCGGCAAATCTTTGTGTTACCAGTACACCGCCACGCAGTTGCCCCACCTGACATTGGTGGTTTCTCCGCTGTTGGCCTTAATGAAAGATCAATTGGATTTTCTGGCCAGTAAAAATATAGCCGCCGCCAGCATTGACTCCACTCTCACACCAGAGCAAAACAAACAGGTTATGGCCGATATTAAAGCCGGTAAGCTGCGCATTCTAATGGTGTCTGTGGAGCGATTCAAAAATGAGCGTTTCCGGCAGTTTATAGAAAATATCCCAATTTCCATGTTAGTGGTGGACGAAGCTCATTGTATTTCAGAGTGGGGCCATAATTTCAGACCGGATTACCTGAAACTACCGGCCTACAGACAGCAGCTCAATATTCCATTGGTTCTGCTGCTTACCGCCACTGCAACCCGCAAGGTAAAGCAGGATATGGCAGCAAAATTCGACATTGCGCCGGAACACATTGTACAAACCGGATTTTATCGTCCGAATCTGAATTTACAGATGATGCCGGTCGCTGAAACTGAGAAAAGCCAGAAACTGATCCAGTTGCTCGCGCAACACACCGGGGCCGGTATCATTTACGTTACCTTACAGCAAAGTGCCGAACAACTGGCCTACCAGTTGAAAGCCCAGGGGTTCAATGCTGTTGCCTATCACGCCGGCTTAAGAGATGAGCAACGACAGGAAATCCAGCAGCATTTCATGTCCGGAAAAACCGATATAGTGGTGGCTACTATCGCCTTTGGTATGGGCATAGACAAGGCCAACATTCGCTTTGTGATCCATTATGACTTGCCTAAATCCATTGAGAATTACAGTCAGGAAATTGGCCGTGCCGGGCGCGACGGTCAGCCTGCTGATTGCATAATCCTGGCAAACCTCAGCAGCTTAAACACATTGGAAAACTTCATCTATGGCGATACACCGGAGCCGGGGAGTATCCATCGCCTTATCGACGCGATCAAAGCGGCTGAAAACGGTCATTGGGAATTGCAGCTGTATTCGCTAAGTCAGGACTGCAATATTCGTCAACTACCACTTAAAACGCTGCTGGTGCAACTGGAACTTAGACAAGTGATCCGAGCAAAGTACAGTTATTTCGCCGAATATAAGCTAAGGTTACTGGCAGACGCTCAATCCGTTGTGGCGCGTTTCACCGCTGAGCGGCAACGCTTTGTGCAGGCGATATTCGATGCCACCGCGTTTAAGAAAACCTGGGGAATACTGGATATTGAGCAATTACAACAAGCCTACAGCTGTGACCGAAGCCGGGTGCTGACCGCCCTGGACTATTTACAACAACAGGGCCTCATTGAACTGCAAAGCAGTAAAATGACCGAAGTGTATCAGGTGAACAGCGAAGCAGTGTCACAGCCAGATTTGGCTGAGCAACTGACCCACTATTTTCAACAAAATGAACAATCAGAAATTAGCCGCATTGCAGCGCTGATCCGCTTTATGGAGCTGGATTCCTGCCTGAGTTACAACCTCGCCAGGTACTTTGATGATCAACAGGCCCCCAAACATTGTGGTCACTGTTCAGTCTGTCAGGGACAGGTGGCACACCTGCCAAAAGCTCAGCCTCTCCCATTTCCAGATGATGCGACCTTGCAACACAATCTGGCGGGCCTGAAAAAGCACCTGGCTTTGCCGCACATCTCAGAAACGCTTGCGGCCCGGTTTTTATGCGGTTTAACACAGCCGCTATTTACCCGGGCCAAAGCCAGGCAATTACCGGGCTGGGGCAGTTGCGAACTGCAACGTTTTGAGGAAGTCCGGCAAAAGGCGGCAAACTTGCCGCCATTAGGTTAATGGCGCCAGGTTAAAGCGCCTGCCAGAGAGCAGAAATCTCTGCCCACAGGCTGCGATCCGCAATGGCCTGATTGCGTAGTTCGATCAGTGCCTCACTGTCATACCAGGTGCCCAGTTTGCTAACTGCATCTGGATTTTTCAGTACCGCCATATCCTGTAGTGGATTGCCTTTGGAAAAGATAAAATCAGCCTGATAACCGGCTTCGATTTTACCCATTGTGTGATTCAGGCCTAACGCGTTAGCCGGATTCACCGTTGCCGCTGCAAGCACGGCAAAACTGTCGAGCCCCGATTGATGCAGCAAGGCCATTTCAGTGTGGGTGGCCAAACCATGAGGTGAAAGCAGTACACCGGAATCAGAGCCCACCAGCAAAGGCACCTTAGCATTGTGTAGTTGCTCAGTAATATACTGTAAGAATTTTAGGGTTCTACGATTGTGTTTTGCCATGTTGTCTGAAGCATCCAGCCAACGTGCCACCTGATTGTGCTTTGCCTCCAGGGCAATGATCTCTGACGTGTATTCTTGCGGAATACTATCCAGATAGCCCTGTTTTTGTTCACTTAACCGGGTTAACTGGTAAAAAATATTGAGGGTCGGTGTCACAGGAACCCGTGTAGCGTGCAATGCCTGAATGACTTCCGGCAGCGCGTTGGGCGCAAACTGATATTGCAGTGACCCCTGAAAAATATCTTCAACATGTTCAAAAGACTGTAATCCTGCCAATGTGCTGACCGGTAATTCCCCTGACGCATGAGGACCGTGTTTGGCCACCGGAATACCGATTTTTTTCGCTTCATCTACCAGTGCCAGCAAAGCCTCTTCGCTGAGATTGCCATAGGCTTTGATAAGGTCATAGCCTTGTTGTTGATAGTTGCGTACCGCGCTTCGGGCGGCCTGCGCAGTATGCACCGTATGATGTAACATGGCGTCATCATAAGCGGAGATTATCGGACTACTCACCGTGGAACTGGCTCCGACTAATTCACCATCCTGCACCGCATCGCGCCAGTTCAGTTGCTGAGCAATTCCGTTCATTACCCGCACATGGGTCACGCCGTGGCTCAGTGCAATGCTATAGGCGGCAGGTTCGTACATATGCACGTGCATGTCGATTAGTCCGGGTGTTACATATCCATCCTCACCATCGATTAAAGGCACGTTTTGCGGTAGCGCTTCGACATCGTTTTGCAACACCTGCGTTATTTTGCCTTCCCGAACAAACACAGCCTGATCGGCCAGTACCTTTTGGTTCGCGACATCAATAATATTGACACTGTGCAACACAAATTCATTGATCTTAGAAACTGGCGGATTACTGCTGGCACAACTGACAACAAACAGCAGCATTAAAGTGGTAATTAATCTCATAATAAACTCTTCTCGTTAAACACAACGGGAAGGTTACAAGCACGATTGTCTCAACTCGCTTAGTATCAGGATTTCAGACGTTGAGAATCACGATCCTGGACCTGTTTATACTGACTGGGAGTTTGCCCAAGCATGTCTTTGAAAACCATATTAAACGATGCTTTGGAGCTGAAACCGGCGTCGGTGGCTATCTGTAGCAACGAGCCGGATGCTCCTGCCTGGATTGCCTGGCATACCACTTCAACCCGGTACTGGTTGATATAATCATTGAAGGATTTTCCTGCCAGCAAATTGATGGCTCTGGAGATGTCGCGGGTCTGAAAGCCAGTCAGTTGACTCAACTCGGTTAAGGTTAGCCTGGGTTGCAGGTACCACTGGTGGCGCTGTATCAGGTCTTGTAATTCATCAAAGATAACCCGGTAGTCTTCCGCATTGGACGCGTTTTCAGTGGTCGCAGCAACCGCTTCACGATTTATTGCGGGCGGTGCCTTTTGCCCATTTAACCTGACCGTAATCAACATGATCACTATCAGCCAAATCAGATTGTTAATGCCCTGCCCAAGTACGTTGATGTCGTGATTTAGCCAGTGCTGACTGTTTAATCGCAGCATATCCACAAGATTAAAAATGGCAGACACCGCAACAACCCACACCAGCCACTGAAAAGTATACTCTTGCGTATCTGAACGCTGTTCATCTAACTGACACTTGGTTTTGTACAGCAGGTGTGCAGTTAAAACCGCATAGCCCAAACGCCATAGTGTGCCCAGTGCAATCACCTGTTGCACATATTCTGTGAAAAACACCACCGGAATAACAGGCAACAGATGCAGGCCATCTGCACGACTTAATTGCCCCAACAAGAACTGCTTAATAGCCAGATAAATACATGGGCCAAACAACATAACAAACACCGGACTCACCAGGTAATAACCACGGCTAATACCCGTCTCTTCCAGAATATTGATTAAAGCGGCTATCCCCACCAGCAGCATAACTAATGCAATGGCGCGGCAAGCGGGTTTGCGATACAGCAGAATAGCGCCCAACACAGACACACCAAGTGTCGCTGACTGGATCAGGTTCACTGCATTTAGTTCAGGCATCAAGCACACCTTCTGTAACTGAACAAACCAGGTTGTTATTGAATAGATAATTCAAATACATTTTAAACTTCTTACACTATGATATCGTATGCAAATGAGAATGAGAGCTTTTCAATCTCATCTTTTTTCCCGTCAGCTGACTATACCCATGGAGATACATTAATGTCGCGCTTACTTCCCTTACTCTGTTTGCTTGTTTCTGTCAGCAATGTGGCTCAGGTACAGGAGGTCTCGGTAGTGTATCCGGAATCAGTGGTGAATCAACAAACACTGCAACTTACCGGCACAATTGAAGCCATTCAGGACGCCAGTATTGCAGTACAGCAAGCAGGCCTGGTGGCGTCTTTGTACAAGGATATGGGCGACAGTGTTGAAAAAGGAGAAAAACTCTTACAGTTAGACGCCAGCCTGGCAGAGTTTCAGGCACAGGAATTACAGGCAGCAGTAAAAACCGCCGAAGTCCAGCTTGCCGAAGCACAGCGCGTTTATCGTGAGGCTCTGAGACTTTCAAAAACGCAGTTTGTCCCTGAAACCTTAATTGCCGAGCGAAAGTCCAGAGTATCCGAAGTTGAAACTTCGCTATTACGCGCAAACGCCAGCCTGAGCCTGCAGCAGGAAGTGTTAAAACGGCATACTGTTTACGCCCCTTTTTCAGGAGTGATCACAACCAGAAATGCCGATTTCGGTGAATGGGTACAACCTCAAACTGCCGTATTCAATCTGGTGTCTAACACCCAATTACGACTCAAAGTTGCGGTTCCTCAGGAACACTACGGTGCCATCGCGGCGCTGTTGGCCAGTGGCAAAGCAACTGTCCGTGTTACCGCTGACAACGCTCAGGCGCAAACAATGCAATTACCCATATCTGCCATTGTACCGGTTTCGGACCCGCAAACCCGTACATTTAATATGCTTGTGGATGTCAGTGCAGATCAGCACCTTATCGCCGGTATGTCTGCCACGATGCGACTGGATTTGAGTGCCCATGCAGAGCCGTTGTTGTGGTTACCCAAATCTGCCATAAAGTCTCACCCGGATGGCGGAAACAGCGTATTTTCAGTGCAGGACAATAAAACGGTACGCCACATTGTTAAGATCAAACAGCGTGACAGAGATCGGGTGGCAGTATCCGGTGCCCCAGCCGATGTTCCTTACATAAACAAAGGTGTGCAATTGCTGCAGGAAAACACCCAGGTCAGTATGCAACAATCGGGAGATGCAGAATGATAGCGACAGTAGCTCACCGGGGGATTCTGGTAGCGGTTTGCGTATTTATCGCCGCAATCCTGGGTCTGGTGACTTCGAGCAAGACACCAATTCAGATGATCCCTGACCTGGAAGTACGCACGATAACCGTTCAGACTGGTTGGTCAGGTGCCACACCACAGGATATCGAAAAAGAAATTCTGATTGAGCAGGAGCGCTACTTACGGGGTTTACCCAACTTACAACGAATGACCTCATACGCCGAAATGGGCGAAGCCAATATTGAACTGGATTTCCCTTTTGGTGTCGATGCAAATGACGCCTTGATCCGGGTCAACAATGCCCTTAGCCAGGTGCCTTCATACCCGGAAAATGTCGACCAGCCCAGATTATTCTCCAGTGCCTTTTCCAGCAACGCCTTTATGTATTTTGCGCTCAAGCCCTTGCCTGGAAACCCGCTACAACTGGACATGGATTTGCTCAGTGACTTTGCTCAGGATTACGTTCGTCCCCGTATGGAAAGCGTTGAAGGGGTATCTGAAATTGGTGTCAATGGCGGCGCGGCCCGCCAAATCCAGATAAGAGTGGATGCGGCGAGGCTGGCGCAACGAGGTATCAGCCTCAGTGAAATTCGCGATGCGGTACGGGATCGAAATCGGGATGCGTCTGCCGGGGATATCGAAAGCGGGCAAAATCGCTATTTATTGCGGGTAGTCGGCCGCTTTGAAGAGTTGTCCGAAATCGGTGACATTGAGATCAAACGGGTAAACGACAACAGTGTTTACCTGCGCGACATCGCCGATATCCAGCTAGACCATTTCGAAACACGTGGTTTGTCATATTTCGATGGTCAGCGCAATCTGATGTTGTCAGTTCGACGGGAAAGTGGCTCAAATGTGATTGCCATCAAGCAAGGCATCTTAGATATCGTTGAGGATCTGAACAACAATTTGCTGGCGCAAAACGGCCTTGAGATGATCCTGATGGGAGACGATGTGCAATACGTACAGGATTCTCTGAAAAATGTCTGGTTTAACCTGATTTTAGGCGCGTTGCTGGCCACCGGTGTCATGTACCTGTTTTTGCGCTCTGGCAGAGCCACCTTGGTTGGGGTTCTGGGTATTCCGGTTTGCACCATCGCGGCATTTGTCGCCCTGAATCTGATGGGCCGAACCATCAACGTAATTTCGCTTGCCGGTGTGGCTTTTGCCATTGGTATGACGGTGGACAATACGATTGTGGTGCTGGAATCCATCATAGAAGCCTGGCGTAAAAACACCTCCAAATTACAGGCCGCGATAGACGGGGTGCAGGATGTCTGGCCGGCAGTACTGGCCTCAACGGCCACTACCATCATGGTCTTTACTCCGATCCTGTTTGTGCAGGAAGAAGCGGGTCAGCTGTATTCAGATATTGCCATCGCCATTTCAGGCGCAATTTTGGCATCGATGCTGATTGCGGTGTTTGTGGTGCCGGTCAGCCTGGCAAAACTTACCAAAAACAAAGAATTCGTGACCGTGTCACGCACCACGTCAGAGCGAAAATGGCTTAAATTCACCGCCTTATTCACCCAAAGCCGCACCTCTGCCCGGGGTTATAGTGTGGCGTTTTTCCTGATCATTCCCGCTCTGGCCTGGTGGTTTATGCCAGCGGCTGAATACCTGCCGGAAGGCGAAGAGCCCAAAGCATTCAGCATGATGATAGCCCCGCCAGGTTATAACCTTACTGAGATGCAGCAAATTGGTGATGAACTGCGGGCGTATTTTGATAACTACACCGCCCTGGCAGAAGATGACTATCGGGAAGACGATATGGTGCCATTAGAATACTACATGCTGCGGGTATCAGTTGGGCGAATCTGGCTGTTAAGCGCCCCCAAAGATCCGGCATACATTAACCAGATGATGGATCAGATCACCCAAAAGTTCAGAAGCTATGAAAACATGCGGGCGTTTTCGTCGCGCGGGTCAATTATCTCCAGCAACGATGGCGGTTCCCGGGCAGTAGCGGTGGATATCTCCGGGGCCAATATGGAAGAGTTGTATCAGGCAGCAGAAGCGGTGTATCGACAGGCAGAAGCGTCTTTTGATAATCCGCAAATCAATTCCGATCCGGGCTCCTTGTCATTAACCCAACCTCTGATTGAGATACGTCCTCGTTGGCGCAGGTTAGAAGAATTGGGCTTTAATAATCGTGATTTTGGCTACGCGGTGTCGGCACTAAGTGACGGCGCCTTTGTGGATGAGTTTATCCTCGGCGATGACAAAGTTGATATATTCTTGTACAGCGGTGCGGGGAACGCCCAAACCATCGAGCAATTAAGCCACGCCCCAATGATCACCCCGGCTGGCGGGGTACTGCCATTGAATGCCATGGCGGATCTGATCGAAACCAAAAACAGTAACAGCCTGCGCCGTATTGACGGCGACAGAACGGTTACGGTTTACATTATCCCTCCCAGAGATGTGGCACTGGAAACAGCGGAACAAATTGTGCGTACAGAACTATTGCCCACTTTATGGCAGTCGGGTGAAATTGCTCAGGGGATCCGCGTTGATGTCAGTGGTGCCGCAGATCAATTGCAGGCAACACGCGCCTCGTTATCCGGAAACTTCTTAATTGCGCTGGTGATCAGTTACCTGTTACTGGTGGCGATATTCAAGCACTGGCAATACCCGCTGTTCATCCTGGCTACAGTGCCTTTGGGTATGGCCAGTGGTTTACTGGGTCTGATTTTGCTCAACGGAATTGGCAGAGTCGTCTCAGCGACAGGATTGCCCGGCTTTCATCAACCTTTCGACATGATCACTATGTTAGGTTTTTTGATTTTGCTGGGTACAGTGGTCAACAACCCCATCTTGATTGTTGAACAAACCCGCAAGCATATTCAGGAGCTTGGCATGGGCGTACAGGAGGCTGTGCATCAGGCAGTTAAACGTCGCCTGACCCCCATATTAATGTCGACGTCCACTACGATCCTGGGGCTTGCACCATTGGTATTAATCCCCGGAGAGGGCACAGAATTGTATCGGGGCGTAGGCATCATTGTATTGTGTGGCATCCTGGGCTCCATGGTGTTGACCATGAGCTTTTTACCGGCGTTACTGGTCGCATTGTTAAAAGATACCGCCACGAAGTCGGCCCAGAACGCCTGATCTCAGGCAAGGAAAACGGACTAAGCATTTTATTATATTAATCTGTAATATTGTGCTTAATCCGCTTGCATGTGGCTAAGTTTGCTATACTCTGCGAGGTTTTTTTAGATATAGCGAAAATCCGATGTCATTTCCTCCCTGCCCGCAATGCAACTCAGAATATGTTTATCAGGATCAGGACAACCTGATTTGCCCGGAATGTGCCTTTGAGTGGAACCCCACAGAAGTAAAAGAAGACGAAGCCATTAACGTCAAAGATGCAAATGGTGCCTTACTGGTGGATGGCGACAAGGTCACGGTTATCAAAGATCTCAAGATCAAAGGCAGTTCTCAGGTGATTAAAATTGGCACCAAAGCACTGGTAAGACGGGTGCTGGATAAAAAAGATCACGAGCTGGACTGCAAAGTGGATGGTGTCGGAGAGATGATGGTCACCGCAAAGTTTGTGAAAAAGGCCTGACAGATTAGACTGGCAAATTACCTTCAGGTGGCTTCCTGCTTAAAACAAGAAGCCACATAACGCTAGTTTGGCTGCTATCAGGATTTAAATGCCGTATGCGCAGTGATCATGCCCGCCTGATAGCAGGCGAGTGCCTTGTTAAATCCACCAGCTTCGATCAGTGACACAACCTTGTGTGCCGGTAAAATCGCGACGTCACGCTCATAGGTTTCTCTGATTTCCTGTTTTTTGGCGGCATCCATACCTGTCTGATGTAACACCGACATCCACAAATTTAATACTGCCGGGTAGTCGGCAGACTCAGTATCGGCCATCAAATCTGCATTGAACAATATGCCACCGGGCAATAGCCGGGCGGCAATTTCGCGAAAGAACTCACTGCGGGCCGCCGGGTCCATCAGAAAATGTGACACCAATAAACTGGTGGCAGCATGATGTATGGGTGTATGCGACAAATTCTCAAGATAGCCAACGTGAAACTCACAGCGGGACGCATAACCCAGCCGGGTTAAATTGGCGCGACAAACCTGCATCATTGTCGGTGCTGGCTCCACCAGGGTGAACTTAAAAGATGGGAACGCCTGGGCCAGATACACCACTTCCTGACCGGTTCCCGAACCGACACATAAAATTCGTGCATCGTCGGGTAAATCCCTAAATGCCGCCTGTAACACCAGATGCATAGCATCTTTGATGGGTTTTACTTTTTGCCAGTTGTCATCGTAAATTGTGGCCTGTTGGTCAAACAGATCTGTAATTTCTTCCCGATTCATAGATAATTGTCCTGAATACACCTTAAGTAACATCATAAGTTACATTAAAAATTTACAACCGGCAATACTCGTAACTTTATTTGTTACATAAATAACAATTGATGAAAAAATGAGAAAAGACAGCAGACTATCCCGTCTATTACACGCCCTGATCCACATGGACATGTTAAACCGTGGTGTCACCTCCGATGAACTAGGCAAGATGCTGGGCACCAACCCGGTTGTCGTACGAAGAACCATGGCATTGTTGAAAAAGGCCGGTTATGTATCTTCGGTAAAAGGCCACAATGGCGGCTGGCACCTTGAAACTTCGCTCACCGACATCACCTTGTTTGATATCCAAACACTGGTGGGTGACGCCTCCTTGTTTACCATTGGTTTAACCGACGAACACAATAATTGCCCCATTGAAAAAGCCGTCAACACCGCGATTTCTGGAGTACTGCATGAAGCAGAAGCCCTGATGTTAGCCCGCTTCAGAGAAATCAAACTCAGCGCCTTGCGCTATGATGAAAAATTACTGGCTCAGTTAGAAGGCTTTATAACAAGCAAGGGCTGAAATCTGTTTAACCCAGAAGTGCCGCCCAGATAATACCAGTTAAGCATTTATAGATGTTTGTCCAACAAGGAAAATATAACTTCTCCTAAGTCATTCCAGTTACTATTGGATACTCTTCAACAATTGCCCCTGGATATGCACAATCATTGATGTAATAGCCTATTGTAGAGCAATTGAAGTGGCGAATAATTACTCTCACCCGCGTTACTGACGGACTATGTTACCAACGCTATATCAACAGAGACATTTTATGTTTGGCTAATGCAGCAATCATTGTTTCTTGCCTTTTACACTACTGCTCTTATAAATCAGAATCAGCATCCCTCAGCCAGGGTAAATATTTCGCGCTCACCAGCCACGCCCACCCAAAAGACAAGAGCGCTGTTGCTTCTGCCGCGAACAGGAAACTACTCCATTGTTCTTTTAACAGAAAATGAGCAATGACCAAAATTGCAGCAATGACAAAGCCGATACTGCTAATTTTATACATAATGTTCCGTCGTTTTCGTGCAACTGTAGTACAGCCTTCGTCATATTGAAAAATGTAAATACTAAATACGAATAAAATACCAAACAATACAAATGACGCTACACCATGTACAAACGAAATATAGCAAGCGACCTCTTTACAACGACATATATGTCTGCATTCGGTTGGAAATAGCGCTACGCAAAAGGCGCTTACACCAGCGATAGTGCTTAGCAACGATTGATTTCCCAACCAAAATTTGCCAGCTACTCGTTCATCGTACCAACCTTTGTAAGAAATTAGAAAAGATCCAACGATGAACAAAGAGCCGACAAAAATATCACGGCCATCTGTGTGATAGTAGATACTGATTGAGGTTAGCGGCCCCCATCCAGAATTTGCAATCAGATTTGCCGCCACAACAGCAAAAGGCAAGACTATAGCTATAATGCCAATGATCATTCTCTGGATTCGATAGGAAAAAACTCGAATTTTCACACCGTTGATGTTTTCTGCACTGCCGCTCATGATTTGTCTCACTCAATACCAAAAAAGGAAAGAAGATCGGTACCATTCTTGCGTATCCCTAAAGTCACACCGTAATCATCCTGACCTTCGCCAGCATTCAGACGAAATCCAAAAAAGTAAGGCTTATCCTTAACGATTCTCCAGTTGAACAAGAGCAACTTTCTTTTGGCATTTTCGATGGGTACAAGACAACTGGTATTTCCTTCCGTACAAGCTTCTGTCGAGACTCTTGCACCATACTCTTCAAATTTTGCATTGTGGAGATAGGTTATAATGACATCAGGAATTGCATTCCTACCAGCAAGAATGTCGGAACGATAATAGCGATAATCCAGCCCCCATCCCTTATATCGATTCACCGTGTCTGAATTTTCTAATCTTTTATCCCGATTTTGAAATCCATAGCGATAGATTATGCCAAGATTAGAGCGTTTGTTTTCACTAGTCAGAACACAGGCGAGTTTCGACAAAGTAGTTTCTTTATTACAATATGACGCTGAAGCACGCAATGTAAAACTACCATCAAACGTATCTGAAACCTGATTAAAATCGGTTGGAAAACCAGTGTTGCTGGATTGGTCTGACATAGCGATTACACCGTTATCGTCGACACTCTCTGGCTCCACATTAGTACCAGAACCATAAAACGTGCCAATAAATCCAGCATTTATCAGGAGATTCAGACCATCGTCTTTGTCAGGAGCATCAGCGAAGTCATAGCGTCCGTCAAAATAACTGTCGAAATAGGCTCTATTTTCAGAAAAGCCACCATTTGTGTCATCGCTGTAATCTGGCAACCACATTGTACCAAATTCAAAGGCAGCGATAACATGACTGTCAGCCGTGTTTTGCTCTTTTTTGATTTCTGGTTTTATCGCTTCTTTTTGTTGTGCGGTTAGTTTGACTAATTGCTCTTGATCTGTATCGCTCAATGGCGACTTATTGAGTAAACAATTAATTTGATGTTTTTTTTGAATCAACTCTTTCCTGCTCAGTAACTCTTCAAGCTCCTCTCTTTTACTGTTGGTTGCAGCAAATGCAATTTCATCCTTTAAAATCAATTTCGCCTTTTCCTTTGCCAGTTGGCAATTATCATCCGTGGACAAAACACTTTCTTCCCCAAACGCTCCCATACTAATAAATATTAGTGCACTAACTATTGTAATTTTTACCATGATGTTCTCACATATTTTAAACAACTACTCCTTGAGTGGGTCTCAAAATTAATTTCTCTCAGCAAAATTTAATTTTTTAAATATCTACCAATGACCTCGGGGTGTTCCAGCGACGTTTATATTGCCCCACCAGAACCTCACAAAAATCATTATTTCCGCTATATTGGCACCAGCATTCAGCCCAAACGAAATAGTCAAATAAACATGTCAAGCGTGAAATGAGGTGTTTTTAAGCACATGCATTATGGAGTTCGTATGGGCCACGAAACTTTATAAGCTCGAATTTTAAATGAAAATACAATTAATAAATTAATCAACATAGAACTCCGTGTTGTTTAAACATTTTTTTAGGGTTAGTATTTTTATCAATTAAAAATAACCAGAAAAAAACTCACTCATGACTCAAGCACTAGTCGAGCGCGGAGACCTTTTAGACAGTATCCAACAAGGTGACCGACAAGCAGAGAAAAGGCTAGTTTCACAATATTGGAACCGACTTAAATTTATATTGGAGAGGCAAAATATCGACTCTCAACAGGTTCTTGATTTGTGCCAAGACACCTTTGTAGTCGTAATACAAAAAGCTCGAAATAATGAAATCAATTCAGAGAGTTCTTTGGGGGCATTCATTCGCAGTGTCGGCACAAATTTACTTATTGAGAGCAAACGTAAATATAAACGCCAGGCTACATTTGATTGCGATGAGTTTGACTATATACCTGATACACACACCTCACCAGAACGCGCATATTCAAGGCAACAACTAACAGAACTCGTATTAATTGCCATAGAACAGTTCGATATTTCCAGAGATCGAGACATATTGAAATGGACTTACGTTGAACATCTCAGCAAGTCTGAAATATGTACTAAGTTAAATATCAGTCCAGCTCATTTTGATCGAGTCATATTCCGAGCCAAACAACGTTTAAAAGAGGAACTTGCCAGAAAACTGAATATTGACCTCAAGTCACATACCCTATCTGACTATTTACTCTGCATATTTATGTGCTTAATTTTGCAGTCAAATCATAGCCGTATAGAAAATTTTGTTGCAAGTGTGAGAGGTTTCGCTAACCCGAGTCACTATAAAACTATTAACAGCGCTCACGGTTTAAGTAGTCTTCCAGAGCGCAAGGCCAATTATGAAGTATGACGTAAATGATGAAACATTAAAGGTCAGATATCTTAATAAAGAGCTTTCTCCTGAGGAAACAGCTTGGTTTGAAGACTTATTAATGGAAGATGAGAAGTTGTTTGAAGAATTGCAAATGACTCTGGCATTAATAGATGCGTCAAAGCATTACAGCTTTGTCACACCGACAGAAAAAAGAAAGCAACGATGGAGAGATGTATTGTCTTCCCCGGTTATCAGTTTTCCGCTGGGTGTTATAACTGGTCTGGCTGCTTCAGTATTATTGACCATAAGCTTGCTGTCTGAGCCTGAATTGCAAGTGTATAGCAGTGGCAATGTATTGTTCTTAGAAACGTCGCGGGGAGTTTCAACATCGAAAACAAAAGTTACATTAGATAACAATAATAAAGCGACGATGTTTATCCAAACTGGGGACATTAGCCCCACCAACTACCAATTGCAGTTGGTGGAGTCGGTCTCGGGCAACTTGCTCGTCAGCGAGCAGGTTTCTGCTAATGCAGCAGGTGAACTTGTAATTGTTGTGCAATTATCTGAATTAAAAGAACAACACCTGGATTTGGTTTTAACTAATCAGGAATTAAATAAGCGGGACATACTTAAGCTGTTTTTAGTGCGCCCATAACTCGCTGGAGAAGACTAATGTTGCAAGCGTGGAAAAGTGCATTCCATCAAATGGAAAATAATGTTGCCATTGTAGCAGCGAATCAGAAAACGGTTGAAACTCCCCCTCAGGCTCCTCTGCCCGCCTTTTCATCCGAGCAACTGTTAAGCCTCGGTGAAGTTTGTAATAAACAAGACCAGATAGACAGTGGTGACATGGAATTGAGGCTCTCAGCAATTTATACCTACTTTGGGCAATTCATCGCCCACGATATCGCCAAATTTTCCAATCAAAACCATCAACCCTCAGATACATTTTTCGGTATTGCCCGTGCATTCAATAACATTGCCAATCCGTTAAATCTTGAGAGTTTGTATGGTAATGACAACATTGGAATTGATAAAAGAGGTAAGTTTTGTCTCTTTAGTAAAGATGGCGTTAATCGATATGACATTCCTCGAGACAATAACGGCACCCCACTCCTTGCGGATGAGCGCAATGACCAAAATTTGTTGATTTCACAATTCACTCTGATCTGGATGCGTTACCACAATCACCTTATCCAAAGCGGCAAGTCCTTTGAGGAAGCGAAACGGCAAACAAAAAATGTTTACCATTACCTGATAAAGTGGGACTTTCTAAAAAAGATCATGTTTGAGGACTTATGGTCATTGTACTTTGGAGATGAGACTGCAGCACCTGCCATACAATTAGATGCTGCTAATTCAGATATCCCGGCGGCATTCCATTCTGCTACATTTCGGTTTGGTCACAATATGGTTCGTCATTTTTACGCCATAGGACAACAACGTGGCGTTACCCTAAGCGAAATATTGGCGAAGACGAATCACGGCGGATTTGGTCGGTCTGATCTAAGAATAGTGAGCGATGCACCAATGAATAAGTTGTATCGAGTTAATTGGCACACATTCATTAATGACCCCACAAACAAAGCGATGGAACTCTCCGCAAAAGTCAAAATCAACGTTCCTCACCTGACGTCTCGCGAATTTATTTCAATGAGTACACGTAATCTGATGCGCGCACATGATTTTGGTGTAGCTGACGCACAAACTTACATAGAGCGCTATATTAGATATTATCCTCAACTGAAGCGTTATTTTAGCTATTTTACAGCGCCACAATACTGGTTGTTCTCAGGGTTTACCCATACAGACCTCATTCCTGAACGGTACACCTTATTCAACAGTACTCCACTTTGGTTTTATATCCTGCGTGAGGGTGCGAAATTGCGCTCTCTGGTTCGTTCACAAAGCTCCGATTTATATGGAAAAAAGGGAATACTTGGGCCTCTGGGGAGCCTTATAGTAGGTCAGGTATTCTCAAAGTTACTGCAAGACACAAATACTTCGCATAGCACTTTTACCTCCATAGAGGAGCTAGCAAAGTTTACAAAATCAGTTTGATTTCTTAACTCACCTTAAGACGGAGAAATTTATGCCAAGTGTTTTAAAGAAAAGCTGGGAATCAGTCCAGGGAAAGTCCTCTCACGGACAACCAATAGACGGTTTCAGCCCCATTCATTACTTGCCCCTGGATGGTGACTTTATTGTATCATTTGAATATAACCACGATGACCTGGGCCGAGTCATGAGTACCACCGTATTTACCCCTACCGGTGATATTCGAATTAAACAGCACCTATATAAAATTGTCGACGATGGTAAACAACGCTTTTTGTGGCAATTGCATTCCAATGCGATTCCTGTGTTGGACTTTGGCATCGAGATAGACAATGAAATACAGCAGTATGTGATTTCTGGAAACGATGACAGGTTTGCGGATTTCCCGTTGGATTTCAAAGAAGCTGATTTAGTTCAGTTTACAAAAGCAGTTGAGCATGAAAACGTAGCGAGGTGGCGCTGGAAAAGAATTGAATGAGCTAGCAATGTCTAAATACCGTTTTATTTTTCATTCGCTGCTCTTGATATTGACTGGATTTGCAGTGCCAAACGGTGCTGCAAATTCCTATTACACAGATTTTCTGCAAAATTCCTGTGAGGCGCCGACCTTAGTCAAATTGATAAATAGCCAACCAGTCAGTCAATTAGGCTTGCTCGTAATTGATGAAAAACAGCTGACAAAACTGTACGAAGAAGACTGTTTTATCTCCCCCATTCCGCTGTCTGAAACATTGACTAAATTTGTAAGTGAATATCAGATTACTGAGGCATTCACCACCTGGTACACTTTACTGCCTAAAGATAAAGAAAAAATAATAGAAGCCTTTAACAAATTTAATGCGATGGCAGCACTTACGCCCGATGAAAGGTTGTTGTTTAAATATTGGCTGTTCAGTGTCCAAAATCATAGTTTTCTTTTGAATAACGCCATAGAAACGGCCTCATCTATATTGCTATACAAGAGTATCCCCCCGAAACAAAAAATCGCTCTGAAACTAGCCACTGCGGAAGCTTTTATGCGCCTCGACAAAACACAAAGAGCACGCACCGAGTTCGATACATCATCTCGATTAATACAACAAACTAATGACGTGGGGAATTCGTTGCGCATCCGTTATCATTATCTGATGGCTGAATTATTGCTTCATCAGGATTTGGTTGAAGATGCCTACTCCAATCTCAGGAGCGCCGAGTCAATAACTCAGCAACCCGGTTATATCGATCACCGAGACAAAATAACACTACAAGACAATTGGGGATATTATTATGCCCGAAGAGCAATGCAAGGGAGTAAAATTGATTTCCCACTTTTACATATGGCATTAGATAGAGAAATGCAGGCATTGGCACTGGCTCGAGAGTTCCAGGTGGTGCACCAGCAAATAGTGATACACAGTAATATCGCGAGAATGCACTCTATGTTGGGAAAGCTAAATAGTGCAAAAAGAAATTATTTAATCGCACTACATTTGTTGCAATCTCATCCAGACAAAGATCTGCAAGCTTTTTTAACCAGTAATATTGCTCATATATATGAAGAACTTGGGGATCCACAACGAGCAAATTATTACCTGACTGCCTCAGCAGAAAGTAGCCAACATGAGGGCTCTCCACGAGCAGCCAAGTTAATCTGTAAACAAGCCGAAATCGCCATTCTCCTGAATGATATTGAAGAAGCACAGACCTTACTATTTAACTGTGAGGCTATTGCTCAATCCACTGAAAATGATCCTGATTTACAATTGCAGATCGCCAATTTACATGCCCAATTGAGTAATGGTACACAAGACACTTTCAACAAGATTCTGGCCATTATTCCTGAGGCACAAGATTTGAAGACAATCGGGCAAAGTTACTTACTAATGGCTGAGCTTTCACAGCCAGACAAGCAATATTTCTATCTCCAAAAAGCGAGTGAAATGTTTAATAAAGCCTCAAACAAGCTCTTGTTATTTGAAGCACTCTATAAAATGAGTGCACTAAAAGCTGACAATACCGCTTTAGCTGAGCAGACGGATCGAATAGCGATTGGTGTTTTATCACAATTGGGAATAGAAGAAACAAGCATGTATTGGATTCAAAAAATACATGTGCACTTTATCAATCAGGTTAGACGTCTTATTAATAATGGCAACATCGAACGTGCCCTACAAAAAACGATTCAGATAAGACAATTGCAGTCCCAGATTCGGCGGCAACAGATATCAAACAAAAAGGATAATCACTATCGCGGAGATAACCTTAATATCTACTCTGACTTAACAGCAAATGCACTCCTTTACCAACAAACTGAGTACGATCAAAGAGAATTGAAAAAAGCCATATCGCAAGACCTGGATTGGTTGTATCAAGATATAGAACAGCAAGATTTCACGTTAGCAGAGATTATTAACCACAAAAGTCTCGAGACAGATGACACAAAAAACTTGAGGGAAACAAGCTTTGCTCTTAAATCTATACGGTTCAAAAAGGATGATGAGGCACTAATTGCCTACCTTTTTAATCCAACTATTTCTGGCGTATTTTTAAAAGATAAAAATGGTACTCAATTTGAACGGTTCGAAGATGCACAAGTAATAAAGCGCCTAATAAAAAACTCCAGCATTGCTCTGGCAACCAGAGCACCTGAGGCGCAAAGCAAAATCCTTGAAACTAAACAAGCATTGCTGCCAAATTTCAATAACCAACAAAACTACGAACGGATATATTATCTACCTGACAGTGAGCTTTATCTATTTCCTGAAAGTTTGCTTTTTTCAGAGGAGCAAGTCATATTGCGAGGGTTGCCCGATGCAGGTATCCCTCTACACAGCAATAAGGCAAATGACATGACGTTTATTGGAAGTAGTTTTAGCTTGTCCGAATTGACCGGTATCCAATTTAACGATAGCAGCTTCAACGATGAGCTTCCCATGGCAAAACAAGAACTATCCAATATAAGGGACTTAACCCCCGGATATTTTGCCGCGTTTTTAGATAGAGATGCTACTAAGGCCCAACTACTTTCAAGTAAAAATAGTCATGTTTTGCACCTGAGCTTGCATCACTATTTTAACCCTGATAATCGTTCCGATATCGGTTTATTTCTTTCACCTGTCAACTCTGATAGACCATTTGCAACGGGTTTTCTATCTTTAAGTGAGCTAAACCGAGCACACTTTAATAACCAGCTAGTTTTTTTAAATGGATGCGAAACATTTAATGGAAAATATTACCGCGGAGCTGGAGTATTAGGCATAGCTCAAGGATTTATTAATGCCGGAGCTAAGACGGTAATATCTACACTATGGAAAGTAAGTGATCGCGCATCAATGGAATTTACCCGTCATTTTTATACAAATTATTTTGACAACAATGACCCTGCCATAGCCCTCGCATACGCTCGTGAAAAAATGCGCGAAACAGTGCGCTTTAGGCACCCCTATTACTGGTCAGGGTACGTCTTAAATTCAAGATAATAAAGTTAAGTATAGTTAGGACTATAAAATCCTCTGACTTTTATATTAATTAATAAATTTTGAGAAGTGTTTTGCGGAGGTGACCCTGCTAAACGGCACTCATCACGTCTTCGCAAGGTTGTGCACTGTTATTTGAATGGCATGTGCTTGGTTTTATGATTGGTTCTCTGAATTTATATCTGAATTGTTTCAGGTAATTGCTACTCCTCTATCGATAAGGCTATGCAAACCTTGCCCAGCCTGAACTACACGACAACATCGACAATCACGACCGATTGATTTTTATACAAATATGGTTTATTTATTTGCATTTGGGTAATTTACTAACCATATTGTAAGAGGGATTTAATCCTCATAGTGGAAAAGCAATAGTTCGCCTTCTGGTTTTTTAACCGAGCGATTGCAGCAACACTTAAGTAAAACGCAACTTACAACGGCGGCAACGGATTATGGCGAATAAAAGCGGGCCAGGTGACTCTCATCCAACGCGGGTTCAAACAACCAGTACAGCAGTGAATAATGCCAGAAGTACAAACTTGCCAGATGTGAGTCAGGCTCGCAATGCTTTGAATCAACAAATTCGGGATTTTGGTGGGGCGAGAAATGTGAACCCTTTGCCTAATGTAAGCAATACCCGCAACGCCTTGAATCAGCAGATTAAGGCTTTTGGTGGGGCAAAAAACGTAAATCCTTTGCCCAATGTGAGCGATAGCCGCAACGCTTTAAATCAGCAGATTAAGGCTTTTGGTGGGGCAAAAAACGTGAATCCATTGCCCAATGTGAGCGATAGCCGCAGCGCCTTGAATCAGCAGATTAGGGCTTTTGGTGGGGCTCAATCCGGTAAGTTATCAGCGCCCCTTCCTCAACAACGTTATATGGTATCGCCTCATGATGATGTTAAAAACATGATGAACAACCTAAGAGGGTTTGGTGATTCATCTCAGTTACAAAACGATACGAATCAGCTTAAAGCCCTGATGGGACAAAAAGTCTCTCCGGGGAATATCCCCATGGTACGTCCGGTGTTTAAAGATGAAAACCAACGGAGTGCCTTTCATAACATGGCAAATGAACGGTTAGCCAAACTAGGGCCGCAAGATCAATTAAAAAGCTCGAAAGCCCGAAACGACTTCAATACCTATACCCAGATGGCATCCTGGTCGACGCAGGACAATGCCATGATGAACTTTAGCAGCGTGGATAAGAAACGCTCTCACCCCATCGTTTATGTGCAAGGCCACGGTGCTGCAGGAGACACCAATATTTATTCTGACTCGCACCAAAAAGTATCTGCTAATGCCGTAGGGCGCATGCTTAACAAGATGGATTTACCCTCGGTGAGTCAGATACGGGCCAACTCCTGTTACAGTGGTACGTCTAAAGATTTGGACAAAAGCAGTGCAAATTTGATGCAAAAATTCCAGGATAATACCCTGGACCAGATGGGCGGAAAACGCAGCGAAACTTTTGCTGGCGCATTATCAGAAGATCTTAATAATCCCTCCTACAAAGCAAGGTATGATGCTAACAAAGACGCAGTAGACAAGATAATGAAACGTCCACTAGGTAACTTTGGGCAGCTTAAAGCA
This sequence comes from Planctobacterium sp. R6, assembly GCF_055755215.1. NCBI lineage: Bacteria > Pseudomonadati > Pseudomonadota > Gammaproteobacteria > Alteromonadales > Alteromonadaceae > Planctobacterium > Planctobacterium sp. R6. The sequence continues at coordinate 29,324 of NZ_JBVTQY010000044.1, forward strand.
GCAATTGACCCGAACAATTTAACAACGGCCCGCAAAGCCGCAATTGATTCAGTGGACAAACCCAGGCATAACCGGGTTGTGGGCTACATGGGGCCAACGTCACAGGGCGTAGTAAATGTGGCAAAACGCACTGAAACATCCAACAAGAGCGCCCTAACATTGGACATGCATCAAGGTGTTTCGTTAAAAGGCCAATATGTATTGCGCTCACAGGCAGCTAACAAAGGCCCCAGCGTTCCCGGTAAGAAATAGTGGCTGGTTTACTCACTGAGATGCATTTCTGAATCCAGGCCCCTCCTGAAAACAAGACGCTGTTAAAACCAGGACGCTGTTGAAACCAAAAGTAGTCCATTGCGTTAATATCTCTTATACTCCACATCCAACACCAAAACAGTTGCTACTCGCCCAGAGCCAGCGAGCGGTATTGTCTCGGATAATCTGTTATGCATATAACCGAAACCAATATCACTAATAAACAGGACCAGGCATGATACTGCTAACCGGATTTAGCTTAGGCCTACTGACTATTCTCTTTGTGATAATCACTCGTGATTTCTATAAAATTCCTGCCGCCCGGGTCTTTCTTGTATTACTGGTAGCCACAGCGGGATTTTTATCAGAGCGAATTATCCCAGCACAATGGATATGGTTATCGGCAAGTCTGACCGGAGCTTTGCCCGCACTGTTTTGGCTACTCTGCCAGTTTGTATTTGCACGTCGACCTGATGTGAAAACAGTATGGGGAGCACTGGCTTTTTACAGTTTTATCGCGCCAATCATGGCCCGAATATTTTCTATCTCCGACGCAAGTGATCTTTACCTGGTGGCTAAACAGATACCCATTTATGTTGAATATGTGATTATGTTGCACGGTATTTGGGTGGTAATTATTAATTGGTCTGACGATCTAGTGGATTCTCGCAGAAAGCTCCGGGGAGCATTCCTTTCAGTGGTGGGAATTTCACTGATCTGGGCAAGCTGGACGTTAAACTTTGGTTATGGTGAACGCAATTGGCTGCCCGCTTTGATCAGTGTGGCCGCACTCATCGTTGCAATAATTCTGTTGCGAGGAAGAAAAGGCGTGCTGATTGGCGCAGTTTCAGGGTTCGAGCAAACGGCGCTTGAGGAACAGCAAAAACGCGCTTCTCAGCTGGATGGCGAAGCGACCAAATTGAGAGAGATCATGAACGCTGGTTTCTATCGCACGGAAAAATTAACACTGAGAATGTTAGCGCAAAAACTGGAACTACCAGAATATAAAACCCGCTCATTAATAAACCAAACTCTGGGTTATCGGAACTTCAATGATTATATAAATCAGCTTCGCATCGCCGATGCAAGCGAGCGTTTGGGGAGTGATCCCGAAGCACCAATATTGAATATTGCCTTAGATGTTGGCTATCGAACTTTAAGCTCCTTTAATCGCGCATTCAAAGAAGTACACAGTCTGAATCCGACAGATTTCCGGGCGCAAAAATCCAATCCAGAGAAACAATAATTGCACACTGCTTTAAGTTAAGTGCAGCAAATTTTCCTAAGAGATTTTTAATAAAAATTAGCATGTTAACCGTGCAAATTGTTGAATTTTAAAAATTGCACAGCCCTAAATCCTCACTCTTCAATCGCTTTGTAACGCCTGTGGTATATAGGCTTTGAAGGATTTGCACAGTTGTTTATTTTATTGCACATCGCTTTTCATCGCACAACTCCCCCCTTTTGATTAAGTTGGCTCGATAGTCGGGGTGTTAAAACTTCTGATGCGCTTACAGAGCGACTCTTTTGCCTTTTGAAGTTTGTATGGTTTAGACATCTCATAACAGGTGCAGTCCATGCTGACATCCAACAATAACAATCCTAAAAACAATAAGTCATTTTGTGGAGACATAACGCATGTTATTCAAAGAGTTAAGAACACGAAACACCTTGTTTGCTACTTTCACTGCCTGTGCACTGACACTGACACTGGCAGGCTGCAGTGGTGATGATGGCGCACAAGGCATCCCCGGTGAACAAGGCCCTCAAGGTCCACAAGGTATTCCTGGCTCACCAGGCGTGCCAGGCGCCCCCGGCACAGATACTGGTTCAGGTAGCGGCGTATATACCACCAGTAATTTTGAAATGCCCACTGATGCCATTTATGTGGCAGATGTCTATGACGAACTAACGGGCACGGTACTGCAAGAGGGTGCCGATATTACCGAGGCCCTGGTTACCGCCACCTTTGGTTTAACAACAGATGATACGGTGGTTTTGCCCAAAGGACGCTACCTGGTTAATGACAGTATCGTCATCTTTGATGCAGATCGCATCACCCTTACCGGCTACGGCATCAATGAAACACAATTAGACTTTTCCGGTAGCGTGTCTGATGACGCTATCCGTTTTGAAGGCGGTAATACCATCACGGTGCGTGATTTCAGTGTGTATGAGTCCCCTAAAAATGCCATCAAAGCCAGCAAAGTTAACGGCATCCACTTCAACTATACCGGTACTATTTGGGAAGGGCCTTTGGAGTCTGACAATGGTGCGTATGGCGTCTATCCCGTGCAAAGCTCTAACGTCATTGTGGAAAATAACTATGCCTATGGCTCTGCGGATGCCGGTATTTACGTGGGGCAATCTGAGCACATTGTAGTGCGCAACAATGTAGCTAAAAACAATGTTGCAGGTATCGAGATAGAAAACTCATCTTATGCAGATGTGTACAACAATGTGGCAATAGGCAACACCGGCGGGATTTTGATATTTGATTTACCAGGTCTTGAAAGAGCCTATGGCGGCAACATTCGCGTTTTTAACAACGAAGTGATTGCCAATAATGCCGAGAACGTGGGCAATGGTGCTGTGGGTATCGTTCCGCCAGGCACTGGCGCACTAATTTATGCCACCTCCGATGTGGAGATGTACAACAACTACTTTAAAGATAATGAAACTATTTCCATTGCACTGACCAGCTATTTTGTAGGGGATTCAGACTTCGCGAAATACACACCCTCCCCAACCTTTCCTGAAGGCGAAAACGGCTCGTATGTCGAAACCATGATTGACGGCTGGTCGCCTTACATCAAAAACATTTACGTGCACGACAATGAAATTGAGCGTTCCGGTGCCAATCCGCGTGGCGCATTGCTGGAACAGGTCATTACGCCATTATTACCCGATGTCAATATGATCACCGGCTTCACTCAGTCAACCTCGTTAGCAGCCTTAGGTGTGATATCCGACAGAGCTGGCGAAACCATGCCAGCCATTTTATACGATGGTGTCGGAGAATTCGTGATCAGTCAGGGCATGATGTCAGGCTTTGACCAAATTTTGGCAGTGATGAACCCGGCAGCGGCAGCAGCTGGCGTAAGTTATCAGCCTTATACCGCAGAAGATGCCATTTGCGTAAATAACAATCTGGACACCAATTCGTTTGCATCAGCACAGGAATTTACTCAAACCAATATCGGTATGGTATTCGCAACGGATGAAGTGGACCTGGTGCCATTAGTTGCAGGTGGTTTGTGGGTTCCAACATCGGGCGACTTACCGCCGCCATTGTTCATCACTGAGAATTTTCACGGCAATACCGCGCGTTTGTACTGTACTCAAACGCGGATGGCAGCCGCAGTAGCCACCTTTGACAACAAAGCCTTTGGCTGCAAAGGCGATGATTTAGCAGAGCCGGCTTGCTCCTTCTAATGTGGTGAACAGATCATGAAATCTAAACTATTACCTATCGTTACCAGCATGTTACTGCTGCTGGCATTAACGGGTTGCGGAGATAGCGACTCTGTTGCTGCGCCCCTGGACAGCGACGGAGATGGTGTACCTAATACATCAGATGCGTTCCCCCGCGACCCAACTGAAACCTCTAACCGTGATGGCGATGCGGTTGGCGACAACGCCGACGCCTTCCCTGACGATCCCAATGAATGGGCGGACCAGGATAATGATGGTGTGGGTGATAACGGCGATGCCTTTCCCTATGACCCCGCTGAAACCGCGGATTCTGACGGCGACAGCGTTGGCGATAATAGCGATGCGTTTCCCCATGATCCCACTGAATGGTATGACTCAGATGGTGATGGCATTGGAGACAATCAGGACAATAACACAGGCTCAACCGGAGATTGTGAAACCAGTGCCAATGGCATCAACTGGGATGCATTAATGAACCACAATTGCAGTCGACTATCCGACTACAACTTGTTCCAAAATGCCCAGGACCCCACGGCACAGCCTAATGAAAACGGCATACTCTATGAGCTTTCTACCGCCTTGTTTACTGATTATGCCAGCAAGTATCGCTTCATCTTTTTGCCTGAAAACAGCAAGATGACGTACACCCAATCGGAAGTGTTTAACTTTCCGGTGGGAACTGTGATCACCAAAACCTTCGCCATGCCCGCTGATACCAGCGAGCGCGACGGCCAGGAAACCATCATCGAAACCCGCTTATTGATCCATCGCACCGAAGGCTGGGTAGCATTGCCTTACTACTGGGCGGATGCATCAGACGCCACCTTAGCCATTGCCGGAAAACGGGTAGACAACATGCAGGTCACTCACAAAGGCAATGATCTTGAGTTTACCTATGTGGTACCTAAGGCCGCATCGTGCACCAGTTGTCACGCCAAATCAGATGCCAATGACGCTCAGATAGTGCCTATTGGCCCGAAAGCGCGCTTTTTAAATAGGGATCATGAATATGCTTCAGGTATTCAAAATCAGCTCAGCTACCTGGCTGACAACGGTTTGCTGGACGGTTTACCTGACTTCTCTGATATAGAAAATCCGATGGCGTTTAATGATTCAGTTGATGTAAGTGCCCTGGAAGATGCACAGGTAGCCGACTTAACCAAGGCCTACTTAGATGTTAACTGCGCCCATTGCCACCGCCAGGAAGGCGCAGGTGCAGCAGGTGCCAGCGGCCTGCAGTTGGAATATCAACGCGCCATCGCCGACGACGTCACCAAATTTGGCATTTGTAAGGTACCTGTGGCAGGTGGTCATCAAAACTACACCTACGATGTTGTACCCGGCAATCCTGATGAATCGTATCTATTGTTCAGAGTCAATACCACAGACCCCAGACATAAAATGCCAGAACTGGGCAGAGCCACCATTCATCAGGAAGGTGTGGAGCTGGTGCGTGAATGGATAGCCCGAATGAACCACGCCGCCTGTCAGGGGTAATGCGTGTTTTCGGCAAAAGCTCAGCTAAATTAAAACCGCTGAGCAAAGGGACTTAACGCAGATCTATACAAGACGGGCATACAAATTTTTTTTTGTATACCTGTCTTGTTGGTTTTGTTAGTTGTCTTATTGATTGAATATTTCCAATTGCTCGTATTTTTTGCGAGCCTCTTCCAGCAATTCATTCCTATCGAATTTTTTTACAAGCTCTTCCATTTCATAAAAAATATAGTTGCTTCCCATATGTTCCTTAGACATCAGGTAATAAACGGCAGCGGTATATTCGTCATTAATTTGATAAAGACCTGCCAAAGCTCTTGCAATAGCTGCATCATGTTCACCTCTTTTGCTTTTTAACAAACCCTCTTCATAAATCTGAATTACTTTATCAACATAATTGGCATGATTATAAAAGTTCCCTAACAATCTGGTGGCATATATGTCCCCTTCTGATACCAGACTCTCCCAATAAGCTATATCATCTTGATATCCGTGAGCTGCTATCCATTCTTCTTTACCAACATAAACACCGTTTTCACGTTTTTCTATCCGCATATCTTCTACATGAATTCTAAGGTTGAAATCCAGATAAAACGGCAGTAAGTCAGCCAGCTTATCTTCAGATAGAGGTAACCCTTTCATAAACTTACCAATTAAAACCAACTGTTCTATAGAGTATCTGTCAGCCCTTAAGCTTGAGCCATTTAGTGCGTTTAAGCTATCAATCTCACTCTGAGCGAAATCTAACAACTCCTCGTCTGACATATCGGTTTTTTCAGGTTCTTTTTTAGGACCATAAAGCGCCAAAAATTCGCCTAAATCCATAATTTCCCCCTGAACTGAAGGATTTGCGCTAGTTCCCTCTTTAACTGTTTCGACTTTATCTGTGTTATATATTGCGATGTCAGCATCATTGGAAGCACTGTCCACCAAGAGCACATCAGTAGGTTTGCTTTGCACTACATCGACATCAGTTTCGTCGTAGTTAGACAATCTGAATACCATGAGCACAGTGGCCAAAATCACAACAGAAAGGACCACTAAAGAGCCAGTCTTTTTACTAATCAATTTAAATCCTTTCATCAAAACGTGTATTCCTCATACACACAATGCTTTTTCAAACTCTGAATCACCATTAAAGGCTAATCTTCAACCTTTAAAATAACTCCCTTATCTGATCATTCAATTTCAACAATGGGCTAATCAGAATAAGCCTCTCTGATGCTCCCTTTATCAACTCTTCCAGGTAGTAGTTTGTTGCGCTGGTGTTTAAAAACTTGGCCATCAAAATCCCTTTCACTTATAGAGTATATTTTATACCCAACAGAATAGTATCAGCTGTTGTAGGAAAGCAAATTAAAAGGGAGCGTAATTGTAAAAAAGGGCCAAAGTATGGGAATAATCAAGACTGGCATTGAGCTGTTTTTCAATATGCCAGTCTTGGTAGTTTGATTAGTTACTTCGAAGAAACTCTCAGCGCCCATTCCCCCATGGAGTATTGGCACTCGCATCCGGGCGATGTTTCTTCACCATGCCCTGTAAAAAGTTACGCAATAACTGATCACCGCAGGCACGATAACTGCGATGTTCAGGTTTTCTGAACAGGGCACTTAACTCACTTTTGCCGATTCGAAATTCCGCCAGTTGCAAGATTTTCATCATATCTTCCTGCTGGTAAGACTGAGCGATTTTAATCTTGCGCAGGATATCATTGTTGCTAAGGCGCTGACCGCCTTCCAGCCCCGGCGGTGGCCCACCTTCCTGCTTACCGCGGTTTTTAACAATTAAACCATCCAGAAATAAACACAAGGTTTTATCCCGACAGGGTAAAAAGCCAGACTCATCTTCTTTTTTCATCATATTCATCAGATAGTCTTCATCCAGATCATGGTCCACCAGCTTAAAAATGCTGATGGTAGCCTTGTTATCCAGACTCAGGGCAAAACGAAGACGGCGTAAAATGTCATTTAACAGCATGGGAAATTGTAAAGGTGAATGTGATGTGCAAACAGTATACCTGATTAGGCCGAGTTAATGGCGTAATCAGGCACAACAATGCAAATTAACGGTATCAGGCCTGATGTTTACTTTCCGCCAAGCCGCCCAATACAAAATAAGTGCCTATTACTATCACCGCGAACCAGCGACGCTCGGACAATTGCAAAGTATGGTTAATCAGTACTTCCCCATAATTGGCCAGAACGCCGTAACCCACTGAACAGAGCACCACAAATGCTAATATTCGCACAACATAATGGTAGGGGCGCATCAGACGCTTCAGAGTCTTATTAATATTATCGCCATAAAGCACCAACAACACCGCCACCCAAGACGTCACAATGACGTTGCGATACGACCAAAACCAGTTGGATAGTTCAGAATTTAAAGACCAGAGCCAGTCCATTTAATTTCTCTTAGTGAAATGATTTATCTGCCGGGATCTTAATGGAAAAGGTGGGAAGAGGGAATCAAGGGGTTATTGGCTAGCCTTAGGGGTAAAAGTAAATTATACGAATTAAAGGGGTCTGTTTTGCTAAAACCCTTAAACAAGAGGGGGTCATTAATAGATGGACAAGATTGCGTGAGTTATAGAAGTTCCAATCTAATCTGACATTTCCCTTTTAAAAGAGAGAGTTACCAGTTTAAGGTATGGGTGTCGAATC
>NZ_JBVTQY010000045.1:0-33409 GCF_055755215.1 Planctobacterium sp. R6
GTTTCACTCAAACCTGTCATCCACCCCCTGTCTAACAATACGAAAAACTGAGGCGACAACTATCCTGACACAGGGGGCTGGAAAACAACACCGATCTGGTGTCCATCAATAAATCCATTCTGTCGAAACTGGCCAAAGGCGATCTGCGGGGTAATTACCTGCAGGTGGGCGGTATCTGGTCGGCAAAAGGTCAAATCCCAACCGGGTATCCGGATATGTTCCCACCCAGTGCCCATAATGATCCAACAGATACCTACTTCCGCGGTTCCCTATTTCTGGCAAATACAACAATGGAAACCTTTTTCCAGTATCAAAATAATATCGATGGTGCGGTATTTCACGCCAATTGTTTCTCTTGTCATAACTCAGGTAAGGACCAAATCGCAACGAACGTAAGCCACATATTCGAAGCATTACAGCCACTCGAAGCACGTAACACAAAACAGTAGAACTTTTAGCAACCCACTACAGGTGAATGAAATGAAACAGACGTCAATCAGGATATTGAGCGTATCAATTTTAAGTGCCGCGTTAGCCGCTGGCTCTGCATACGCAGGTTACAATGGAAAAGGTGGTGTCGACGATGGCAGTGCCATTACCGCCTCAGAATTAACCCTCAACGGCTATCAGTTTCCCAATGAACTGGTGGCCAATGCCAGTCAAACCCAATTAGCTAATCACGCCTGGCGGTTATTTATCGCCGCAAACCAGCCAACCACGGCAACACTGCAAAGCGGCGCAGGCAGGACTAAACCCGACGCCACACGAAACTTCAATGATACTGACGGCTATCAACCGCAAGCCAACCCCACAGTATGGCAGAGCTTTTATCACAGAGCAGAAGCGTTTCCTTATTACAAGGCAGATGGTACCAAACCGAATTCTCCCGCAAATCAAACGCCCACGTATTACTATTATTTGGGTGAAAGCAATAACAACAGAACTGCGACACAAAAGGTCATCACAGGCGCAAATTATGTCAACCTGGATGAAAATAATCAGGTTAGCCAAAACATGCTGTACTACAGCCACGGCAATGATCCGGATTTCCCGGTGTTGTTTATGGCCAAAGTCAACGATGTAGAACTGAATTACGTCTGGGATATCAACGCGCCACGATTTGCGCCATCCAGCCTGGAATTTCCACACCCGGTTGTCACCGGTGATCAGGCCAGTACAGTTTCCACGATAGAGGTGAAATCTGCCTGGCGCCGGGTCAGTGATATGAAAAATGTCGACCCCACTAAGTTCCACCAGGTGGAAGCCACTTATTACATGGGTAACGCTGAAGATTATGCACCTGTCACCGATAAGTTTGCGCTAATCGCATTGCACATCATTCAGAAAACCAACAATTACCAAACCTTTATCTTTACCACCTTTGAACATGTGGATGCAGTGGTGACTTCAGAAGGTAAAATCATCGATCCGGAAATTGATTTGTCGTATACAACTCTAGCCTACGGTGACGACTCACCTGCACAAACCAATGCCTATGGTGCCTACTCAGTGAACGCCTCTGGACAATCTGGTGCGGCTAACGTGCGCACAGATTATACTTTACCTGCAGCAGGCGCAGCCGACGATTCCAGATTTCCGGTGAAGCGTTTAAAAACCATCAGCTCAGAAGTGAATGACGTGAACAATCAGGTGGCAGCGCTGATGCCTGCAGATTCGGTCTGGCGCAACTATCGCCTTAAAGGCGTACAAGCCGTTCCAACCAGTTATCCAGACAACAATGGCACTGTGCCGCTTGATTACTATCTGGCCAATATCGTAGTAGAAAGTAGCCAACCGGGCCTGCAATTGTTCACAGGAACTGTGGTGAATCCAAACGAAAGTAATCAGGAAACCTTTACCAACAACCGCGCTTTACCCGGCAACGACAAAGGCGCTGCGGGTCCTAATGTGTCTCCGGCACCGCAAAACAACACTATCGGTGCGGCCAAATGGACCATGGGCGGCTGCATGGGTTGTCATGGCAATGCACAGGTGGCAGGACAAGACATGAGCTTTTTGGGTTTTGGTATTGGCGGCAACGGCTTTTTCGTAGACCCCGTAGCTTCGTCAGATTTGACCCAAAAAGAGCGAGAAGCCTATTACGACGATCTGATGAATCGCAAAGCGACATCGCTACAACAGTCGATGAAGTAGGTCTACTATGATGAATGCCACGCCCATTGATATTCAGTTTTTTGCTGCCGGTATTGCTAACGCGAAAGCAACCGCTGTACTGGAAGATGAACACAACGGATTTTACATAGCAACATCCGGCAGTGGTGTCAGCTATTTTCAACCTGACTTACATCGCTGGCAAACATTCACTGAAGTTGATGGGTTGGCGAATCCCGATATTCGCGCCATGTTAAAAACCCGGCGCAACAGGATTTGGTTTGGCACGGCAGACGGCTCCAGTTGCTACTGCCCTGCAACCAGGACCTGGACCAGTCTGTTTGTGTCGGACGGGTTGCCTGATAATGCCGTCTGGTCACTGCTGGAGGATGCCCACCAAAATATTTGGTTTGGCACTAACGGCGGTGGTATCGCAGTGCTGGCGAACGGGGCCGACTTGTCCCGCCTGTCATCCGAAGACTGGACCATCTACAACACCCAAAATGGTTTAACCGGCAATAATATTAATGCATTGCATCAGGACCAATTCGGCAACATATGGGCCGGTACCACCCAGGGGGTTTCCTGTTATGAATCTGCCAGTCAACAATGGGTCCACTACCTGAAAAACACCTCCATCAACGCCATTACCAGCGACCGGGATAACAAGGTTTGGTTTGCCACCAATCAGGGATTAATTTGTTATTACAGTCATGATGAACACTGGCAAACGTTCAATACCCAGTCCGGTTTAGGTTCTGATACGGTACAAACGCTTTCATGGTCTGAAACGGGTGGACTGTGGGCCGGAACCCGAAACGGCATTAGCAAGTTCCTCGGTGACAGCAACTACGCGACAGGAGCCAGTGCTTTCCTGACGTTAACGCAAGCAGATGGGTTAACTGACAACATGGTTTGGGGGCTTTTTCAGGATTCCAGGAACACCCTCTGGATTGCGACCTGGGGGGGCGGTGTCAGTCGCTACACCCCGGGGCAGCAAACCTGGCAAACCTATACAACACCGTCTGAATTCGCTGACACCTACACCATGTCAGTGATTAAAAGTGGCACTAAACACGTTTGGATTGGTACCTGGGGAGCAATCAGTCGCTACAATCTTGAAAATGGCGAATGGTTGACTCTCAGTAGTGCCGACAACCTGCCAAACAACAATGTGCAGTGTCTTGCGCAATTGCGGGAAAATGAAGTCTGGGTTGGTGCGTATGGTGGACTTATACATTACAACATCGACACCCAAACATGGCGTTTCTACACAAAAGATAACGGATTAACCAGTAACAACGTAACGGCTTTGCTTGCGAACAAAGCAGACAAAAAACTATACATTGGCACCGACAAAGGCCTTTGTTGCTGGTCGGAGTCAGCGCAAAGCATAGCGGCAATTCATGGCTCCGAGTTTGCCCAAAAATCAATATCAGCGATTTATTCTGATCAGACTGACAATCTTTGGATAGCAACGAACAATGGGCTGTTTCAACAAGAGTCCCGCGATCATTGGATTCAGTACAGCAAAGACAATGGTCTGCCATCGCAAAACGTCACAGCAATCGCAGTGGACTCAGAGGGAACAGCCTGGGTCGGCACAGACAAAGGACTTTGCTACCGACGACGGGGTGGTCAGCAGTTTGCAACAATCGCCACACTCACCACAGAAGTTAGTTCTATCGCAATTGCAGATAATAATGTTTGGATTGCAGACAGTACCGGCACACTGTATCGCCTGAATGGTTTATCCACAGAACAGCTTGCAATCAACGATTTTGGTGCCGATCCCTTAACCTCACTGGCCTTCGACGAGCAAGGCGACCTGTGGATTGCATCGCAGGGAGGCGGGGTATTCTGGTTATCACTGCGTGGAAAAGGGGCCGGCTACCTGCAGAATTTCACAGCGGGTGCCCAGCACTTTGCGACAGAATTTGCCGTAAATTCCCCCTGGATTGTAACCGGCCGTCCGGAATCTGTTGCCGCAGCACAAAGCAGCAATAAGGTTGCCGTTACCATAGAAGTAGCACACCGCCCTTTCCTGTCTATGGCACAGCAGGAGGAAAACCCGTTTGTTTGGGTTGGCTCTGATGAAGAGGGCCTGTACATAGAAGCGTTAAATTCACACCATGTCGCGATTGCACCTGACAAAGAGAATCGCATAAACGGCCTGCCCTCAAGACATATTACGGATCTGTCCAACCCGGTTAATCAGGGTATCTGGGTTGGCACCCGCTGTGGACTGGCCAGGGTCAATCAACAAACCCAAAAAGCCGAAAAAACCTATTCTTACCCGGCAATACCATCAGGACCGGTCAGCGCCATTGCAACCAACCCACAAGCGCAAACCCTGGTGGCATTTAATAATATAAACCCAGCCCGATTTCAGGATCATACTGCCGCTGCAAGACGAGAAAAGACCAGTCTGTGGCTGGCGACCAGCCATGTAGAGGAATTACAACTCAGCGGCGAAGACCTTTCCGATTTTGAGAATGCGCATGTTTTGACTATTTACTCCGTCGACGAGAGCAACTTTTGGTTGGGAACCGATGTTGGCTTGTTTAACCTTGCTTTGGATAACCATCTGATCACACGTATCGATTCTGTACCCGCCGATACCAGTGTGACCCGAATTAGCGCAAGCCCTGGCACCCAAATAGCAGTTTTAGCCTTTGACAATAGATCAAACAAACCGGCTGTTTTCTGGTCCGGTAACGCGCTGTCATCTCCGCTGGCGGCAAAACAGCTACCGGCATCCCTTATCGCCATAAGCAACATGGCTTTCGATAATAATTCGGATACCTTGTATGCCTGTGTTGGCTGCAACGTTTTTCGACTGAACCCCCAATAACAATGAGAATTCTATGCAACTATTTTGTGCGCCAACATATCCCGATAAAGAGCCCTATGGTCTTGCTGTGATACTCCATCATCTGGACTACTCGGTAACCTTAACACCGGATAATCCGTTTGATGCCGCCGTATTATGGGAAGATGAAACCTTTTTAAAGGTCCCTGACATCCTTAAAGAGATAGCGCAATCCAAACCTGTCATCAATATCGATTGCATCGATATCAGCAAACAATATGTGGAAAACACAATTTTCCGACTTTTCGGTCATACCACCTTTGTAAACCCAATGAAATATGAAGGCAAGTGTATATTCAAACCAGATGGCAATGCTGTCAGACATGGGTTTGTGGTGGACTGCCCGGTGGATGAGATACAGGAAGATTGGGTATACCAGCGCATCATTGAAACCAGAGAAAATGGTTTTCAAATTGAATATCGCATTCCGGTTATTCTGGGCGAGATCCCACTGGTTTATGTATCGCAGCGGGATTACCCCACCGACGATATCCGCCAATGCAAGCGACATAAATTAACCCCCATGCCTGCCACGGACGTGTTAAGTCCACAGGAAATCCAAAATATGTTGCTGTTTAGCAAAACCATCGGCATGGATCTCGGTGAGCTGGACGTTATGCGCTGTAAGCAGAGTGGTGAGCTTTACATCATCGATGCCAATAAAACGGCCGCAGGCTATGGACTGGAAAACCGGGCCTGCTGGAGTCCAGGAGATCGCAAAAAAGTTATTGCGATACTTGCCCGGGTGTTCGAAAAGAATTTAATGCAACGAATCAAGGAATATGAACAATGCACCACTCAAAAAGCGGGATAAATACACACTACGTCAACGGTTTAGTGTCCGTGATCATCCCCACTCACAACCGGGCACAGTTGCTACAGGCCACTTTAGATTCGGTGGTGCAACAGTCGTATCGCCCCATCGAAATACTCATCATGGACGACGCTTCACAGGATGATACCCGGGAAGTTGTGGAGCAATTCAGAAAGCGATGGGGTTCCCCAGAATTGCGTATCCATTATCAGTATCATCAATACTGCAATGCCAGTTTGTGCCGCAACGCAGGATTGCGTCTCTGCCGGGGAGAATTTATCCAGTTTCTGGATTCTGATGATGTCATTCACCCTGAGAAACTGAATAAGCAGGTGGCACAGTTAAACGCAGAAGCCCTGGATTTTGTCTGGTCTCCAACCATTCAGTTTTCTGAGCAGCCGGACTGGCAAAGTCCGGTGTACGTGGGAGGGCGAAAAAGTTACTCCTGCCATGATGAGCTGGTGATTGCCTTTATCAACAAAAGCCAGTGGCGAACAGATTCGGGATTGTTCAGACGTTCAGCCTGTATCAAAACCGGGCTCTGGTCTGCTATCAGTATGTTTCAGGATTGGGATTACCACATCAGGTTACTGGCCTGGCGTCCCAAAGTAGCACAACTCAACCACAGTTTGTCTGCCGCCAGACAACACAGCCAGGGACGCATTGGTGACAAGTGGGGCAACGGTTCCGGTCTGGATGGCGCATTAAAAGCACTCAGCAATATTACCGATGCCACCATGTTTTCACTCAAAAGCAATTGCGATTGGCAAAATGCCATATTGACCCGGGCCACAGAGATTGTGCAGCAATCCCGGAAAACCAATAACCGGGCGGTCGCAATTAAGGCTTCAGAGTTTATCGACCTGTTTTTATCCTCCACCATAGTCCAGGAAAAGTCTGCTGTGTAAAAACCGGATTATGGCGGTGTCATTATGTGTTTGATCACGGATCTCAACCATTTGCGCAGTGGGTCCTGGTGAGTACGCTCATGCCAAATCTGCACGTAATCCACTTTCGCCAGCGCAATCGGACAATCATAATAAACAAAGTTGTTGTTGCGCTTAACAGCGATATCGGCAACCGGTTTAACACAGGTAAACAACAAGTCTTTTTGTTGCGCAAGTAAATCCAGTGGCGCCAGGAAACTTGAATATCCGGCAAGCACCTTACGCGTTTTGCCCAGGCCTTTCAGGATCTCATCCACTTTACCCTCCAACGCGCCACTTAAGGTGACAATAACGTGCTGACAGGCAATATACTCTTCCAGATTGAGCCCGGCTTTTATCCTGGGGTTTTCTTTGTGAGCGAGTACAACAAACGCATGAGAACACAAAAATTGTTGATAAAACCCACCGGGAATATCATTGAAAAATCCTGCGATCGCAATATCACATTGGCCATTTTGCAACGCTTCTTTTGGCAGCTTTCCGTGCGTGTCACGCAATGCAACTTGCAGGTTTGGGGCTTCCTGACGGGTTCGCCCCAACAATTCAGATATCAGGATATGTTCCACCAGATCGGTGGAATACAGGGTTACTTTATCTGTGCTTTGCAGGAAGTCACTCTGCCCGAGTTCCTGATACAGACCTTCCAGTTCCCGCACCAGGCGTTGCACAGATGGTGCATAGGTTTCGGCAGTCGGGGTGACAGTCAGGCCACGAGCAGCCCGCACAAATAGCGGATCATTGAATTCCTGACGCAGTTTATTCAGCCTGTGACTGAGGGCAGGTTGACTTAACGCCAACCGCTCAGCGGCACGGGTTAAATTACGTTCTTCGTAAAGCACGCTGAACACCAACAACGCATTGAGGTCCCGGGCAAAGACATTCAATTTTTTAATCACTCATATGAAAACAATTCATTTCAAGAATATCAAAGACTATCCCACAATGGCACCACAGTTTCACTTTGAGCACATAGAGTATGAATAACCTAAACATTGGAATTATCGGTTCCGGCATGATTGCCGGTGTCATCGTTGACGCCATTCGACAATCCAGCAATGCCACCATAGCCGGCGTTACCAGTCGCCGCTATGAATCAGCACAAGCCTTTGCCACACAACACAACATTGCCAGGGTGTTTACCAGTACCGCGCAAATGTTAGCCTCGGGTGAAGTTGATGCCGTATATGTGGCGACACCTACATCTGTAAAAGAGGAAATTGCAATTGCAGCAGCTAATGTACAAAAGCACCTACTGGTTGATAAACCCTTTGTCAGCCTGGCCTCATTAGAACGTATTGTAGCTGCAGCTAAGCAAAACAAAGTGGCCTTTATGGATGCGACACACTTTACTCATCATCCGCGCAGCAAGTTCCTCAGCGGAACGGGATTGGAGTCGGAGATTGGGTCTCCGCAGGCACTGCGCAGCAGTTTCTTTTTTCCGTTCATGGATAAAACCAACATTCGCTTTGACCCGTCAAAAGAGCCTACAGGGGCTGTCGGTGATATGGCCTGGTATTCAATGCGAGCGATCACTGAATACCTTAAGCCTGAAACGGCAGTCAATAAAGTCAGTGGCAGCCTGGTCCGAGATCCGGAAACCGGCGCAATTATACGTGGTAGTGGTCATATTGCGTTTGAAGACGGAAAAACCAGTACTTTCGACTTTGGATACAACGCAGGCGTATGTGTCATGGATCTGGATGTACTGGGACAGACTGGCATGATTCACATGGATGATTTTGTATTGGACTGGCATTCCGGATTTGCGTTTAACGATGCAACTCACAAGGTTGGGTATGTTAAGCGCACGGCAATGCAAACGCCGGCAGAATGGCAGTACAAATCCACCTCATCGGAAAAGCCGCAGGCAGTTTATCTGATCGAGAACTTTGCCAGTATTGCCCGTGATCCCATTGGCAAGGCAGCGCAGCATAGTATGGCATTGGCCATTCAAACTCAGGCCTTATTGGAAGGTTATTGGCAAGCGGTTAAATAATTCAGGAGAACACAAACATGTTAACAGTGATAGCACGGCCAACCGTTGATCCGGCAAAACTGGCAGACGTAAAAGAGGCCATGTTGGAGCTGGTAACTGCTTCCAGAAAAGAAGCAGGTTGCCTTTTATATGAATTGCACCAGGACAATGAACACAGCAACCGATTCACCTTCATTGAACTTTGGAGCAATCGCGAAGCATGGCAAACACATATGCAAAATGAAGCAATAACTGCTTTTAACAAGAAAATCTCAGGTGCAATCATCAATTTTGAATTGCAGGAAATGACAAAAATTGCCTAACGGAGAATTTATGACAACCCCATCGATACAATTTAATAATGGATTGACCATTCCTCAAATTGGTTTTGGCACTGCCGCAATCGGTCAGTGGCAACAGGATGATGCTTATGTTAAAGATGTTGTATTAAGTGCCATTGAAGCTGGCTATCGCCATATCGATACCGCTTCGGTATATGGCAATGAACGCAGTGTCGGACAAGCGATAAAAGAATCCGGCATACCGCGCGAAGCATTCTTTGTCACCACTAAAGTTTGGGATAGCGAGCAAGGTCGCCAACAAACCAGCGCGGCTTTGCATCGTTCACTGGAGCGATTGCAACTGGACTACGTTGACCTCTATCTGGTGCATTGGCCCAACCCGACTATGACACAACCTACCTGGCAAGCAATGGAGCAGTTACAGGCTGATGGCTACCTTCGTTCCTTAGGGTTATCAAATTTCAGACAATCGGATATAGAACAGATTCTGAGCTTTGCTGAGGTAAAACCGGTGTACAACCAACTTGAAGTTCACCCCTACCTGCAACAACGCGATCTGACCCGCTACTGTGAATCACAAGGAATAGTGGTGTCTTGCTGGTCACCTTTGGGATCAGGCAGTTGGAGTGGTGTCGCGGTTGAAGAAAAACCGGTGTCAGATAGCGTTATTCAGAAAATTGCTAAAAACCATGGCGTGTCCAGCGCGCAAGTCATCCTGAAATGGGACCTGCAACAAGGGCGGATCATTATTCCAAAATCGGAAACGTTGAAAAACATTGAAAGTAATTTAAGGCCTGGGGGCTTTGAGCTGGACGACAACGAATTAACCGCTATAAACGCCTTGGATAAAGGTCGTCGATATGGTGCAGATCCCGATACCGCCTTCAAAGACAACCTGAATATTAAGGTTCCGGATTGACGTCAGGCATTGAATGAGGAGCACAGTAGTTAGTGGTCATCATGACCGCTAACACGGGGGCAGAATATAATCCGGTAACCCATGCAGCAAATCCGCAGTGGCTACCGAATTAATCATTATGATAAACCGATAACTGCGGTGTAATTACACCGCGTTTTGGTCAATAACCTTTACCGGTACATCAGGCTGAAACTTAGGCTTAGCACTGAGTTCTTCAACCGGCGGCGCAAAATCAGTCAATTTAATCCCTCTGACTGCATTTTTGTATTCCTCAATACTGGGAGTACGCCCCAGAATAGTCGACAAGACCACCACAGGTGTTGAAGCAAGCAGCGACTCGCCTTTCTTCTCTTCAGTGTCTTCTACTACCCTGCCCTGGAACAAACGGGTTGATGTCGCCAGCACAGTGTCGCCTTTTTCCGCTTTTTCCTGGTTACCCATACAAAGGTTACATCCGGGACGCTCAAGGTACATGATATTCTCATATTGAGTTCGCGCCGCTTCTTTTGGTTTCGCATCATCAAACTCAAAGCCGGAGTATTTCTTAAGCAGTTCCCAGTCGCCTTCGGCTTTTAACTCGTCCACGATATTATAGGTAGGTGGCGCAATCACCAATGGTGCTTTGAATTCTACGCTACCATTTTGGTCTTCCAGGTTTTTCAGCATTTGGGAAATGATCTTCATATCCCCTTTGTGAACCATACAAGAACCAACAAAGCCCAAATCTACCTGCTTAACACCGCCATAGTAGGAGATTGGTCTGATGGTATCGTGGGTATAACGCTTGGATACATCCTCGTTGTTAACATCCGGATCAGCAATCATTGGCTCATCAATCTGATCCAAATCTACCACTACTTCAGCGAAGTATTTGGCGCTTTCATCAGGTGCCAGCGCCGGGTTTTCACCTGACTTAATTTCTGCGATGCGTTTATCAGCCAGTGAAATTAGGTGATTAAGCGTTCCGGCTTCGTTTTCCATGCCCTTGTTGATCATGATTTGGATACGGCTCTTGGCCAGCTCTAGTGAGGCAATAAGGGTGTCATCTTCTGAAATACAGATTGACGCTTTAGCCTTCATTTCTGCAGTCCAGTCAGTAAAGGTAAACGCCTGGTCAGCAAGTAAGGTTCCGATATGTACTTCAATAACGCGTCCCTGGAACACGTTCTCACCATACTGCTTTAACATCTGTGCCTGAGTAGCATGTACAACATCACGGAAATCCATGTGATCTTTCATTTCACCTTTAAAGGTTACCTTGACAGATTCCGGGATTGGCATGGTAGCTTCGCCAGTGGCCAGTGCCAGCGCAACCGTACCCGAGTCGGCACCAAACGCTACACCTTTTGACATTCGGGTATGGGAGTCACCACCGATGATAATAGCCCAGTCATCCACAGTGATATCATTCAGTACCTTGTGGATTACATCGGTCATGGCGTGGTAAACACCCTTAGGATCACGCGCAGTGATCAGACCGAACTTGTTCATGAACTTCATTAATTTAGGAATATTTGCCTGCGCCTTTTTATCCCAAACAGACGCAGTGTGACAGCCTGACTGATAGGCTCCGTCAACGCTCGGAGATATAACAGTAGCCGCCATGGCTTCCAGTTCCTGAGAAGTCATCAGTCCGGTGGTATCCTGGGAGCCAACAATGTTGACTCTGACCCGTACATCTGAACCAGCGTGCAGGGCTTCCTCAGACAGCACACCCACCGCATTTTTGTTGAAAATTTTCTCAACGGCGGTAAGCCCTTGTCCCGGATTGGAAATTTCTTTAGAGGGTGCAAACACCATCGGCGGCTCTACGCCCAGAGTTTCTGCCGCAAAGGTTTGTAGCTTTTTACCAAAGACAATGGCATAAGAGCCACCAGCCTTCATAAACTCGACTTTTTGGGGCGTAAACGAAGAAGAAATATCCACCAGCTCTTTGTCGCCGCTGTAGAGTTTTTTCTCTTTAGTGTTGATTGTCAGCGTTGTACCGGTGGCTACCGAATAGACTTCTTCCAGGATCGGATCGCCATTGGCGTCCAGTACCGGCTTGCCATTGTCATCCAGTTTTTTGACCCAGTTTTTCAGGTCAATGCCGATACCGCCGGTTACACCAACAGTGGTTAAAAAGATAGGGGAAATACCATTTGTGCCTGCCACGACAGGGGCAATATTCACAAAGGGCACATAGGGGCTGGCCTGTTTACCGGCCCAAAGAGCCACGTTATTTACCCCTGACATTCTGGAAGAACCAACGCCCATGGTGCCTTTTTCAGCGATCAACATCACTTTTTTATCAGGGTGTTGTTTTTGCAGTTCCTGAATTTCGGCTTGTGCTTCCGGAGAAATCATACATTTGCCGTGTAATTCACGGTCTGAACGAGAGTGGGCTTGATTACCGGGTGACAGAAGATCTGTTGAGATATCACCTTCCGCGGCAATGTAAGTCACGACATCAATCTTCTCATCAATGTCTGGCAACTTAGTAAAAAATTCTGCTTTAGCGTAACTTTCCAGTATATCCTTGACGATTTCATTGCCCGCTTTATAAGCGGTTTCCAATCGTTCAGTATCGGCTTCGTACAAAAACACCTGGGTTTTTAATACTTCTGCCGCAGGTTTGGCAACGCTAAGATCGTCACTTAACGCAAGGTCCAAAAGCACTTCGATAGAAGGGCCGCCTTTCATGTGTGACAATAATTCAAAGGCGAATTCGGGAGTTATTTCCTGAACATCAACCTCTCCAAGAATGATTTCTTTCAAAAATTTCGCTTTTACACCCGCAGCACTTGTTGTACCTGGCAGTGTATTGTAAATCAAAAATTGCAGTGAATCGTCGCGATCCGGATGCGCAGCATCTTTGATTTGGTCAATAATTTCCGCCAGTAATTCAGCACTGTCAATCGGCTTAGGATGCAGGCCAAGTTCCTGTTTACGGGTTTCGATTTCTTTGGAATATTCGGAATACAAGCTCATTAAAAAAACTCATGGAGATAAGTTAAAAAGATGGCGCATAGGATACCTGATTTTTAGCCCGTGAGTAAGCATTAGACTAATGCGCATCATTCAGCGAATTTATGATCCAGCAAATCAATCTATTACGTTGTTTTTAAAGGATTTTTCATTTTTACAAAGGCAAAAAAAACACCACCCAATTGATAATAGTTTTCATTATCACAAGTACAGTTCAAAACTGCTTAAATTAACACCACGCCGGGCGGCGGTTAAGCACTGCTGTCCACTACTCTGTTATCGCCATTCTGACGTTTCCCGTTCACATCGATTTCATCTTTGCTGACACAGTCTCGATAAGAAACAGATTCCAATACATAAATTGGTAGCATGCTTTACCATTTGTGTATTATTAATCAAAGATTTATTGAACCACAAACCGCCTTGCCGCATGCGTCCAAAGGTTACTTGCCTATGTTCGAGGTAAGCCACAAGTCAATTTACTGCATCGTGAAAGATGACGCCCATGGTGTAGCGGTGGCCACTCAGCACCTGACTGACACCATGGCGCATATGGGCCCGGTAATACCCTTTTGTACCCTGGACGGGCCGAAATTTTGTAGTAAAAAATAGCGCATCACCGCATTTTGGCTTGAGTACAATTGCCCTGGATTGAGCTCTGGGAATTTGTTCTGTCAAAACAAATTCACCACCTGTGTAGTCCTTTTCTGGCTCGTTCAGAAAACATGCAACCTGAATTGGGAAATAGACCTCACCGTATAAATCCTGGTGCAACGTATTAAATCCGCCCTGACCATATTTTAAAATCAATGGTGTCGGTTTCTGTTGGCCGGCTAATTGACATTGCGCCTGTAACTCCTGATAGGTATCGGGAAATCGTGTCTCAAGCTGCAACTGCGCCATCCACAAATTGGCAACTGGAACCAGTACAGGATACAGTTTCTCCCGCATGATGCTGACTATATCGGGTAATGGATAATCCCAGTACCGGTAGGTTCCCATGCCAAAACGATGGCGTTCCATATGGACAGTTTTGCGATAGAGGTCATCATTCTCAAACAAATTGATCAGACTTACACATTGTTGCTGGCTGAAAAATCCCGGCACAATTGCGTAACCAACCCGATGCATTTCATCCCTGATGTTCTGCCAGTTGATTTTAGCGATGCGATTGGCTAAGTCAGTCATTTGATTGGGCTGTTCGTGCAGCCTCCCAGCCGATGATCGCCGTTTTCTTGTTGTTCCCCCATTTATACCCACCAATTTGACCGCCACTTTGGATGACCCGGTGACATGGAATTAAAAACGCCACTGGATTATTTCCAATGGCAGAGCCCACAGCACGAGAAGCTTTTGGTTTACTCAGGTTTCTGGCTATATCGCTATAAGAGCAGAGCTTTCCCATCGGGATTTTCAGCAAACTCTCCCACACTTTTAACTGAAAAGGGGTACCGGCAAGATGTAACTTTATTTGTGCCATTTGGCGCCAGTCTTTTTGGAAAATAAGCAGTGCGTCCTGTTGAAATTTGTCATTAATTTGATGCAGTTCGGCATTAGGGAAGCGGGCATTCAGTTCACTTAATGCCTTTTCTTCGTTTTCCTCAAAGGACATGTGACATACTCCTTTAGGCGTTGATGCAACCAGCACTTTGCCGAAAGGACTAATAGCAAAACAATAATTTAAGATTAAATTTGCACCGCCACTTTTAAATTCACCCGGCGTCATTGCCTCTATATTGACAAAAAGATCGTGCAAGCGACTCGAACCAGACAACCCGGTTTCATATGCGGCATCAAGCAGTGTCAAACGATTATTGAGCAACGTTTTGGCGTAATCCAAACTAATATATTGCATAAATTTCTTGGGACTAACGCCAACCCATTCACTGAACATCCGTTGAAAGTGGAACGGACTGAGGTTTACAGCGTTTGCAATTAACGCCAACGAGGGCTGCTCCTTGAAATTCTCACGAATAAAATGAATAGCGTTTTCTATCCTTTCATAGTCAATTTGTTTTTGTTCCAGCATCAGGACACCACTCCACTTTGCTATGTTTTACAAACCGATACACCGCCATCGACCAGCATAGCGGAACCGGTTGTAAAACCAGACATATCAGAGGCCAAATACAGCGCAGACTGTGCGATTTCTTCCGGTGCAGCGATTCTTTTCAGGGCATGTATGTTTTTGACAAATGTTTGCACTTCTTCACTATCACCAAACTCTCTGGCCATATCAGTATTAGTACCACCAGGTAAAAGGGCGTTTACCCGAATTCCCTGGCTACCAAATTCAGTCGCTAACGCCTTTGTCAGCCCTATTAATCCCGCTTTACTCGCCGCGTAAGCAGATTGCAGTGGAAAGCCTGTGGTAAACCCGACAAATGATGAAGTAAAAATTAACGAGCCGGATTGATTGCGAAGCATCGCCGGGATTTGATACTTTGCCGCGAGAAAACCACTTGTTAAATTTGTTTGCATCAATGTATGCCAATCATCTAACGACATTTCAGTTACTGGACCAGGCTTCCCCAGCGCGCCGGCATTGTTAAATGCAACATCCAGCCGGCCAAATTCCGCTAACGTGAATTCCACCAGATTGCGATGATACTGCTCGGAACAGACATCACCAGCCATCACTCTGACCTCCCCACCCTGTTGCGCTATGTCTTTTGCAACGTCTTGCAGAATAGATTCTCTGCGGGCGGCAATGACAATTTTAGCACCCGCATTGGCAAATAGTTTGGCAGACGCGAGGCCAATACCAGAACTTGCCCCCGTAATAATAACCACTTTATCAGTCAACTTAATCATGTGCGCCCCACACTGTATGTTATTCATCATAAGTGTACAGAGACAGCTGATTAGCAGCCGACCCGAAACTTGCTAAAAAACAGGTCATTAATGCAGACGTGATTGTGGTTTCAGAAATTTTGAAAATTAGAGAATAAGAGTGACGACCCGTTGTGGATGGGTGAGGACCGCCCGGAAACAGGGAATACCTGGACCTGTTTCAGGTCCGAACGCGAGACAAGTGGACGTCAAGCTGGAAGCCGCCACTATGGAAGGTTTAAACCTCGTTGGTGGAAATCAACTGCTATTGATTACATCAAGGTAATTTACGAATTAACAGAACGAGATGAATGCTGATCCCCCGTTAAGTGGGTAGATCCAAAATTTGGAATTAAATTTAAATGAGTTAGAGTGCATTAAAAATGGGATGGTGCCAGGGGCGGAAAAATTCGTCAGGAACGAATTTTGACATCCGAAGGATGGTCGCGAAGCGACGAAGCACAGGGATGTGTCGAGCACTTGAACGACGAAGTCTTGAAAGGTGCCTGGAAATCATTTCTTTGCAATGCGCTCAGCAAGGCTAAAACAACAACTGTAATTAGCAAAAAATCTGGAATTAAATTGAAATGAGTTAGAGTGCATTAAAAAGGGATGGTGCCCAGGGGCGGAAAAATTCGTCAGGAACGAATTTTGACATCCGAAGGATGGTCGCGAAGCGACGAGGCACAGGGATGTGTCGAGCACTTGAACGACGAAGTCGTGAAAGGTGCCTGGAAATCATTTCTTTGCAATGCGCTCAGCAAGGCTAAAACAACAACCGTAATTAGCAAAAAATCTGGAACTAATTTGAAATGAGTTAGAGTGCATTAAAAAGGGATGGTGCCCAGGGGCGGACTTGAACCGCCACGGCCTTGCGGCCACTAGCACCTGAAGCTAGCGTGTCTACCAATTTCACCACCTGGGCTAACTTTTCAGAAATGGAATCTGAAAGTCGCGCTTTCGGAATTGTTATCCCCGAAAACGGACGCGAAAGATAAAGGTTCCGGGTTAGTTTGTCAATCGTAAAAATGCTATTATTCGCGGAATTGTGCAAATTTATTAAAAACAGATTATTTGATGAGCAATGTGGAATACCTGATCCCTGTCAGGTCGGTTATTGTTGAGGAAGAAATTAAGAAAAGTCGCTTTATTACCCGGCTAGCTCACACTCCCAGCATCGACAGTGCCAAAGCCTTTGTGGCGCAGATTAAGGAAGAATTCAAAGATGCCCGCCACAACTGTTGGGCATTTGTGGCAGGTGCACCTCAGGACTCAATGCAATATGGATTTAGCGATGATGGCGAACCCAGTGGTACTGCGGGCAAGCCAATGCTAAACCAATTGACAGGTAGCGATGTCGGCGAGATAAGCGCGGTGGTAACCCGCTATTTTGGCGGCACCAAACTGGGCACCGGTGGCCTGGTAAAAGCCTATGGCGGCGGAGTTCAGCAGGCGCTTGTGCAATTACAGACACAACTAAAAGTGCCGGAAACGCAGTTTTCTCTGCAATTGCCTTTTGATCTGGTTAGTCTATTGGAATATGCCGTTAAAGACGCTAATGCCAGCATTACCGAGCGCCAGTACAACACAGATATCGTGTGCCGCATTCAGTGCCCGGTCATGAATAAAAATGCCCTGGTAACTCAGCTAAAAAACCAGAGTAAAGGCAAGATAAACTTACTTTCCGATAACTAGTCAGTGCTTGCCTTGTTACCAATAAATAACTTCGATAAGTCATCCACTGCAATATGCGTTTGATAATAGGGAAACATTGGCTCGTTATCAGGCCCAATAGCCTTTATGACCTGGCGTTTGGCGGTACCCTTAACCAGCAAGGATTTGCCCACCAGTGCTTCACTGACATTTTCACCGTACTGGTTAATAAACTCGCTGACCAGCTCAGATTTTAGTCTGACCGTCAGACAACGACGATCTCGATAATCTTTTTCGGAATTAATATACAGGATATTATTGTGGATATTAGCCGCCTTGATCTCAAATTGAAACACGCCATCAAAACCAAATGGACCAAACATCTCTGAAAGCTCAATGGCTTTCATCGGCCTCATTCCCTTGGCATTAACGAAGTCGGATTCAAATCCGTTTTCTCGTAACTGAAATAAAAAGTGCTCAGTTAATCTTTCGATAGCATCTGACCGTTCCTGCATTTCCCTCTGTTGTTCATCGCTGACGACAATAGGTGGCTGCGAATTTAGGTGTTTTTGACCCACGTCACTCTGATAAAAGCGGATCAGCGCCACAAGTTCTGCTTCGGAGTAATAATCCAGATAATATTGTTTAACGGCTTCACTTGTTAACCTGTTGGACTGGGGATAGCTCAGCAATTCCTTTAACTGAGACTTGTAGTCCGTTACCAAATGTTGATAGCTGTCAGGGATCAGGTCCAGCTTTAAGCGTTTAAGATACGCTTCCTGCATTTGCGCGATGATTCTGTTTTGAGCTGATTCTTCAGGCGGAGCACTCCTGATACTCATAAACTCGTCCAGCAACAGAGATTTACTATCGTTGAGTTCAGCCTGCAGCATTGACGTGTGTGCGCAGGTAAACGCGAAAAATAAAGCCGCACTAAAGCGAATTCTCATAAATGCATCCTTGTATATAATTTTTCCCAGTTTACCGGGTTTAATAGCAACCTGGCAACTCAAACAAAAAAGCCAGTGCATGGCACTGGCTCTTGTTTAACCGAAGTTCAGGATTAACCGTTTACGAAATCCTGACCCAGTTTAATGTCGCCACGCAGGCCTTCCAGCATGTCGTCTTTGGCTTTTTGCTCAAACGCGCTTAATTCGCCATAAGGCAGAATTTCTTCAACACCTGCTGGACCTAATCTGACCGGATGAGCAAAGAACTCAGCGTCATCGCTGTTGGTTTCAACATAAGTGTACTCAACCACGTTTTGCCCCTGCATTGCGTCAACCAGAGACAAACAGAAACGCGCTGCAGCCTGACCCATAGACAAGGTTGCAGAACCGCCACCCGCTTTTGCTTCAACCACTTCGGTACCGGCATTCTGAATACGCGTAGTCAGCGAGGCCACTTCTTCGTCAGTAAAGTCTACACCGTCTACCTGAGACAACAGAGGCAAAATAGTAGTACCAGAGTGACCACCAATGACAGGAACGTGAATCGCTTCCGGGCTTTGGCCTTTTAGATCAGCAACAAAAGTTTCAGCGCGGATTACGTCAAGCGTAGTCACACCGAACAGTTTATTTTTGTTGTAAACGCCTTTTTTCTTCAGCGCTTCAGCTGCGATAGCAACTGTAGTGTTTACCGGGTTAGTGATAATACCGATGCAAGCTTCCGGGCAAGTATCCGCAATCGCATCAACCAGGTTGCGCACGATACCGGCATTGATGTTAAACAGATCGGAGCGGTCCATACCTGGCTTTCTTGGTACGCCCGCTGGAATCAACACGATGTCACAGCCTTTTAACGCTGCAGATAAATCGTCTTTGCCAAAACCCTTAACCTTAACATCAGTTGGGATATGGCTTAAATCTACGGCTACACCGGGAACTACTGGCGCTACATCGTATAAAGATAATTCTGAACCTGCGGGTAACTGAGTTTTCAAAAGCAGGGATAATGCCTGTCCAATACCACCGGCAGCACCTAAAACTGCTACTTTCATTATATTCTCCTATGAAGTGCAAATTGTCGCGCGATTAACCTGAGTCAAGAATAGCTGGACTATTCAACGTCACCAGGCTGGGAGCTGTCTTCCTGAAATCGCTAACTGGATAACAAAGAGACGGATGTGTAATTGTGTCACAGTGTATGGGTATTTTTCGCAAAATCAATACACAGACGCCAAGCGTTTAGCATTAATACCAGTTCCACTTTATATTTGCCCTCTCAGCGCAGCCTCAGGGACATTAGTTCAAGGCGTGCGAATGAAAGAATACTGGTGGTCTTGTGAACTTCGCACAACAAAGACAAAAGTTTCGGGAAAACTTTTGAACAGCTTTAGCTGGCCTGCGAAGCAGGTGATATTCAGGGATGAATATCATAAATAATGTTCCTGAGGCGCGTCTACGATGGGGCTGAAAAGCATTTATACTGTGTTGGATGTTTTTGATTTAGGCCCACTAAACCTGCAAACATCCGCCTTGTCTACCAAATGCTGTAGGAACAGCATAGAACAGCTTTAGCTGGCCTGCGAAGCAGGTGAGCTACAGGGATGTAGCGAATAAATGCTTTTCATCACCCACTGAGCTGGGTAAATATATAATGGAGCTGGTATGTCATGTAACGTTTACTTTCTTAGAACAAGTCGGCAAAATAGTGAATTATTATGTCAGCGTAACCAGAGTGATGAATGGCCAGCAAGCAAGAAGAAGAAATTAAGGCATTTAAAGAAGTATTAAAGGCAGAATCCTACGGTTCGCAAGGCGAAATAGTAGAAGTCCTGAAAGGTATGGGATTTGCCAATATCAGCCAATCGAAAGTGTCTCGTATGTTGAGCAAGTTTGGGGCGGTTCGGGCACGTAATGCCAAAGGTGACATGGTGTATTGTTTGCCCCCGGAGCTGGGGATGCCTACCGCGAAAAGCCCACTAAAACAATTGGTGCTGGATGTAGAACACAACGGTGTGATGATCATTATTCGCACTACCCCCGGAGCCGCACAACTTATTGCTCGTTTGCTGGATTCACTGGGTCGCTCTGACGGCGTACTGGGCACCATCGCCGGTGACGATACAATCTTTATTGCCCCCTCCTCGGTGGACCAAATTGAAGAGATTCGCCAAAAAGTAGAAGATTTGTTTGAAACGGTTTAGCAACTAACAAAAAGCCCGCTACCTAATTCGCGGGCTTTCATCTGATGCTAACCTGGTATTTTCAGCACTAACGCTTTTGCACCACCAGGCTGCCAATGGAATACCCTGCGCCAAAGGAACACAGCACACCATAATCCCCTGACTGTATATCGTCCTGATAAAGGTTAAACGCGATCAAAGAGCCAGCCGAGGCGGTATTGGCATAGCGATCCAGTACCACGGGCGCTTCCGTTGCATTGGCATCCCGCCCCAGAATCTTTTTAGCAATCAGCATATTCATATTGATATTGGCCTGGTGCAACCACCAACGTTTCACATCAGTCGCCGTTAAATTGTGCTGACCCATGTGATTTAAAATATGCTCAGCTGCCATCGGGCAAACTTCTTTGAATACCTTGCGGCCTTCCTGATGAAATAGTTTGTCAGTGCCAAATGCATCCACATCATTGGCACGGCTCATATAGCCAAAATTTGAGCGTATATTAGACGAGTATTTGGTTTTAGCAGAGGTACTTAAGATCTCATACTGGTTATCCGACACACTATAATCTTGTGCTTCCACCAGCATCGCAGTAGCCACATCACCAAAGATAAAGTGACTGTCTCTATCACAATAGTTTAGCTGTGGTGAGACAAGTTCGGGGTTGATCACCAAAACAGAACGCGCCGTGCCCGCTTTGACCATTTCCCACGCTCGGTGTAATGCAAATGTACCTGCTGAACAGGCCACTAACATATCGAAGCCGAAGCCCTCTATGCCCAGAGCGTCCTGGATTTCGATGGCAATAGCCGGGTATGCCCGTTGTGTGTAAGCACAGGACACAATTACAGCATCCACCTCTTCAGCCTTACGACCAGCCGCTTCCAGCGCTTGTTTAGCGGCTAAAACGCCAATTTCTGCCTGATTAGACAGCTCGTTTTCCCCGCGCTCAGGAATGTCGGGCCGCATCCGTTCGACATCCAGAATTCCGTCTTTGGTATACACATATCGGCTCTTAATACCGGAAGCCTTGTAGATGAATTCGGCACTGGAATGCGGTTTAGCAGCCAGCTCTCCCGTGGCGATTTGAGCACTGTTCTCTTCGTTAAATTTATCAGCATACTGATTGTAGCTGTCTACCAGCTCTTCATTACTGATACTAAATTCCGGGGTCCATAATCCTGAACCACTGATTACAACCTGGGTCATTGTCTTTTGCCTGTAGTAAAACAGCCATTAGCTTAACCACTCACGCTCAAAAAGTCATTCACTACCCTGCTTTCTGTTGCCCCCTAAACTACACTGTTGAATAAGTATGTGGGGATTTACAATAATTTTGTGTTTTATTTATCATCAATCTACCTATTCTGCCGATGATAAGGTACATTTATATGAAAGGTTCGTGATATTGAGCACCACCCTACAAGCTCAGCGTGTTCCATGAATGTTTCATAATATTTATAACAAAAAGACAGAATGAACGCCTATGAAGATGCAACAAAAGCTAATAGTGGCTATAGCCGTATCGGTGATTTTGCCGACGTTGATTATCGCTATTGTTAGTATTTCCAAAACCACCAGTCAGTCCAAACAAAACTTTATTACCGCAACTCAGAACGAAATCAGGCAAATAGATAACAGCTTTAAGTTGTTTTTTGAGCAGGTTAAATCCAATGCTAAATTTCTGGCCGCGCACCCACTGGTAAAATCAGTGCCTGTAGAGACCAGCACCTATTTCAATGAAGAGCGCATGATGGACCCGCTAAACGCCCATCCCAGAGAAGCCGAGATTTTTGATTTGTATCGCCAGTTTGGCACCACTCACGAAGAATTGTTATACGTGTATTTGGGTACGCCTCACGGTGGTTTTATTCAGTATCCTGCAGAAAAAATAGGTAATTACGACCCCAGAAAACGCCCCTGGTATCAACAAGGTATGAGCAACCCCAATCAGGCTGGTATCACTGATGCCTATCAGGGGGTCACTGGTGGGCCAATGGTATCGGTGATGTATTCCATCAGCGATGATGCCGGACGGGCCATCGGGGTGCAGTCAATGGATGTATCCCTGACCACGTTGACCGACATCGTGAAATCCATCAAATTGGGTGAATCCGGTTATCTGGTTTTGGTGGATGATAACGGTGTGGTGTTAGCCGACTCCAAAACACCCCGCAATAATTTCAAAAAAGTCGGTGACATCGCCTCTCCGTTTTACGAAGAGCTGGCAAAACGACTGAGAAGCAGCGCAGCGTCAAACTTCACCACTGAACACCTGGATTCGGATGTGCAGGTAACCACTTACTACTCTCCTACCCTGAAATGGCATTTCATTGGGATCATAGATAGCAGCGAGATTCTTGCTCCTACCTATGCCATGAGCTTTTTAATCATCGTATTGGCCGGTGCCATGGTGGCAGGCTTTATCTTTCTGGGCATCTATCAGGCGAAACGACTGGTCTCACCTATCCTGGTGGTATCCAAAGGTTTAAAAGACATTGCCAGTGGTCAGGGCGATTTAACTCAGCGACTTTCTGTTGCCTCTAAAGACGAAACCGGTGACCTGGCGCGCTGGTTTAATCAATTTCTGGACTCAATTCGCAGCCTGGTACAAGACATCAAAGATGACTCGCAATTACTGGCTGATAAATCTCAACAGATAGGCCACATTGTAGAAAGTATTAAAGACGCCAGCCACGAGCAGGAAAAGGCCATTGAGGATTCCTCCCATGGCACCTCAGCGATGGCACAAACGTCACAGGAAGTTGCCACCAATTGTGCTACTACGCTGGAAATGGTTTCTAATGCCGAAACCTCAGCCAAAGAAGGCACACAAATTATCGGCGCCATGGTAAAAGATGTTACCCGCCTGAGCAGTACCATCAGTGAGTCTGCTTCAGCCATGAAAGAGCTGGAAAATGAAAGCAGTAACATCACGCAAATACTCAGCGTTATCCGGGGCATTGCCGAGCAAACCAATTTGCTGGCATTAAACGCCGCCATCGAAGCTGCACGTGCCGGTGAACAGGGCCGAGGATTTGCCGTGGTTGCCGATGAAGTCAGAACGCTGGCAAAGCGCTCTCATGATGCCACGGAAGAAATCGATACCATGTTAAATAATCTGGTGGACAAAACGCGTTTCGTTTCGGGCAAAATGAGTTCCAGCCTGGAGCAATCTGAACAGGCAACATCGCAGTCTACGCATGCAAATCAATCATTTGAAGACATCAGTAAAGCGGTGGCACAAATTCGTACCCGCCTGGACGAAATTGCCAATTCCGCCGAGATCCAGAACCAAAGTTCTCAGCAAATCGATAATAATTTCGCAGAAATTGGCAATTCGGTCACCGGCATTGCAAATTCCAGTGACACCCTGGCCAGTAACGCTAAAGAATTGATGCACTTATCCAGCGAACTCAACGGTCTGGTTGGCAAATTTAAGGTCAAATAAACCAAAGCCTTTCAAACTCAAGGGGCTTAGGCCCCTTTTTTAGTCCATAATTAAAAACAAAGCTGTAAAAAATGGAAAACCAATGAACAAAATCCCAGTTATTTTTGACCATGATGGCGGTGTTGATGATCTG
Source organism: Planctobacterium sp. R6 (assembly GCF_055755215.1). Lineage (NCBI taxonomy): Bacteria > Pseudomonadati > Pseudomonadota > Gammaproteobacteria > Alteromonadales > Alteromonadaceae > Planctobacterium > Planctobacterium sp. R6. The sequence goes on from NZ_JBVTQY010000045.1 coordinate 24,106, forward strand.
CTGTCGCTGATGCTGTTATTGACTATGGAGCATGTAGATCTCAAAGCAGTGTGTGTAACACCCGCTGATTGCTTTTTGACAGACGCCACTAAAAGCACCTTAAAAATACTGGATCTCTTTGGGCGCAAAGATGTTGTAGTAGCACAAGGTAATTTACACGGTATCAATCCATTCCATTATGACTGGCGGGCACAACCGAAAATGGTGAATGCCCTGCCCACCATGTTGAGCTGTGAAGACGACTGGTCCCTCGTAACAGACATGCCCGCACATGAATACATGCAAAAAGCATTACAGGAAAGCAATGAACCCGTCACGGTTTTGATGACCGGCCCCTGCAGCAACCTGGCAAGGGCCCTGGAGAATGCACCGGATTGCATCAATAAACTGCAAAAAGTCATTTGGATGGGCGGCGCTATTGATGCTAAAGGTAACGTAGCTAACTATAATCACGATGGCAGTGCTGAATGGAATGTTTACTGGGATGCGCCCGCCGCGGACAGCCTGCTAAAATCAGGAGCCCCGTTGTGGTTAATGCCACTGGATGCCACCAATTGTCTGCCTATCAGTATGGCATTCTTAAAGGATTTATCCGCCTATCGCTCTTATCCCCTGGTGGAACTGGCCGGGCAATTTTGGGCTTGTACAGTTGCCTCTATACCCACCTATGAGTTTACCTATTACCTCTGGGATGTGATGGCTACCTGTTGTCTGGGTTTAGGGGATGATGTCATAGACTGGCAGGATATTCGTTTGTCTGTCCGCACCTCAGAACCCTCGGAGGGAAACACCTACCGCGACGAAAACGGCAGCCTGGTTAAAGTCGCCATGCAGGCCAACCGTCAGGCAGTTGTGGATTATCTGGTGCGACAGTTGCAGCACAATATTTAATTAACAGTATTGCCCGACACAGCCTGTGACTGCGCAATGTCCTGCTGATGTCGGGCACACGATTGCGAATACCAAATCCAAAAGTCGTCCCCATTCCCGACCGTTCGATTCGCTCAATCTAACTCGCTACCCTCAACCACAATATACACGCTCACCACAATATAATACTGGCAATTTTTTACCCATTCACGGTAAGCAACCCTGAAGAAAGCGTCTATACTTAGCGTTAACTCAACCTAAGGCGACTTTTCACCTCTGAAAATAAGACCAACGCAATATTATGTACCACCTTCAAGGAGCCCATAAACATGGCAGGGAAATAGAGGACAAAAGCCAAAATAACTGCGCAGCGAGTTCGATAAGTCGCAGAGGACAAAAAGATGAAGATTAAACAATATGCCAGTTTTGTTTTAACTTACATCGGCAGCGTGTTTGCAACACTTGCCAGTGATTTCACGGATTTGCGTTTTATCACTGTCGACGAACCACCGGCCAATTACCTGTCGCAAAACGGTGTGGTTAGTGGCTACACAGTTGACATCGTCAACCACCTGCAAGCGCAATTAGGGTTTGTTACTGATATTGAAGTAATGCCAGAATCCCGGGCTATGCACACGTTGGAGCAAGACTACGGCGTAGTGATGTTTAGCATTTCCAGAACCGCAGAGCGGGAACACAAATATCACTGGCTGGCACATGTGATCAGTAAACGCTGGGCATTCTATTCTCGCCATGATTCAAAATTAACCATTACCTCTCTGGAAGATTTGCTGGACAGCAACACCGTTGGGGTTATCCGGGGCGACATCCGGCAATCCTGGCTCAAAGAAAAAAATGCACGTTACCTGGTAGAACTCTCAGAATACGACAGGGCGATTGAAATGCTCCTGGGTGAACGCATCGATCTCTTGTTTTACGAGTCTTTTGGGATTTTCTCCACCTTGCAGAAATTGGGCTACAATAGTAACAGCGTGAAACTTCAATTCATTGCCAATGAGTCGGATGTTTACATTGTCATGTCAAAGTTTGCTGGTTCGGAAAAATTAGCCAACAAACTTGAAAAGCACTTTGCTGAAATAAAAACCTCTGACTGGCATAAAAAACATACTGCTACATGGCAAGCAAAACTGAACATATTGGGTATCGCTGATGCCTGGGTTGTGGACGGCGTACTGCATTATTAAAATGTTCCGCCCGATTAAGCGGTATTAATCCCGTCTTGTACCTGCTCCGGCGTTACCACATTTTATAATCCTGCGTACCAGATAAACCCTCGCGTTGTCAGGCTGCCTGCCTCCCGACGTCGGCATAACCACATTGCTGCACGAAAACCACTAGCGATGCCCGGTTTTTAATGCGTAGTTTTCGATAGATATTGCTGCAATGAAACTTGATGGTGCGCTCGGTTAAAAATAGTTTACGGGCAATCAGTTTATTCGACAGGCCCATCACCACATATTCCATTACCTGGTGTTCGCGTTTGGATAAATCAGTAATTATCGGTTCGCTTTGCATGGTTTTTCTCCTTCACTTCGGTTTTTGCCAGAGGTTCGGTTAGTGTCGTTCTGCTGGTAGTTCATGAACCCGCCCATCACTCAAGGCATAGACCCGATCGGCGGATTTAATGGTTTCTGGTCGATGCGCGATAATGATTCTGGTCATATTCAGTTGCTTGATATGCGCATTGATTCTGGATTCGTTTTCCACATCCAGGTGACTGGTGGCTTCATCCATGAACAGGATCTTAGGATGGCGATAAAAGGCTCTGGCCAGCAATATTCGCTGTTTCTGCCCTCCACTCAGACTGGCCCCCATGTCGCCCACCAGAGTGTTGTATTGCATCGCCGTTTGCATAATTTCGTCGTGTATGCAGGCCAACTGCGCACACAACACTACTTTTTCATAGTCGATTTGGGTTTCAAAGCAGGCAATGTTATCAGCGATAGAACCGCTCAATAGTTGATCGTCCTGCAGCACCCCGGATATTTGCTGCCGGTAATCCGGCCATTGCGAAATGGCTTTGCCGTCCACTTCAATACTGCCAGCGGTAGGTTGACTCAGTCCCATCAGGCAGCGCAATAAAGTGCTTTTGCCGCTGCCACTGGCACCAACAATTGCCACCGTTTCACCGGCTTCCACCTGCATATTGATAGCATGCAATATAGGTGGTTCCAGCTCACTGTAGCTATAGCGCAGATCTGTTACCTGGATTCGCCCCTGTAACTGAGACGCCCCGGCCCCCGGCCCGGATGCCAGGTCAACATCAGGCTGAGTGCAGGCCGGATCTTTATCGCTGTATACCACGTCGGCAAGTCGTTCCAAATGCAGATCCAACATCTTAAATTCAATGGCCTTGGTGATCAGGGTATCCAGAGCACCGATAAAGCGATTCTTATAACTCATAAAAGCGTATAGCATGCCCACGGACATCAGATTGCCCATCACCGCCGTGGCAGCAAAATAGATAATGACAATGTTTTCCAGGCCGAACAGGATTTTGTTGGCAGTATCGAATCCAATCTGCCATTTGCTGATATGAATGCCTTTGTTAATCGATTCTGCTAAATAATTCTGCCATTGATTTTGGCGATCGGACTCTTTGTCAAACAGCTTTATGGTCTGAATTGCGCGTACAGACTCCATAAAATGCGAGTTTTCCTTAGCCGTAGCCACAATGTGCTCTTCTGATAAGCGCCGCACCGGACGATACAGCAATACTCTGAGCAACGCATAAAGGCTGACTATAGCTAAAACGATAAAGGTCAGTTGCAGATCGTATATAAACATCACCACCAGGGTGATCAGGGCCATCACACCGTCAATAAATACCGAGACAATACCGTTGGTCATCAACTCCCGAATGTTATTCAATGAGCCAAAGCGCGAAATAACATCCCCCATGTGACGTTTAATAAAATAATCCATGGGCAACCGGATCAGGTGATGAAAAACATTGGCGCTCATTTGCATGTTCAGGCGGTTGGACAAATTGAGTACCACGACCTGGCGCAACAGGGAGGTTCCGGCTTCAATCAATAACAGCAGACCAAACCCCACCGCTAACACGCTCAGCAAATTAGTATCCGAGCGCATCAACACATCATCCACAACGGTCTGCATGTAGTAAGGGCTCACTATCGCAAAAATTTGGAGCAACAGACTGAGCAAAACCATCAATCCCAGACTTCGCTTTAAACCGCTGATATTGGACCAGAATTGACCGAAGCGAAGTTTGTTCTTTTCTACCCCGGGTTCAAACTGTGAAGAAGGCAGCAGTTCAAGTGCCACACCGGTAAAGCACTGGCTCACTTCATCTAAGAATAAACATCGCTCTCCGACACCCGGATCATGGATAACCACCTTGTTTCCCTGTACCTGTTTTAACACGACAAAGTGCTTCATTTCCCAATGCAAAATGCAGGGTGTTTGCAATTGTGTCAGGTGCTCAATTTCCAGTTTCAGGGCGCGCGTGGTCAGATTCATATACCCGGCAATCGCCATAATTTGTTTTAATGTGGCGCCCTGCGCCGAAATTGAAAACTTACGACGCAAGGTAGTCAGATCCGTTTCCAGACCATGAAATCCAGCCACCATCGCCAGACATGCCAGTCCACACTCTGCGGCTTCCGTTTGCAGGATCATTGGCAAACGTCGGGCACCACCAAAATTCAGTAAGGACTCGGGTCTGACGTTAAAATTCAAGGCTTGTGTACTCATCATAATCTCCCTTTGATGCTATACAGTGGCTCTAACAACCATTCAATCAGAGTACGCTCAGCTAACTGGATATCTGCCGACAACGTCATGCCGGGTTTTAAAGCCAATTTTTGACCAAACGCCTGCACCCAGTTTTTGTCCAGTGCGGCCAGTACTATAAACACCGGCTCCTGAACATCCACGGCCATATCGTTAATCTCGTTGGGTAAAATGGCCGCCTTGGAAATATCCAGTACCGTGCCACTATGCAAACCAAACTTTTGATAGGGAAACGCGTCATAGCGCATTTCAATCACTTGTCCTGGTTGTAAAAATCCCGCCGCTCTTACCGGCACCAGTAATCTTGCCTGAATAGTGGAATCTGCCGGCACAATCGTCAGCAACGGCATATTGGTTTTGGTGTATTGGCCCTGATTTACCTGGATATTGGATACAAAGCCACTTTGAGTCGCTTTGATAATATGTGCCCGCTGCCCGTGCAACTGAGCGATATTTTTTGCCACCTCACTGAGTTGGCTCTGGATCTGCGCGAGACTATTTTGCTCTTCTTCGGGGAAAATACGCAGCTCAGATTCAAGGGAACGACGGCTGTTCTTTTGATTTAACAACTGCCGTTTAATTCCGGCGATGTCGCTTTGCAAAGCCAATTCTTCTGCTTGCACACTGCTGTAATCAAATTTTGAAATGTGTCCCTTACGCCGCACTTCATGACTACTTTCAAGACGCTCTTTGACCAGGCTATGACGTTGCTGCATCAACGCTAACTGATGCTCCAACTGCAACATCTCCTGACTAACAGACTCGATTTTAGCTTTTGCATCCTGAATGCGATGAAAGTAGATTTGCGAATTGCGTGTCATCTGTTGTGTCAGCGCAGTTTTTTGCTTTTGGTATTCGGCCAATAACTGTTCTTCCAGACTGCTGCCATCCTGCAACACCCGGTCGCCATTCACCAGTATCAGCGCCTGTCCCTGCTCCACATAATCGCCGTCTTTCACCAGAATGCGTTTGATTTTACCGCTGGCAGATTCTGCGAAGACCCTGATCACCCCTTTTTCGGGTTCCAGCCAACCCTGTACGGTTTCCTTACGGGCATATTCACTGTGAAATAACCAAACCATAATCGCTACGACCCACAGAGTTATCGCAAGGGCAATCACGGATAATTTAATGGAAGGCAAAACCAATACGTTTCCATGTAATCGGTGCTTCTGCCCTTCCAGTGCTTCCTTGCGGAACAAACTTCCTTTCATGTTCTCTATCCAAATTGCGGTTGCGGCTAAGCACAACATCGTTGTGCAACGTTGAGCTAAATCATGAAAGAGAATCGAAAATCAAACTATCAAATACGGGCAGGACTATAGTAAAAATGAGAAAATTATCTGCGAACAGTTAGTGAACGACGTTCACTAAACTTGAAGTGTACCGCCAATCCAGGTATTGACTTACGCGTCAGGCTCGCTGTCGGGTATCGTCTAACAAGCCCACCAACTCGCTGGCGGGTAAGGGTTTGTAAAAGTAATAGCCCTGAAAACATCGACAGCCTTTGCTCTGTAAAAAGCGAAACTGCTGCTCGGTTTCAACCCCTTCTGCGATTGTTTCCAGCTCCAGGCTTTCCGCTAAATTAATAATGGTGGAACATATTTTCTGTCCCTCGGAGGAGTTGGTGCTTTCTTCAACAAAGGAACGGTCAATCTTAAGAATATCTAAAGGCAGGTTTTTCAGATAACTCAATGAGGAATAGCCGGTGCCAAAATCGTCAATCGCCACCTTGATATCTAACTGTTTCAGCGACCGGAGCACCTCAGAGCAACCCTGCGTATCTGTTAAGAACACGCCTTCGGTGACTTCTATTTCCAGCAATTCACCACTGATCTCATATTCCTTTATCAATCGCGTAATCAGCGGTACCAGCTTACCGGAAACCAGGTGTTTACCGGATAAGTTTATAGCTACCGGTAGCAGATTTTTGCCCTGTTTTCGCCATTCGCTGAGTTGCTGAAACACCATCTGGAAAACCATTTCTTCCAGTTGAATGATGATGTCTTGTTGTTCGGCGATAGGAATAAATGTGGCCGGGCTGACCGGGCCTTTGTCGGGTACCTGCCAACGCAATAGCGCTTCGGTACCAATTACCCGCTGTTGCATATTGACTTTAGGCTGATACAAAATATGGAATTGCTCAGGATGATTTAAGGCACTGCGCAAAGCCTGCCCGAAGAAAAACTGCTCAGACGCACTTTCCGCCATTTCTGGCATAAACACTTTGCAATTATCTCTGCCCGCCTCTTTGGCGTAATACATGGCAATATCTGCCTGTTGGATCAGCGCTTCGGCTGATACCGGTGCCGTCTTTTGCATGGCAACGCCAATGCTGGTAAGGATTTTAAGTTCTTTATCCTGCAACTTAACCGGTTTGCGCATAATGGTGAGTATTTTAGCGGCGATATTCTCAACCGTTGACTGACTGGCGATCCCCGTCATCATCACCACGAACTCATCGCCGCCCCACCTTGCCACGATATCGGTGTCACGAGTGACCTCTTTAAGGCGTTTCGCGACTTCTTTTAGCAGGTGATCACCGGCTTTGTGGCCCAGGGTATCATTGATCTGCTTGAAACGGTCTAAGTCTAAAAAGAATAACGCCAAATCCGGGCCAGCAGCATTGTCATCTTCCAGATGTTGTTGCAGGGCGTCCATCAAATAGGTTCGGTTGTACAGGCCAGTAAGAGGGTCGGTAAACGCCAATTGCTGTAACCTGTCCTGCATTCGAGTTTGGCGGGTGATATCACGCACATGAAGTGTGTATTCACTTTCGTTTAATAGTCCAAGTGAAGCACTGGTGATGGTAATTTCCGCAGGAAACATCTCACCGGTAACACGGCGCAAAGCAATGCGATTACGGCGATTTAGCAATAACCCTTCAGGCTCCGAAAATTTGTGGGCCAGGCTGTCTTCAACCCGGGCCTGCGTATCGTCTAAGACGAATAATTGCACAAAACTTTTGCCCACAACCTGACTTTTAATTTGTCCGAAGGTTCTTTCAGCCGCGGGGTTAAATTCAATAACATGGCCTTTCAGGTCGATAGTGATGATACAGTCCATCGAAGCATCTAAAATGGCACTTTTGCGTTTCTCGCTGGAGCGAAAGTTCTCAATGGCATTATCACGCTTGGCCATTTCCGTTTGAACGCGATTGATAACCCGATTGTATTGTCGGGCGATTTGGCCCACTTCGGTAAACGGCTCCTCTTCCACTGACTGTTCAAACTGGCCTTGTTTTTCCTGAGTTTGCATTTCGCTTAACAAGTCAATCAGTTCCGTAGACGCTTTGTGCTCACTGATATTCATGCCCAGGTATTCTTGTTCGGCAGATACCCGAAGCGGCACAATGCGATTGATCAAATGTAGAAACAACAGACTGGTAAAAAAACAAAACAGTCCAATGACGACAATACCCAAACTCTGGACCCACAATTGTTGCCAAAAGCTCAACCCGGTAGCCAGCAGCGTGGGTTCCCCAAAAAAAGCCACAGACAGGGTACCCCAGATACCGGCAATAAGGTGCGCCGGAACCACACTTAAGGCATCATCCAGCTTTAATCGGTCCATCAGCAGCGTACCAAAATACAATAAAACACCGCCCAAAGCGCCAATCAGCGCCGCCTGTGCCACTGATACAGCATGGGCTGAAGCGGTAATAGAAACTAATCCCGCAATGACCCCGTTGAGAATGTAAGTCACATCTACAAATTTGTGACGCCACATGAAAATAGAGGCAGATGCCACCCCGCCCCAGGCGGCCGCAAGGCAGGTGTTAAGTAGCACCCCGGGTACGCTTTCATTAAAGATCAGTGTGGAACCACCATTAAATCCAAACCAACCCAACCAGATAAGTATCGTGCCCAACACCGATAAAGGCAGGTTGCTCCCCACCGGGATTTTTTTCCCGGTATCAAATCGACCAATTCTGGGGCCAATCACAATCACCGCTGCCAGCGCTATCCAGCCCCCCACTGAGTGCACAATTGTGGAACCGGCAAAATCAACAAAGCCCAGTTTCTGCAACCAGCCCAGATTTTCGGCGTTAAACGCCGATGCCCATGCCCAATGCCCCACGACAGGATAAATAAAACAACACAAAATGAGCGTGACCAAAATATAGCCACGATAAGACATGCGTTCAGCCACGGCACCCGATAAAAGTGTTGCCGCCGTGCCACAAAACATCAGTTGAAATAAGAAGAAGCTCATTTGCCAGGCAGAGCTATGCGCACCAAAAAGAAGCTCTGTGGTACCCACAATGCCCCATAATGAGTCACCGAACATCAAACCAAAACCAAATAACCAAAATACCACTGAGGCAACAATGAGGTCAGAGAGGTTCTTGGCAGCGACGTTGATGCTGTTTTTGCTACGTATTTTTCCGGTTTCCAGGCATAAAAACCCTGCCTGCATCAAAAACACCAGCATTGCACTGGCAATCAGCCAAAAAAAATCCATGGGTGATTCCTGTGTTGCTTTTTGAGAATGTAAACAACAGCAAGAAGTGCGCCGAAACGAACATGGTTGATTTTTAAGCTTTAATAAAAAAGCCGGGCAATTGCCCGGCTCCACTCACCCCCTGTGTCAGGATAGTTGTCGCCTCAGTTTTTCGTATTGTTAGACAGGGGGTGGATGACAGGTTTGAGTGAAA
>NZ_JBVTQY010000046.1:0-32405 GCF_055755215.1 Planctobacterium sp. R6
AATCGTGTTTGAAGTTCTGATCGAAGGCCTGGAATTTAGTTCAAAAAAATCCCCACTAATTACTTAGCAGGGATTTGGGTATAAGAGACAGCCTTTCGGGTGGCTATTTTTTGTTTGGTGGAGCAGGGGGGATTTGAACTATTCATATTCTCTTTAATTTCAAATATTTATGACTAATTTAGAATTTAATCAACGATTTCTTTTAAGAGATTATTTATCCATAAAAGAAATCTATTATGTAAAAAAGCAAAGAGCAAGCTACAAGACCAGACAAGCATCCATAAATCTCTGGCCGTCTTGATATCCATAACCTACCAATAAAATTTCTTTTAAAAAACTGTTCTTGATAAGCTATTTCAATTGTTTCACAACAATCCCTAATGGAATCAGCATACTCCATACAGTCCTTATATGTATTACAAATCTGAGAATGCTCAACATCTCTTATTCGAATCGCCAGCATTGAGGCCTCTATTAGATCGAATGCACATAGGTCATTTAGTCGGTTGCAAGCCAGTTCAAACTTAGTAGCTAAATAACCAATTTTACTCTCAAACATTTGTTCTTTAGTAACAGTATTGGAGTTTGATTCTGATATGCCATTGGAATCTTCAAAGTGTTTTTCAGCGATAGAAATACAATCTTCAAGAATTTTTACACACAGCTCTTTGGACTTCTGAATTTCAGCACGTTTAAGACCTCTGTTGTTTAATCCTACAATTATTATCCAACCAGTGAGTGTTAGAACTGTTGCTAACTCCACTTTTTAGTCCTTTTTTATGCTACCTTTTTCATAGGCGCTTATTGATGCCTCTATTCTTTCTCGAATAAGCTCTTCTATGCTCTTTACCAATGAATGTTTGTAAATTAGATGTTTATTCACTTCGGCCGGAGTGAATTTTTCTTCCCTGATTAAACCGCCAAAGGCTTCGTCTAAAAATGAACGTCCATATCGATTGTATCCATCTAAAGATACACAGAGTTTTTCTGCATTTTTTATAGCTTGTCTCAGTTTAGGGGCTAATAATTTTTTGCGGAAATTCTCACCGCAATAGTCTCCATCAGTCTTATACCTACCGTATGGCCTGTTACTGAAGTCTTTCACTACGTTTAAATCAATCATTAGATTTCTAAATTCCATTGAACCAACGTACCTCTAACAGAAGAGACCAATGAATGGAGAATTGGTTCCGATTTTTGTTCTTTGTAGTATAACCCTTCATTACTAAAAACCCATAGTCTTCCTTGTTCTGATTCGTCCACTAGTCTTCTGATACTCTTACTTCCTTGGCCATGTTTATCCAACTTAGTTCTAGATACATCTCCTTTCATGGATATAGAAATTGCTAAACTATCGTTTACAGACTTCAGAATCTTTCTTTTGAAGCCTATCGAATGGGGTACTAAGTTATTAACTTCCTTAGTTATTTTTGGAAACAAGCTGTATAACGTTTCTAAAAAATAGGGCTTTTTCATAATGGTTTTGGGAATACCTACTCCGTTATCATATATAGCGAGAAACAATTGATTTTCAACCACTTGACATAAAAGCCACCAACTTTTTTTCTTCGTTTTGTGATTTGGATAGGCGTGAAGTCCTACATTATGGATAGTTTCAGATATAGCATCACTGTATGTGTGTTCCTCATCAGCGGTCATTTTTTTGTGGTAAACACTTTTCATCAAGTAATCAACAATGTCATCAAGATAATCGTTATCTGCACTTGATATTACGGGCAGCATTTCATCATTAAAATTTGCAACTATTTCGCTACCCCTTAGTAATTTGATAAGGTTGCTGCGTTGTAGGATGATTCTTACTCGTCTATTTGTTTTAGGTGTTTTAACCATTATCTTTCGTGTAGGGGAATTCTTCAGAGCAATTTCAGTTCTCGCATACATCATCACGAGAGCCGCTGCGTCCACACGAAATAGGTCGCTGAAGTCTATTAGAATTTTTTCTGATTTTTTAATTGTCTTAGTTATCGAAGATATGAAGTCGTTTGTTTCTTTAAAAATGTCGTTGTCTTGTTCAATTACATTGTAAACGCTCAGACGAGAGGGGCTTTTGACAACCTCATAACCGAGAAACTTTGTTTTTTTAACGGCTAAGTGCTTTTTTTCGTCATATGTGGCATCTTTTCTTTTAATATTTTTTTCGAATTCAAACTTTGCATGTCGTAAAAGTCTTTCTCTACTTTTTGAATTGATCCTTTTCAATGCTATTACCTCCCTAGAATCCATTCTCCGTTATAGCACAGTATCATTTTTTATCCAGCGGCCGTATGTTTTTCTAATCATGCCCCAATCAGAATGTCCTATTTGTGATGCGACCCACATAGGATTCCTACCGCTAGTTAGCATCATTGATGCATAAGTATGGCGGCATTGATATGGATAACGGTACTTGATTTTGGATTTAACCAGTGCTGGTTTCCAAATATACTTCCTGAGTCCATCACCATTTTGATAATGCTTACCGTTATGAGGATCAATAAAAACTCTAAAAGAGTCATAGAATTTTGAGTGTTTTATTTTATATAGTGCGTCAATAGCCTGAGAATTTAACTCAATCGTCCTAATGCTTCCTTTTGTTTTGGGTTCTTTTTCTTTACCTGCGGTAATATTTACCCTGATATGAGCTACTTTATTTTCAAGGTCTACGTCTTGCCAGCGGATAGCGAGAAGCTCACCTGTTCGCAAACCAGTGTAAAAAGCAAACTGGTAAAATTCTTTGTAGGGTGAAGAAAGAGCATCTAGTATTTTATTTATTTCGTCCTTAGTGAACGGCTCAGGCTCTTTGTGTTCCTGTTTGTGGCGCTTTATTCGTTCTATCGGGTTTTTATCTGCTATTTAGATTCGGGGTAAAGGTCAGGGGAGGGGGATTGTCCTCAAGTCCGTCCATTAGGCAATCTGATTGTATTTGTATTTAGAGATATGAATTTTTGTGCCGGGAGCTTTAAACCATCCATGGTGAGGACTTCCTGCTCGACGTCCACTTGTCTTGCGTTCGCACCTAAAATTGCTCCAGGTATTCCCAATTTTCGGGCGGTGCTCACCCCTTCGGGCGCCTACGGCGGTACAAAACGTTCCAGACGTTTTGTGAACCCCCTGCGCGGGTCAGTCCCGCTCCACCAATAAAAAACCCCATACCTTTCGGTATGGGGTTTCTGATTGGTGGAGCAGGCGGGACTTGAACCCGCGTCCGCAATACCTACATCCTCGGTCCTACATGTGTAGTCTGTCTTTTATTTAACCAGTTGAACTCCGACAAACAGGATTTCTCGTGGCTGGTCTGATACTGTTTCGCGGTTCACCCTCAGACGAGGTTCCCTCGCTAGTCTTTTAGTATGACCTCCCGAGCCTTCACGAAAAGACAACGGCTGAAGTGGGAGGGCCTATGCAGGTTATTAAGCTGCTAGTGCGTAGTTTTCGTCGTTTGCGACTATTTATTTGCGGCTTTTTACGAGGCCAACCGCCCCTCGACATGCACCTTGGGTTTCGTGTATCCCGTCGAATCCTAATCTGCCCCAATCTTGTAAGGGAGACTAAGGTTGTTTAAACCATCCCTGGTGAGCTGTTCCTGCCAGACGTCCTTTGTCTGGCGTTCGCCCCTAAAATTGCTCCAAGTATTACTCCGGACTCCTGTCCTTCGTTCCTACCGGAACCAGCTAAAGCTGTTTAAAAATGTTCCAGACATTTTTATCGCAATTTTCGAGCGGCGCTCACCCTAATCTGCCCCAATTCTTTTCACATAACCCTTTATCGGCTTATGTTGTCAAAACTGGTGTAGAACACTTGCCTGTATTTAAATACATAGCAACGCTGTTCGAGGTTTTCAACCCAGAGTCCACTGATTTTATGGCTGTTGCCATACCCCTCAGTGAAAAAGGGGGAAGGAGGTTAACACAAAACTGACAGGCTGCAAATAGCCAGGTCAGGCTTTGTGTTTCATCATGCGTTCTTTTTGTCGCGCCCAGTCACGGTCCTTAATGGAATCGCGTTTGTCATGGGTTTGTTTACCCTTGGCAAGGTGTATTTCTACTTTTACCCAGCACTTTTTCCAGTACATGGCGGTTGCCACGACGGTGTAACTTTGACGTTCGACACTGCCTATCAGGCGGTTGAGTTCGCGGCGGTGTAAAAGGAGTTTCTTGGGGCGAACCGGATCACATATCACGTGAGATGATGCTGATTCCTGTGGTGTAATTCGGCAATTAAGTAAATGTGCTTCCCCATCTTTGACATGCACATACACGTCGCTCAGGTTTACTTTACCGGCCCGGATACTTTTTATTTCCCAGCCCTGTAAAGCGACCCCGGCTTCTAACTTTTCTTCTAAGAAAAAGTCGTGACGGGCACGCTTATTCAGTGCGATAGTTCCGCTTGTGTTAGATTTATTCTGCTTTTTCTTCATGGCGGCGTATTATACGCAGTCGTAAATAATTGTCTTCTAGTTTGTTGCATCAAATCGTAAGTTACATGTTACTATTTCTGTTTTTTGTTATCAGACCCATAAGGAAATAAGATCTCATGCCAGCGGTTAATCGCAGCGCCCTTGTTCCATACAGTGCTGCGAAAATGTATGACTTAGTCAATGATGTTACGCAATACCCGCAGTTTCTGCCTGGTTGTGAAGATGCCCGCATATTGGAGCAGGAAGAACAGTTAATGGTAGCGTCTTTGTTAGTATCTAAAGCCGGTGTAAAGCAGTGGTTCACGACCCGCAATGAACTCACCAAAGATAGTGCGATTAGTATGAATTTGCAGGATGGTCCCTTTAAACAATTGACCGGTGGCTGGCGATTTACAGAACTGGCCGAGAACGCCTGCAAAATTGAGCTGGAACTGGAATTTGAATTCAGTAACTCTCTGGCACAACTGGCATTTGGGAAGGTGTTTAGTACTCTGGCCAATAATATGGTTAAAGCATTTACTGAACGTGCAAAGGAGATTTACCGTGGCTGATAATACAACACTAGGCTCTGAAAATGAGTCGCAGGAAGTTGAAAGTAAGACTGCGAAAGTGGAAGTGGTATTTGCGTTACCCGATAAACAAACCCTCCTGGATGTTGTGGTTGCTGCCGGAAGTTCCGTTGAAGCGGTAATTCAGGAGTCAGGGATGTTACAGCGTTATCCTGAGATTGACCTGACCCGAAATGCGGTGGGTATCTGGAATCGCACCTGTAAGTTATCTGATACCGTGAAAGACGGTGATCGCATAGAAATTTATCGCCCTTTGATTGCCGATCCCAAAGAGGCCAGGCGCAGACGGGCAGAGAAAGCAAAAGAGGAAGGCCGGGCGGATAAAGTTACCGGAGGAAGAGCTAAAAGGTAATAGCTCTTCGACAATCAGTATAGAATTTTAGATGTCTAATGGCGTATTAAAGTCTTCCGGTTCGTCAAAGTCGCCGGTCATTTTAGCCAGTTTGCCATCGTCAAAATGTAACACCAGATCTTTGCGGAAGTCTTCACCGCGGGATTTCATGCCGCGTTTAATTTTGTAGATGTAGTAATAGGTGTTTTCGTCGAAGCTGTCGCGTAATACTGGTGCGCCCAGGACAAATTGTACCTGTTCTTTGGTCATGCCAATGCGCAATTTGTCCACGTCATCCTGAATAACATAGTTTCCCTGACCGACATCAATTCTGTATATCCAACTGGAACAACCGGAAATGGCAACTGCCAGAATTAATGATAATAACAACTTTAACTTCATGCTTCTCTTTTCGTTCCTGAGTGGAAAACCGCTGTGAATCCTACTGTTTAATGACAACGACATCAACTCAATTGTTCCCGGTGGTTTTATTTTTATTGGATTTCGCGTGCCTGCAGCCCGTGTGGTCGAATTAACTTACCGGTATTCGGTACTGAAGAGGTTCACTGCAAAGGTGCGGATAACTACCATTGAGCAAAAACGGGCAGGGCACCGATTTGCCCTGTAACCGATGTGCCCTGTATATGCAGAATGTTTTAGCTGTATTAGTTTTGTAGCAGGGCCCGGGCGTTAGCAATGGCTGTATCAGTGAGAATATCGCCTGCTAATAACCTTGCTAATTCTTCTACGCGTTTGTCTTCGTCCAGCGGGGTCATATGTGTTTCTGTGGTTTTGCCATCAGAAAACTTAGTTACCAACATCTGGTTGCGCGCCTTGGCAGCTACTTGTGGTAGGTGGGTGACACAAAATACCTGAGCTTCGTTATCTCCCAGGGTTTTCAGCAAGTCGCCTACCACCGAAGCGGTACTGCCACTGATCCCGGTATCCACTTCATCAAATATTAATGTGGGCACCGCGTGAGTTTTGTTGCCCAACACCTGCAATGCCAGACCAATTCTGGACAGCTCACCACCTGATGCGGCCTTTTCCAGTTTTTCCATGTTCATACCTTTGTTACTGCACAACAGGAACTCAATATGATCGTGCCCCTTGCTGTTTATCTTATCTCTGTGGCTGTCGGTAACAGCAATTTCAAATTCCGCGTCTGGCATGTTCATTCGGCGAATTTCAGTCGCTACGGCTTTTTGTAATCGCTTAGCCACTTTGCAACGGGTTGTATGTAGTTTGTCAGCCACTAGCAGGTAATCATTTTTCAATGTCTGCAGTTCTTCCTGCAGGGCTTCACCCTTGTTTTCACTGTCAAATAGTGACTGATACTCTGCTTTTAATTCCTGATGATGTTGGTACAGACTTTCTGGCTGAACCAGGTGCTTTCTGGCTAACTCTATCGCCTTGGAATAACGCAGTTCGGTTTGTTGCATTTTCAGTGGGTCAATTTCCAGACATTCCACGTAATTTGACAGCTCAACACCGGCTTCATCAATATTGATTTGCGCTTCCTGTAGCATTAATTGCACTGGTTTTAAGCTTTCATCGTGTTCCACCAGATCGGTAATGCGCTCCAGGCAGCGAGAAATGATGCTGGCGGCATTACCCTGTTCTGACTCACACAATTCGTGGTAACTGATCTGAGAGTCTTCCAGCAATGACTGGCTGTGGCTCATTTTGCGAAACTCGGTTTCCAGCGATTCAAATTCGTTGTCCAACAGGCCGAATTCATCTAGTTCGGTAAGCTGGTATGACAGCAGGTTTTTACGATCTTCGCTGCGTTGTCGCATCTGATTCAACTGTTCCAGTTCCTGTTGTACCTTGTTGTGTCGGGTTACCAGGCTTTTTAGGTCGCTCAGTTGCTGTTGAATGATTTCGTCGCTGTCCAGTAAAGCCCGTTGTGCCTCACTTTTTAATAAGGCCTGATGAGCGTGTTGACCGTGAATGGCTACCAGTCGTGGGCCAAGCTCTTTGAGTTGCTGCAAGGGCACCGGACAGCCATTGATGTAGGCTCTTGAACGTCCTTCACTGGAGATTACCCTGCGCAGAATACAGGTGTCGTCATGATCGTCTAAATCGTGCTCCTGCAGCCAGGTCAGACAGCGAGGATTGTTTTTGATATTAAAACAGGCGGTGATTTCGGCTTTTTTAGCCCCTTTACGCACGCTGTTGCCTTCGGCCCGTTCACCTAAACACAGACCCAGGGCATCAATTGCAATGGATTTACCAGCACCGGTTTCGCCGGTTATGGCAGTCATCCCTTGTTTAAACTCAATATCCAGAGATTTTACGATGGCAAAGTTTTTAACGGAAAGTTGTGTAAGCATATCCAAAACCATGTATAGGTATACAGTTAACTGTAAATATATACATGTTTTTATCACTGTCTAGTGTTTGTGCAAAAAATATTTACTTAAACGAGTAATATTGCTCAGTAAAGTTTACTGCCCCAGTTAAGTTTGGTGCGTAAAACATTAAAGTAGCTATATCCCTTGGGGTGGATGAGATGCAGTGAACTGGGATTTTTGCGGATCAGGATTTCATCGCCTGGTACCACAGCCAGCATGACATGACTGTCACAGCTTACCTGCAGGTTTTCGGTGTTGTCGTTTGATACTTTTAAGACTATCTCGCTATTGGCATCCACTACAATAGGGCGGCTGCTGAGTGTGTGGGGAAACATAGGTACTATCGCCAGGGCATCCAGGTTTGGGGTCAGGATTGGGCCACCACCCGATAGTGAATATGCGGTTGATCCCGTTGGTGTTGCGACAATCAGGCCGTCTGAGCGTTGGCTGAATACAAACATGTCATCGACGTATAACTCGAATTCCATCATGTGCGCCACTTTAGTATGGTGCAATACCGCTTCGTTGATAGCGGCGTTGCTGCTTTTAAGTTCGCCGTGACGATGAACTTCTACTTCCAGCAAAAAGCGCTCTTCACTGTTAAATTTGCCGTCGAATATGTCGGTCATCTGACGTTCAATTTCGTCGGGTGCGATATCAGTTAAAAAGCCAAGATTGCCTCGGTTAACACCCACTACGGCCACGTCAAAACGGGATAAAACCCGTGCTGCGCCCAGCATGTTGCCATCACCACCCACCACAATAGCTAGTTGTGCACTTTTGCCGATAGACACCATGTCCCGTACTTGCAGATCATTTTCATCGAGGACATTGGCAACGCGCTCTTCCACCAATACTGTGCAACCTTCTTTTTTCAGGAATTTGTACAGAATTCGCAGACTTTCGCTGGCGCCAGAATGATTAGGCTTACCAATCAGACCAACGGTTTCAAACATTGGGGGCATAGTGTTGGCTCAAGGAAAAAGTTAAAACAAACAAGCTTGTTATACACCAATTAGATTTCAAACCACAAGATCATTGCCTTTTATCGGGGCATTTCTGAACAATATTAAAAATATGACAAATTGTAACTTGAATCATCTGTAACCATCCCCATCTAGCTCCCTAATTCAATTTTCATACATTTTCGGATTGCAAAATCATGAGTAACGACGTTCAAAATGACAAAGCAGTAAACCCTGAAGAGATGCAGCCAGAAGCGGTTGAAAATGAATCTCAGGAGTTACCTCAAGGTGAAACCGTTGACGCGGTATTAGAAACCGTAGAGCAGCAGCGTATCGCAGAGCTGGAAGTTGAGCTGGCTAAAGCACAGGCAACTGTGGTTGAACAGCAGGATTCAGTGTTGCGCGCCAAAGCGGAAGCAGAAAATGCCCGTCGCCGCGCAGAAGGCGAAGTAGACAAAGCTAAGAAGTTCGCTTTAGAGCGTTTTGCCGGAGAGTTGTTACCTGTTATCGACAACCTGGAGCGCGCGTTACAGGCTTCTGATAACGCGAGTGACGAAATGAAGCCAATTTTGGAAGGTGTTGAACTTACCCACAAATCATTTGTGGCAACAGTGCAAAAATTTGGTTTGGAAGTTATCGATCCGCAAGGACAACCTTTTAATCCGGAACTGCATCAGGCTATGTCTATGCAGGAATCCGCGGACGTTGCACCAAATACAGTAATCGCTGTGATGCAGAAGGGCTACCAGTTAAATGGTCGTCTGGTGAGACCAGCTATGGTGGCTGTTTCTCGTGCTGCTTCTGAAGGTGTAAATACCGAAGCGTAAAAAAAATGCAAAAAACTGGGTTCGGCTTTGTTGAAAAAACGCTGAGCAACCCTATTAAAAATACAGTTTTAAAGAATTTTAAGTTGGAGACATCCTGATGGGTAAAATCATTGGTATCGACCTGGGTACTACAAACTCATGTGTTGCAGTACTGGACGGTGACAAAGCAAAAGTTATTGAAAATGCGGAAGGGGATCGCACAACTCCCTCCATCATCGCTTATACACAAGATGGTGAAACCTTAGTTGGTCAGCCAGCTAAACGTCAGGCGGTGACAAACCCGAAAAATACCTTATTCGCAATCAAGCGTTTAATTGGTCGTCGTTTCGAAGATGCTGAGGTTCAGCGTGACATCGACATCATGCCTTATGAAATTGTTAAGGCTGATAATGGTGATGCATGGGTTGCAGCCAAAGGCGAAAAGATGGCACCACCTCAGGTATCTGCTGAAGTTCTTAAGAAAATGAAGAAAACAGCAGAAGATTATCTGGGTGAGCCAGTAACTGGCGCGGTAATCACTGTTCCTGCTTACTTCAACGACTCTCAGCGTCAGGCCACTAAAGATGCCGGTCGTATCGCTGGTTTAGAAGTTAAGCGTATTATCAACGAGCCAACTGCAGCTGCACTGGCTTATGGTATGGACAAGAAAAAAGGCGACAACATTGTTGCTGTTTATGACTTAGGTGGTGGTACCTTTGATATTTCAATCATCGAGATTGATGAAGTTGAAGGCGAGCACACTTTCGAAGTACTGGCCACAAACGGTGATACTCACTTAGGTGGTGAAGATTTCGATAACCGTGTTATCACTTACCTGGTAGACGAGTTTAAGAAAGATCAGGGTATCGATCTGCGCAAAGATCCATTAGCGATGCAGCGTCTGAAAGAAGCGGGTGAAAAAGCCAAGATTGAATTGTCTTCTGCGCAACAAACAGAAGTTAACTTGCCTTACATCACAGCTGATGCCTCTGGTCCTAAGCACTTAGTTATCAAGGTAACACGTGCCAAGTTAGAGTCTTTAGTTGAAGACATGGTTAAGAAGTCTCTTGAGCCGGTTAAACAAGCTCTTGCGGATGCTGACCTGTCAGTTTCTGAGATTCACGACATCATTCTGGTGGGTGGTCAGACACGTATGCCTCTGGTACAGAAATACGTAACTGAGTTCTTCGGCAAAGAAGCACGTAAGGACGTGAACCCGGATGAAGCGGTAGCCGTAGGTGCAGCGATTCAGGGCGGCGTATTAGCCGGTGAAGTAAAAGACGTATTGTTACTTGACGTAACGCCACTATCTCTGGGTATCGAAACTATGGGCGGCGTGATGACGCCACTGATTGAGAAAAACACCACGATTCCTACTAAGAAATCGCAAACGTTCTCAACCGCTGATGACAACCAGGCAGCAGTAACGGTACACGTACTGCAGGGTGAGCGTAAGCAAGCTTCTGGTAACAAGTCTCTGGGTCAGTTTAACCTGGAAGGTATTCGTCCGGCACGTCGTGGTGAACCACAAATCGAAGTTACTTTCGATATCGATGCTGACGGTATCCTGCACGTATCTGCGAAAGATAAGGATACTGGCAAAGAGCAGAAGATCACTATCCAGGCTTCTTCTGGTCTGAGTGATGAAGAAGTGGAAAAAATGGTACGTGACGCCGAAGACAATGCGGCGGAAGATAAGAAGTTCGAAGAACTGGTATCGGCACGTAACCAGGCTGACGCTATGATTCACGGCACCAAGAAGCAGTTGGAAGAGTCTGGTGACGCGTTAAGTGCAGAAGACAAATCTGCGATTGAAACAGCACTTTCTGCGCTGGAAACAGCGGCAAAAGGCGAAGACAAAGCGGAAATCGAAGCCAAGACTCAGGAGCTAATCCAGGCGTCTGGCAAGCTGATGGAAGCCGCACAGACTGCGCAAGCGGCCGAAGCTGCTGCCGGTGAAGGTGCTAAGTCATCTGGTAAACCTCAGGACGATGTTGTTGACGCTGAGTTTGAAGAAG
The DNA here is from genome assembly GCF_055755215.1 of Planctobacterium sp. R6. Taxonomy (NCBI): domain Bacteria; kingdom Pseudomonadati; phylum Pseudomonadota; class Gammaproteobacteria; order Alteromonadales; family Alteromonadaceae; genus Planctobacterium; species Planctobacterium sp. R6. The sequence continues at coordinate 11,464 of NZ_JBVTQY010000046.1, forward strand.
TTAAAGACGACAAAAAGTAAGAAAAAGACAGCATCAGAATTGTGATGCTGTTACTTGAAACATGGGCGCACCTCAGACTGCGCCCTTGTTTGTGTTAACAGGTTTATTATCTGAAACGGAAATCTACTTAAGATTTCTGAAGCAAGGTTAAAGACGGGACATATTATCTCCATGTCAAAAAGAGATTATTACGAAGTACTCGGTGTCAGTAAAAGCGCCGAAGAACGCGAAATTAAGAAGGCATATAAGCGCCTGGCAATGAAATATCACCCTGACCGTACGTCGGGCGATAAAGAACTGGAAGAGAAGTTCAAAGAAATCCAGGAAGCTTATGAAATCCTGTGCGATAAAGACAAACGCGCTGCCTATGATCAGTTTGGTCATGCCGGTGTTGATCCTAATCGCGGGGCAGGAGCCGGTGCGGCTGACTTCGGTGATATTTTTGGCGATGTGTTTGGTGATATCTTCGGTGGTGGCCGTGGTGGCGGTCGTCGACGTGCCAGACAGGGCGCTGATTTGCGCTACAACCTGGAAATGTCGTTAGAAGATGCCGTCAGAGGTAAATCAGTCGAAATCAAGGTACCCACCCTGGTATCCTGTGATTCTTGCGATGGTTCAGGGGCTAAAAAAGGCACGTCACCGACAACCTGTCCCACCTGTCACGGTAACGGCCAGGTACAGATGCGTCAGGGCTTTTTTGCGGTACAGCAAACCTGTCCTACCTGTTCCGGTAAAGGCAAAATCATTTCAGATCCCTGCCGCAAGTGTCATGGACATGGTCGCGTAGAAGAAACCAAAACCTTGTCGGTTAAGATTCCTGCAGGCGTGGACACGGGTGACAGAATTCGTCTTTCCGGTGAAGGTGAAGCCGGAGAAGCGGGTGCACCTCCTGGTGATTTATATGTTCAGGTAAATGTGCGCGATCATGAAATCTTTGTTCGCGACGAAAACAACCTGTACTGTGAAGTTCCGCTGAGCTTTACCATGGCAGCCTTAGGTGGCGAGCTGGAAGTACCTACTCTGGATGGTCAGGTAAAGTTGAAGATACCGGCCGAAACTCAAACCGGCAAAATGTTCCGGTTGCGCGGCAAAGGCGTTAAATCAGTACGTAGCGGCGCTGTGGGTGATTTGATGTGTAAGGTATTGGTGGAAACGCCGGTAAACCTGAATAGCCGTCAAATCGAGCTGTTAAAAGAATTTGATTCAACGATGGATTCCGAAAAGGAAAAGTATCGTCCAAAGGAAAAAGGCTTTTTCGACAGCGTTAAACAGTTTTTTGATGATCTGAAAGGCTAAAGACTAATCAAACCGGATTAATGTTGAAAAAACCCTCTTTTTTGGAGGGTTTTTTGTTTTCAGGTCTTTATTAACTGGCTTTTAACGTTTTTAATAAGACATACCTTCCAAAAACTAATACAACAGGTTAACTATGAAAAAAATTATCGCGCTAATGCTCTCGTTTTCGCTACTTTCTTCAGTGGCAATTGCCGAAGAGGAAGCGGCTTCTGTTAAAGAAGCCCGTAACGCGCTTAAGTTCAGACAATCTTTATTTCAGCTGATTCGCAGCAACATGGGAGATTTAGGCGCCATGGCGAAGGGGGTTAAACCTTTTGATGCGGCGGTGATGGAAAAAAACGGCATGCGCCTGGAGCAATTAAGTTTAATGATTGCTGACTACCTGGCCACAGATACCAGAGAGCATAAACTGGAAACCGATGCTTTAGACAAAATCTGGGAAGAGCCTGACAACTTCAACGAAAAAATTCAGGCGTTAACTACCGCAGCACAACGATTACAGGCTGTTGCAAAAGCCGGAGATGAATCCCAGTTTCGCTCCGCCATCGGTGGTGTTGGTAAAAGCTGTAAAGGCTGCCACGACGTGTTTAAGGCTGAGTAAGCAAATTATACCTGGGCTGATTAGCTCAGGTTTTTCCAAATACCTGACTTTGACAGCCATATTGATAATCAAACCTGAATTTACCGGCTCTGAACAACAGTGAATAATGACCAAGTGGCGTATGCGTTGTCAGCAGTAATCTGAGTTTATTTGAGTAATCCGCTTGCCAACACTTCGAAGGCGTCTATTGCTCTGGGTAGAATTTCTTCAGGATTATCGCTGGCTGCCACCCATAGCGCTGCATTGAGTGCTGCGCCATTAAGTAGCCTCGAGATTGCTTCTACATCTACTGGTTTTAAATGGCCGGAATCAACCAAATTACTAACGGTGTTAATCGTTGATTGCAGACAGCTACTTTGGCTTGGCCATTGCGATGGATCACCTAAAAATGCAGGGCCGTCTAGCAGAACGATTCGCTGAACTTCAGGGACCATTGCCATTTCAATGTAGGCCTTACCTTCCGCCATCAGACCTTCCCATGCACCATCAACCACAGTGGCTTTAGCCTTGGCTTTCGCAGCCATTTCAGAATCAATTTGCTCAACTACTGCAGCGAGTAGGCCGATTTTATCACCAAAGTTATGATATAGCGCTCCACGTGTTAACCCTACGCTGGACGTTAACTCGTCCATAGATGCAGCAGCAAACCCTTTTTCTGCAAAAGCCGCCCTGGCGGCTGAAATCATTTTGGCCCGATTTTCGACCATTTTCTCTAATCGTTTATTCATTTTTTTACTAATCCATTAATATACGCTATGTATGTGAAATTGACATACGGCGTGTATGTCAATTATATTCATATACGTCACGTATGTTAAGTTGAGAATTACTCACTGACCACAGACTCTGTTGTAGTCAAACCTATATCGATTTATAAATATTTTGGAGATTTTACTATGTCAAAACGCAATGCTATTTATCCTGCCGAATCTTACCGCCATGCACTTTATGATGCACATGGTTATTCAGCGGCAATAAAGTCAGGGGAATTACTTTTTGTATCCGGACAGGTAGGCAGCCATGTTGACGGAAGCCCTGAGCCTGATTTTAAGAAACAAGTTGAGTTGGCGTTCGAAAACTTAAACAGTGTTTTAGCCTCGGCTGGATGCACGTTTGACGACATCGTTGATGTTACAACTTTCCATACCGATCCGGAAAAGCAATTTCCTGACATTATGCAGGTGAAGGAAGAGATATTCCACGCTAAGCCTTATCCCAACTGGACTGCCGTAGGGGTGACCTGGTTATCAGGATTTGACTTCGAAATTAAAGTGATTGCAAAAATTCCGTAAAACCAACCTGAAAACGAGGCTCCTTTGTTCGTCACGGTATTGAGGTAGCCATAAGTTTAATTAATTCTGAAGAGAACGTTTGTGGCATTCGGTGAGTTGAATTGTGGCCGGATAGGTTTCACAATCCCTCACATGAAATGCCATGAATGTAGCTATGCGGCTAATACTGCCCTGATCTTAAACAGGAGACGGGCAGTTCACAAAGAGAATAAAGAGGACAATCTGTGTTGTACATTACTCGTTTTGCTTAGGTGATTCACACTGGCAATCAATAATAGTCATCCAGGCTCGCCTCAGGCGTAAGGGTAATCAAAACATAAACAATTGCTACAGCTATCAACAGCATAACCAGCGCCAGCCACAATTTTGAAGACGCAATGCGCTGTTCTTCATCAATCATTTTCTTGCCATTGATCATGGCCATGATCAGATTATTTTTCCTGAACAATAAATAGTAGAAGGCGGCGGCAATGTGAATGGCGGCCGCAATCTGAATCAAAGTGAACAGGTTGTGGTGAGCCCAGTCAGCTAAGTCCTGATACTCAGCACTTAAAGCACTTCGCCAGGGGCCATCGGTAAAGATCTCGTCGCTGGTAAACAAACCACTAATGGCTTGCAGTAGCACTGCCAACATCAACAATAACGCCATATAACCACCTAGTGGCGTATGTCCCGGACTATCCTGTTGTTGTCTGATTGAGCTAATCGCTTTAATTGGAGAAACAATAAACTGTTTAAACAGGGCGTAACGGGTACCGAAAACACCCCACAAAATCCGAAACAGAATTAACCCCAGTACAAAATAACCAAGATAAAAGTGCCAGGTGAGCCAATCATCGCCCTGGTCGCCAGTAAACCAAAGACCGGCTAAAGCTAAGACCAAAAGCCAATGAAACAGCCGAACCGGCAGGTCCCAAACCAGTAACGATTTTTTATTATTTGGATTCATTCTATGTCCTTACTTCTTTCAGCGCCCAAGTCTAACGTATTTCTGTGGTTTTTTAACTTCGGTTAATGTCAGGTATTTTGATTGGTATTATAGCCTTTTGTTCTCATGCATTTATGGAAAATACAACGCTAAAACGCTAGTATCGGCAGCAAATTATGTAGCAGAGAGTAAACCGGTGAGTCTGGTAAACAGTGGAATATTTGGTGCCAATGGGCGTATGGGTAGGGCGTTAATTGAAGCTCATTTGCAGGAACAAGATATCAACCTCAATTATGCACACGTCAGGGCGTCGTCAAAATGGCAGGGATTTGATATTGGCGAGTTGGCAGGCACGGCTAAGCAGGGCGTATTAACAACTTCTGATACCAGTCAATTACCCGTTGATGTGATGATAGACTTTACGCTGCCAGAAGCGCTGGCAGCGAATCTGGAATTATGTGTGGCACAGCAGCGTCCGGTTGTAGTCGGAACTACCGGACTTGATGAACAGCAAAAAACGTTGATTGCAGAAGCTGCGCAGTCAGTTCCAGTGGTATTTGCCGCGAATATGAGTATTGGCGTAAATCTGTTATTTAATCTGGTACGCCAGACCGCAAGGGTAATGGGGCAGACTGCTGATATCGAAATTTGGGAAGCTCATCATCGCTTTAAAAAAGACGCACCCTCAGGCACCGCTGTGGCGATTGGTGAAGTGATTGCAGACGAACTGGGGCGGGATTTAAACGAGTGCGCTGTCTATGGCCGTGAAGGCGACACAGGTGAACGTGATCCACAGACTATTGGCTTTGCCACCATCCGTGCCGGCGATATCGTCGGCGAGCATACCGCCATGTTTGCAGAGTTGGGTGAGCGTATAGAGTTGACCCACAGAGCGTCCAGTCGCTTAACCTTCGCCAAAGGTGCAGTCAGGGCTGCTAAGTGGCTTGTAAACCAGCCCGTTGGGCTTTACGACATGCAAGATGTTTTAGGCTTAAAAGGCTAAAATAAGCATGTTTATGAAATGTTAACTGGAATTTTTGACCGTTTGGATAGGAAAACGTGTTAAAGGCCTTAAAAGGATAAAAAACCAAATTAAATATGGACCAATTCGCGATGTTGCTCTACAATACGCGGAATTTGCCATAAATTTAGGTTGAACCTAAGTTGTACTCAAAAAAATATCAGTTTAGCCAGAAAAACGGGATGTAAATAAGTTTAGTAATAAGCTTAGAAACAGCCCGTTTTTTATGGGTGTTTGGCAGACTGGCTACGTTAATATTACCGCATTTGGGAGGTTATCTTGACGCATTCAGCGCTACTTGTACTTGCAGACGGCTCTGTCTTTAAAGGCACTGCATTTGGAGCCGAAGGTATTTCAGTTGGAGAAGTGGTATTTAACACTTCGATGACGGGATATCAGGAAATTCTTACTGATCCCTCCTACGCGGAACAAATTGTCACTTTAACCTATCCACACATAGGTAACACAGGTGTCAATTCAGAAGACGAAGAATCTGAACAAATCTGGGCTAAGGGGCTTATCATTCGTGACTTGCCACTCGCTACCAGCAATTTCCGCAGCGAACAATCATTATCTGACTATTTAAAAGCGCGTAATGTATTGGGTATCGCGGATATTGATACACGACGCCTGACCCGTATTCTGCGTGATAAAGGCGCACAAAACGGCTGTATTATCACCGGAGCAGATCTGGATGAAGCGAAGGCCTTAAAAATGGCTCAGGAATTCCCTGGCTTGAAGGGTATGGACCTGGCGAAAGTGGTTTCAGTTAAAGAAAAGTACGAGTGGAAAGAAGGCGTATGGGAGCTAGGGAAGGGGCATTCTGAGTTACAAGAAAACTCAGACTTTCACGTGGTTGCCTACGATTTCGGTGTAAAGCGCAATATTTTGCGTATGTTGGTAGCCCGAGGTTGTAAATTAACGGTAGTGCCAGCGCAAACTTCTGCTGAAGAAGTATTAGCGTTAAATCCAGACGGCGTATTTTTATCCAACGGTCCTGGTGACCCAGAGCCTTGTGATTATGCCATCAAAGCAATTCAACAAATTCTTGAGACTGATATTCCGGTGTTCGGTATTTGTTTAGGGCATCAGTTGTTAGGTTTAGCATCGGGTGCGACTACTGAGAAAATGAAATTCGGTCATCACGGCGCAAACCATCCGGTAAAAGACCACAAACGTGGTGTGGTCATGATCACCAGCCAGAATCACGGTTTTGCCATTTCAGAAAGCAACTTGCCTGATAATCTGGAAGTCACTCATACCTCTTTGTTTGATGGCTCAATGCAGGGTATTCATCGCAATGACAAAGCTGCCTTTGGTTTTCAGGGACACCCTGAAGCCAGCCCGGGACCTCATGACGCCGCGCCGTTATTCGACCACTTTATTGAACTCATGCAAGCACGTAAGTAACAGGATCTGACAATGCCAAAACGTAACGACATACAAAGTATTTTGATTCTGGGCGCAGGCCCAATCGTCATCGGTCAGGCTTGTGAATTCGATTATTCGGGTGCTCAGGCGTGTAAAGCCCTTCGCGAAGAAGGCTATCGGGTAATTCTGGTTAACTCCAATCCTGCCACTATCATGACAGATCCGGAAATGGCTGATGCAACCTACATCGAGCCAATTCACTGGGAAGTGGTCAGAAACATTATTGCCAAAGAACGCCCTGATGCGGTGTTACCCACCATGGGTGGTCAGACAGCACTGAATTGTGCTCTGGATCTGGAAAAGCACGGCGTACTGGCTGAATTCAACGTAGAAATGATTGGTGCGACAGCTGATGCCATAGATAAAGCCGAAGATCGCGAGCGCTTCGACAAAGCCATGAAATCTATTGGCCTTGAGTGTCCTCGCGCAGAGATCGCTCACACGCTGGAAGAAGCCCACGACGTGCTAAGCCGTATCGGTTTCCCTTGTATCATTCGTCCATCTTTTACAATGGGTGGAACAGGCGGTGGTATCGCTTATAACGTTGACGAGTTTGAAGAAATTTGTCGCCGCGGTCTGGATCTTTCGCCCACTAACGAATTGTTGATTGATGAATCACTGATTGGTTGGAAAGAGTACGAAATGGAAGTGGTGCGTGACAAAAACGATAACTGCATCATTGTCTGTACCATCGAAAACTTTGACCCTATGGGTATTCACACCGGCGACTCCATTACCGTTGCTCCTGCGCAAACCTTAACGGATAAAGAATTTCAGATTATGCGAAATGCCGCCATGGCGGTATTACGTGAAATCGGCGTTGAAACCGGCGGGTCAAACGTACAGTTTGGCGTTAATCCTGAAGACGGACGTTTGGTTATCATCGAAATGAACCCGCGTGTTTCACGTTCATCTGCACTGGCCTCTAAAGCCACTGGTTTCCCGATTGCGAAAGTAGCGGCCAAGCTGGCAGTGGGATATACCCTGGATGAGCTGGCTAACGATATCACCGGCGGGCTGACCCCGGCATCTTTCGAACCTGCGATTGATTATGTGGTTACCAAAATTCCACGTTTTAACTTTGAAAAGTTCTCCGGTGCAAATGACCGCTTGACTACCCAGATGAAATCAGTGGGTGAGGTGATGGCCATTGGCCGCAATCAGCAGGAATCATTACAAAAAGCATTGCGCGGTTTAGAAATCGGCGTAAATGGCTTTGATCCAATCCTCGACCTGGAAGCGGCAGACGCTAAAAACCAGTTAGTCAGAGAACTCACGGAAGCTGGCGCCGAGCGCATTTTTTACATTGCAGACGCGTTCCGTTTTGGGATGTCAGTGGATGAAGTATTCAATCTTACCAATATCGACCGATGGTTCCTGGTGCAAATTGAAGACATCGTGAACCTGGAAAACCACATGCAGCAGCAAGGCGTTGCTGCCTTAACAGGTGATTTTCTCAGAAAAATTAAGCGCAAAGGTTTTGCCGATGCCCGCATTGCTGATTTAACTAAACTGGCTGAATCTGATGTTCGTGACCTTCGGGTTAAGAACCAGGTATTGCCTGTTTACAAGCGAGTTGATACCTGCGCGGCAGAGTTTTCCACTACGACTGCTTACATGTACTCTACCTATGATGAAGAGTGTGAGTCCAATCCATCGGATAAGGATAAAATTGTCGTTTTAGGTGGTGGTCCAAACCGCATTGGTCAGGGTATTGAATTCGATTATTGCTGTGTACACGCTTCACTGGCGTTACGTGAAGACGGTTACGAAACCATTATGGTTAACTGTAATCCGGAAACCGTTTCTACTGACTATGACACGTCCGATCGTTTATATTTTGAGCCGGTGACTCTGGAAGATGTATTGGAAATCGTCCGGGTTGAACAGCCCAAGGGCGTTATTGTTCAGTATGGTGGTCAAACACCGCTTAAGCTGGCCAGAGCTTTGGAAGAAGCGGGAGTGCCTATCATAGGTACGCCGCCAGATGCTATTGATCGCGCAGAAGATCGCGAGCGTTTCCAGCAGATGGTACACAAGCTGCAACTGAAACAACCCGCCAATGCGACTGTCAGCAATATGGAACAGGCACTGGCGGAAGCTGAAAACATCGGATTCCCATTGGTAGTACGCCCTTCTTATGTACTGGGTGGTCGCGCAATGGAAATCGTGTACGACATTCAGGATTTAAAACGCTATCTGAATGAAGCCGTGAGTGTATCTAACGATTCTCCGGTACTACTAGATCGATTCCTGGATGATGCCATTGAAGTGGACGTGGATGCTATTTGTGACGGCAAAGACGTAACAATTGGTGGCATTATGGAACACATCGAGCAAGCCGGTGTTCACTCTGGTGACTCGGCCTGTTCACTGCCTTCCTATAGTTTGCCCAAAAAAGTACAGGATGTGATGCGCCAACAGGTTAAAGACATGGCGCTGGAGCTGGGTGTCATCGGCTTGATGAATACCCAGTTTGCGGTGAAAGATGGTGAGGTTTATCTGATTGAAGTAAACCCTCGTGCCGCCCGGACTGTTCCCTTTGTGTCTAAAGCAACCGGCAAGCCTTTAGCTAAGATTGCCGCGCGTACCATGGTGGGCCAGACGTTGCAGCAGCAAAACGAAATGGAAGAAGTGATCCCGCCTTACTATTCAGTCAAAGAAGTGGTGATCCCCTTTGCGAAATTCCAGGGCGTGGACCCGTTGATCGGCCCTGAAATGCGCTCTACCGGTGAAGTTATGGGGGTTGGCGAAAGCTTTGTTCAGGCATACGCTAAAGCCAACCTGGGCGCGGGAACGCCGTTACCGAAAAAAGGTAAAGTCTTGCTGTCTTTGCGAGATAATGATAAAAATCGCGCTGTAGAACTGGGTAAAGCTATGCTGCAAAAAGGTTTCGCACTGGAAGCCACCAGTGGTACCGCCCGGTTATTGAACAACGCGAATGTCGATTGTGATGTGGTTAACAAGCTGTCTGAAGGCAGACCAAATATTGTTGACGCCATCAAAAACGGCGAATACTGCTACGTAATTAACACGACCGAAGGGCGTCAGGCCATATCTGACTCCGTATACATCCGTAAAGAAGCACTGCTGAATAAAGTAGCTTACACCACCACCATGAACGGGGCTTTTGCCACTATAAACGCTCATGCTTCGGATGATCGCAATGATGTTAATTCTGTACAGGAGTTACATAAGAGAATAACTAAATGAATCAAATTCCGATGACAGCCGAAGGGGCTGAAATGCTAAAGACGGAGTTGCACGAACTGAAAACCGTGAAGCGTCCGCAAATTGTGAATGCAATTGCCGAAGCGCGAGAGCATGGCGATTTGAAAGAGAATGCTGAGTATCACGCCGCCCGAGAACAACAAAGCTTCTGTGAAGGCCGTATTCAGGACATCGAAGGCAAACTGAGTAATGCTCAGATTATTGATGTTAAAAAGATGACCAACAATGGCAAAGTCATTTTCGGAGCCACTGTTACTCTGTTAAACCTGGATACCGATGACGAAACCACGTACCGCATCGTGGGTGATGATGAAGCCGATATCAAGAGTAATCTGATTTCGGTTAATTCACCCATCGCTCGTGGTTTGATTGGTAAGAGCCTGGACGATGTTGCAACCATCCAGACGCCTTCAGGTGCAAAGGAATTCGAGATAATCGAAGTACAATATATCTAAGCAGTTATTTGTTAAGTAAGTTAAAAAGCCGTTCAATATGAACGGCTTTTTTGATGAAAAGGCAGTTGCGCAATTACTTTTTCGGCAATTCGATCTTTTTCTCTTCCGACTGCTTGTAAAGTACCAACATGTGACCGATGGTTTGCACTTTAACTGCCCCAGATTCGCGAACGATAGCGTCCATTATCAGGTTTTTTTCTTCCCGGTCTTCAGACGGAACTCTGACTTTAATTAGTTCGTGATGCGCCAGGGCTGCATCAATTTCAGCCATTACCCCTTCGGTCAGACCATTCCCACCTAAAAGTACCACAGGCTTAAGACTGTGAGCCAATCCCTTCAGGTGTTGTTTTTGTTTGTTTGTCAGTTGCATAAAACTCTCTGTATTAGCTATTCCCGTCAAAAAATTTGCGAGATTTAAATGTGATTGATATTGCTTATAGATTACCACATTCCTTATTTAGCAATAAAAAAATTGTCGATCTCTTACAAGAAAACGAGCAAAATTGGAACCATATTAAGGATAAAAATATACTAAAGTACTATTTTGCATTGCCACACTAATGACTATGCTAAAAGCACTTATTACGTTTTTGCAGTGTTGAAGATGACAGATTGTGGCGTTCATTCAGAGGATATATTGCGGTTTACCAGCTCTGTCGGGCTGGTACCTGATAGCCTTAAATCCTACATCGAAAATTTAACCGACTACCTGAGAACCACTTTTAATCTCAGTACCTGTGCGGTCGCGTTAACAGACGTTCATTTTCAAAAAATAGCGCAAAGCATGGGATATTTTGAGGACGGTCTGGCTGATGAGGATCCGATATATCGTCAGGTAATTGAAGCCAAAACACTGTGCTTTTTCAATGAACGCGCTTTGCAAGAATCTTTTAAGGGCAGTGGGTTGTTAAAATCTGCAGAGCACGTCGGGTACTTTGCAGGCGTTTTATTGACGTCTGGCAGCGGTAATCCGGTGGGCATGCTCTATGGTTTTGGTAAGGGCGATATGCCCGATCAAAGCGCGGAATGGAGCGGCTTTACCGTGATAGCCAAAAGTATTGAACTGTACCTGCAGCAACAAACGGCCAGACCTGATTATTTGTCGAGTTTAGAGTTTCCGCATCTGCTGACCGCCGCTCATGAAGATCTGATTTTTGCAAAAGATGAGCAGTTTCGCATTGTGTTCGTGAATCCAGCATTTATGCAGCTTTATCCTGGAAAGACTGAACAGGACATTCTCGGAACGACGACTGTGGAAGATTATTTGCCAGAAGACGCAGAAGCGTTTCTCGAGCAGGACAAAATCGCTTTTGAGCAAGGAAAAAGCGAAGTCTTTGAGGAGGTACTTATGCCTGACGGGACTAATCGCATTCTTTGGACTATTAAAAAGCGTTGTATTGTCAACGATGGGCGTTCGTATATTCTTGGAATTGCCAGAGATGTAACGTTACAAGAGCAACAGAAACAGGAGTTGCGCCAGTCAAATGAAGATCTGGAAAATTTCGCCTATATCGCCTCTCATGATTTGAAGGCGCCCTTGAACTCTGTAGAAAAGATATGCGGTTGGATTCAAGATGACCTTGAGTCAAAGTTAGATGCTAGTGCTGAAGAGTACTTTAACCTCTTGCATGGCCGAATTGGTCGTATGAGATGTTTGTTAGATGATCTATTGGAATATTCCCGCCTTGGTCGTATGAATTTTAAAGTTGAGGAAATCTCTCTTCCTGAAATAACGGCGAGTATATCTGCCTTCCTTGGAATCGGACCTGAATTTGACATAACAGCTGAAGACATAACGTTACATTTATCTTCTGTCCCGTTTGAGTTAGTCATGCGCAATCTTATACAAAATGCGGTAAAGCACCATAATTGTTCAGCGGGTCAAATATCTATATCTGCGGAGCGGAATAATCGTGAGTATATTATTTGTGTCGATGATGATGGTCCTGGTATTGCACCTGAGTATCGGGAAAAAGTAATAAAGATTTTTCAAACGTTGCGTCCACGAGATGAAGTGGAAGGATCGGGTATGGGGTTGGCGATTGTGTCTAAGACGCTAAGTGTATTGGGTGGTAAAATGAAAATTGATACTAGTCCGCTGGGAGGAACCAGAATACAACTTCATTGGCCAATATATATCAGGCAGGGGGTATAATATGAGTGTTAATGAACGACAACCATTGGAAATATTGCTAGTTGATGACGATGATGTTGACGCAATATCCGTGCAACGTGCTTTTAAAAAGAGTAATCGTCATGAAGAGCTCATTCGTAAACGGAACGGGCTTGAAGCCTTAAATTATTTACGAAGTAGAAGTAATCAGTGTTCGCTCATCGTGATCCTTGACCTTGAGATGCCGATGATGAATGGTTTTGAGTTCCTTAAAACACTTCGTAAGGATAGTGATCTAAAAAGTACGGTCGTATTTATTCTTACTACCTCATCGTGCAATCAAGATATCCAAAAGGCATATGAAAACTATGTTTCGGGTTATATTCGCAAGGACAATGTTGGTAAAAATTTTGAAAGGCTAATGAGTTTAATCAATGGATTTGGGCAAGTTGTAAGTTTGCCATTGTCGCACATTGGAGATAGTTATGCGTGTTCTGCTAATTGATGATGACAAAGTAGACCGAGAGGAAATTAAACGTGAATTGAACGGTCAGCCAGGAACGGTGATTGAAGAGGCCGCAACGGCACAATTGGGTCTGGCAGCCTTGACCAATATCAAATTTGATATTGTGTTGCTTGACTACTTACTACCTGATAAGGACGGCCTTAAGGTTTTAGCCGATATTAAAACCCTAAACCTGGCTTACCCGTGCGGTGTTATATTGATGAGTAACAGTGAAGATAGTGTGTTGCTGGAAAGCGCCCTGGAATTTGGGGCTCAGGACTTCCTGTCAAAGACCGAAATTAATCAACAAAAGCTTAATCGAACAATTCATCTGGCCAGAAAACGTTTTGAATTAGAGTACTGTGTACGGAAAAATCAAGAACGTAGCAAATTAGCCGCCAGTATTGATAACCTGACAGGATTGCTCAATCGAACCGCATTTGAATCATCGTTGGAAAGCCTTTTAAACTCTGATTTAGCAAATAAAAACGGCGCACTTATTTTTTTGGATATTGACAATTTTAAATTTTTTAATGAATGCTATGGTCACGAACTTGGCGATGAATTTCTAAAACAAGTGGCTGAGCGAATTAAACAAGTTGTAGATCAAAAAAATCATGTGGCAAGAGTTGGTTCAAACGAGTTTGCATTGTTAATACAGTCAAATGAACTTGAATCTAAGAAAAGAGCTGTTTTTAATCGATTACTCAAAGCACTGGATACACCATTTGTTTTCGATGATGTAGAAATCAATTGCACATTCAGTATTGGCAGTACATACATTGACGAAAATATCACGAAAAAAGAAGTGATCAAACAGGCTAATTTGGCGTTACATAAAGCTAAAGAGGTATCTGGGTATACAGTAACTGAATTTGATGAAAGTCTTTCAGCAGAAATTGAAAAACAAAGACTAATTAAAGAAGGCCTTGAATATCACTTAAATCAAAATGCATTTAATGTGTTGTATCAACCAATTGTTAGTTCTAAAGGTGAGCTGATGTCTATGGAGGCTCTGGTTAGGTGGCCCGAGAACAGTCCATTTGGTTTTTATGGCCCTGATGAGTTTATCCCCATTTCTGAACAAAACCAAACTATCGACAAATTGGGCGAATTTGTTTTTAAACAAGCAGTTATGACCCAGGCGGAGTTAACTAAACGTGGTTTTCCTAAGGTTCGCGTTTCGGTTAATTTTTCGCCCGTGCAACTAAATCAATGGGAAATGTGTGTAAGATTAAAGAGTATTTGTCTCAGGGAAGGCGTTCTACCGTCCTCGGTAGTTTTAGAAATTACTGAGACTGCGTTGCTAAGCAATGACTTTGCAACAAAGCGAATGATTTCACAACTGGCAGAAACTGGTTTTACTATTGCTTTAGACGATTTTGGCACGGGTTACTCTTCAATAAGTCATCTTATTAATTTTCCGATTAACCAGGTCAAGGTTGATAGATCTGTAATGCCGGTAGATAAAAATGATACTAAACGTATAAACTTGCTTAACAGTCTGGTGAGTATGTGTAAATCAATTGGTGCGGTGGTTGTGGTTGAAGGAGTAGAGCAAAGTTGGCAGGCTGATCTGTGCCGGGAACTAGGTAGTGACAAACAACAAGGTTATTATTATAGCAAGCCCATTTCTAAGTCGAAATTACTTGAATTACATTTTTCACCATATGAAGCGGTTGAAAGTGAGCTCATTGACTCAAAATAATTGTTGAACGTTTCGTGAACCAGAAACAGAACAGTGAGTCTTTTATGAAAACTATATTTACAAATAAATCTCATTCCATAGGTTGAAAAGCTGTATTCTAGCGCCATTTCCTTCGTATCCTTAATATCGATTCGTTTAAATGACCAGGGAAAGCTCACATAGCCAGCAATAAACGCTGATTAAAAAACATTTTGATGACCTTTATGTGCAAAAGGTTGTGTGCAAAAGGTTGTGTGAACAAGACAAAAAAGCAAGGTCTGCGCTTACGAGCTGCATTTAAAATTTAAAAAATTCAGGAAAAAGATCAACAGATAAAACCGGGAATGACGGTTGTTGACTTTTTACAAGGGGCTACAGGGATGCGAGCGTTCTTGAAACCTTACTGAACAGAATCGACGGAAAGAACGTAGATGTTATTACATCTGATATGGCACCGAACATGAATGATAATGTTACGGTGGATTAAGCAGGGCGATGTGTTTAGTGGAATTGGCTTTTTATATGTACCAGTAATCCCTAAAAAAGTTGGCGCACTGGTAATAAACGTATTTCAGGGTGCAGGCTTTGATGAATACTTTAAAGCGCTTAAACAGGCCTTCAAAGTCATTAAAACCCGCAAACCAGACTTCTCCAGAGCGCGCTCAAGAGAAGTCTACCTTGTAGCTACCGGCTGGAAACTATAGTATCCTTCGTGGTTAGTGATGTTGTTTCGCAATTTAAGTTTTTATTGAGGTTATTACATTGAGTGATATGGCTAAAAACCTGATTCTTTGGTTAGTTATTGCTGTGGTATTGATGTCTGTTTTTCAGAGCTTTACCCCTGGTGATTCGGGCAAACGGCAAACCAGCTATGACCAGTTTATAAAAGAAGTTAATCAGGGCATGATCCGCGAGATCAGCATCGATAAAGAAACCGGTGAAGTCAGAGGACTAAAGCGCACCGGCGAGAGCTTTAATACTAATATTCCTTACTATGATGACGGCCTGATGGCTGATCTTCTGGATAACAATGTGCGCGTGGTCGGTATTCCACCGGCAGAGCCTTCCATGTTGGCAAATATTTTTATTTCCTGGTTCCCCATGCTGTTATTGATTGGTGTCTGGATATTCTTCATGCGACAAATGCAAGGCGGCGGTGGCCGAGGTGCGATGTCCTTTGGTAAAAGTAAGGCCCGGTTACTGGGTGAAGACCAAATTAAAACCACATTCCAGGATGTGGCTGGTTGTGATGAAGCCAAAGAAGAGGTGGTCGAGCTGGTAGATTTCTTGCGTGACCCTTCCAAATTCCAGAAGTTGGGCGGTAAGATTCCTAAAGGTGTCCTGATGGTTGGCCCTCCCGGAACGGGTAAAACACTTCTGGCAAAAGCCATTGCCGGTGAAGCTAAAGTACCATTTTTTACTATTTCTGGTTCTGACTTCGTAGAAATGTTTGTCGGTGTCGGCGCGTCTCGGGTGCGAGATATGTTTGAGCAAGCTAAAAAGTCTGCGCCTTGCATCATTTTTATCGACGAGATCGATGCCGTGGGCCGTCAACGCGGAGCCGGGTTAGGCGGTGGACACGATGAACGTGAACAAACCTTAAACCAAATGCTGGTCGAGATGGATGGCTTTGAAGGTCATGAGGGTATCATCGTTATCGCGGCAACTAACCGCCCTGACGTTTTAGATCCAGCGCTACTGCGCCCAGGTCGATTTGACCGCCAGGTCGTCGTGGGATTACCTGATATCCGCGGTCGTGAACAAATTCTTAAAGTGCACATGCGCAAAGTGCCAATTGCGGATAACGTTGAAGCCTCTGTGATTGCGCGTGGTACGCCTGGATTTTCCGGTGCTGATCTGGCCAATCTGGTTAACGAAGCCGCGTTATTTGCCGCCAGAGCCAATAAACGCCTGGTAAACATGGAAGAGTTTGAAAAAGCAAAAGACAAGATCATGATGGGGACTGAGCGCCGCTCCATGGTAATGTCTGAAGAAGAAAAAGCCATGACAGCGTATCACGAAGCGGGTCATGCAATTGTAGGCCGTTTGGTGCCTGAGCATGATCCTGTTTACAAGGTGTCTATTATTCCGCGTGGACGTGCATTGGGTGTAACTATGTACCTGCCGGAGCAGGATCGTGTGAGTCACACCAAGCAACATTTGGAAAGCATGGTGTCCAGCTTGTTTGGTGGTCGATTGGCTGAAGAGCTGATTTACGGTGCTGATAAGGTTACTACAGGTGCGTCAAATGACATTGAACGTGCCACCGATATTGCCCGTAAAATGGTCACACAGTGGGGTCTGTCAGATAAGATGGGGCCAATGCTGTACGCAGAAGAAGAAGGTGAAGTCTTCCTGGGAAGAAGCGTCGCGCAAGCAAAGCACATGTCTGATGATACCGCCAGAGCGATTGACGCAGAGATCAAAGGTGTTATCGACAGAAATTACGACCGTGCGAAAAACATCCTTGAAGAAAACATGGATATCTTGCACGCCATGAAAGACGCATTGATGAAGTACGAAACCATTGATGCTAAACAAATTGATGATTTGATGGAGCGTCGTGAGGTTCGCCCACCGGCTGATTGGGATAAAGACAATGATAAGTCTGATAAACCCACCGGGGGAGCGGGAGCCGAATCTGATCCTAAGCCTGAGGCTGAAGATAAGAATCCATCCAAAAACACGGTCGGCAAGCCGGGTGACCTTCCTGGTTAAATCCGCTAGACTGTTGAGATTATGAAGTTACTGACGCCTCATTCGAGGCGTTTTTTATAAGCGATTAAAAAATTCTACCGGCAATGGCACTACAACATAACATCAGTGGGCAACCCCAAATAATGGGGATTTTGAACGTGACACCTGATTCATTTTCTGATGGTGGTAAATATTCAGATTTAGACGCGGCTTTATTTCAGGCCGGGCAGATGATTACGGATGGCGCTGCTATCATTGATATCGGTGGTGAATCAACCCGACCAGGCGCTGCAGAAGTTTCAGTTCAGGAAGAACTGGACAGAACTATTCCTGTTATCGCCGCCATTGCAGCCAGGTTTGATGTATTACTCTCTATCGACACCAGTAAACCCGAAGTGATTTCGGCGGCGGTCGATGCTGGTGCCGGTTTGATTAATGATGTACGTGCTTTGCAATTACCAGGTGCGCTGGAAGCCGCAGCGAAAACCAATGCCGACATTTGTCTGATGCATATGCAAGGGCAACCCAGCTCCATGCAAAATGCACCGCAATATCAACATCTGTTAACTGAGATTACGCAGTTCTTTGAATCGAGAATTGCCGCGTGTGAGCAATCAGGTATCTCAAGAAACCGATTAATATTGGATCCGGGGTTTGGTTTTGGCAAAAGTCTTGAGCATAATTACCACCTGTTAGGAAATTTGTCGTATTTTGAAGCGTTGGGTTTACCCTTATTGGTGGGGTTATCGCGTAAATCTATGATTGGAAATTTATTAAAACAACCCGTAGATAAAAGGCTGGCGGGAAGCCTTGCCGGTGCCTTAATTGCCGTCCAGCAAGGTGCCAGAATAGTGCGGGTACACGATGTTAAAGCAACATCTGACACACTAAATGTATTACTAAAAACAATAGAGTTGATTTGAGAGACAGTATGAGAAAGTACTTTGGAACAGATGGAATTCGTGGTCGCGTTGGCGAGAATATGATCAACCCTGAATTTGTCACTAAGCTGGGATGGGCGGCTGGTAAAGTACTAGCCGGATACGGTACGAATAAAGTTCTGATTGGTAAAGACACCCGTATTTCAGGTTATATGCTTGAGTCTGCGCTGGAAGCGGGCCTGTCAGCGGCAGGGATTAATATTGGTTTATTGGGACCCATGCCAACACCTGCAATTGCCTACCTGACTAAAACCTTCCGGGCTGAGGCGGGAATCGTTATCAGTGCATCGCACAATCCGTACTATGACAATGGGATAAAGTTCTTTGGTTCCTCAGGTTTCAAATTGGATGACGACATTGAGTTGGCCATTGAAGCTGAAATGGAAAAACCCATGACCTGTGTCAGCTCGGATAAACTGGGCAAAGCAACCCGAATCAATGATGCTGCGGGCCGTTATATTGAGTTTTGCAAAGGTTGCTTCCCTTCAGAGTTGTCATTGCAGGGGTTAAAGATAGTGGTGGATTGCGCACATGGTGCCACTTATCACATAGCACCTGATGTACTGATCGAATTAGGCGCTGAAGTCGTTGAGATTGGCACCAATCCCAATGGCCTAAACATTAATGATAAAGTCGGCGCCACCTCGTTAGATTTGATTCAACAAAAAGTACTGGAAGAAAAAGCCGACCTGGGGTTTGCACTGGATGGTGATGGGGATCGCATCATGATGATCGATCACAAAGGCAATATTTTGGACGGTGATCAGATTGTATACATAATTGCCCGGGATAACCTGAAGTCAGGTAAATTAAATGGCGGTGGTGTAGTCGGCACGGCAATGAGTAATCTGGGACTGGAAATAGCATTGACAAAACTGGGTATCCCTTTTGCCCGGAGTAAAGTTGGCGACCGCTATGTGCTGGAGTTGTTGCAGGAAAAAGGCTGGTGCATTGGTGGTGAAAGTTCCGGCCATGTTTTAAATCTGAATGTTGCATCCGCAGGGGATGGCATTGTTTCGGGTTTGCAGGTGATTGCCTCGATGTTGAAATCGAATATGTCATTGTATGATTTGTCTCGTGGTATGGAAAAATATCCGCAAAAGTTGATTAACGTGCGTTTTAAAGAAGGTAACGATCCATTGCAATTACCCTCTGTTCAGGATGCCGTAAAAGAGGCTGAAGCCGAACTTGGCGATACCGGCCGCGTGTTACTTCGAAAAAGTGGTACGGAACCTCTGATTCGGGTCATGGTAGAAGCCCACGATGCGCCTTTGGCGAATAATTGGGCAGAATATATTGCAAGTGCTGTAAAAGAGGCCCTGTAAGCAATTATTTTAGTCGGAAATCTTGTAACTTGTGTGCGTCTTCGTTAATATCTCGCACCGCTCGAAATTGCAGAAAAAGCTAAATTAACTATGGCGATACAAAGAAAACCATTGGTAGCAGGTAACTGGAAACTGAATGGTTCTGACAGTTTGGTTGAGGAAATGAGTTCAGCGTTGCAAAAGGCTGAGATATCCTCCTCTGATGTTGTTATTTGTGTCCCTGCACCTTATTTGGCAAAATTCCAGAGCAGTGGATTTGATATTGGCGCACAGGATGTCAGTGAACATGACGCCGGAGCCTATACTGGCGAAGTCAGCGCTGAAATGTTGGCGGAGTGCGGTGCAAAATGGGTTATTGTGGGTCATTCTGAAAGACGTACCTATCATGCTGAATCCGACACTCAGGTAGCGCAAAAAGCTGCCATGGCAATCAAAGCCGGTTTAACGCCCATTGTTTGTTTTGGCGAAGAAGAAGAGATACGTGATAACGGGACCTACACAGACCATTGTATCGCGCAGCTTGCTGCGGTGATTGATGTGCTGGGTATTGAAAATTTTGCCCAATGCGTATTAGCCTACGAACCTGTATGGGCCATTGGCACCGGCAAAACTGCCAGTCCTGAGCAGGCTCAGGATATGCACAAATCAGTGCGCGACTTTATTGCCACTCATTCTGCTGATGTAGCGGCGGGAATGAGAATTTTGTACGGTGGTAGTGTGAAAGCTGATAATGCATCAGAATTATTTTCACAACCTGACGTAGACGGCGGCCTTATTGGTGGGGCCAGCCTTAAAGCTGAAGACTTTATTCAAATTTGTCGTTCAGCCTGAACTAATTAGAGACAGTAAATGTTATACGAAGTACTTTTAGTCATAGATTTGATTGTAGCGATTATGCTGATTGGTTTGATTCTGATCCAGCAAGGCAAAGGCGCTGACATGGGAGCCTCTTTCGGCGGCGGTGGTTCTAACACTGTTTTCGGCTCTACTGGTTCCGGAAATTTTCTCACCAGAACCACAGCGGTACTGGCAACTATCTTTTTTATCGTGAGCCTGGCACTGGGTAATATGTCAAACAATCAGGGTGGTACTGAAGATACTTGGGAAAACCTTGAGGTTCCGGCAGTAGAACAAACTGAAACACAACCTGCTTCTGGTGATGTTCCCGCAGCTGAAAAACAAGAGTCGGATAACGACGTACCTAATACCTGATAATACGCGGATGTGGTGGAATTGGTAGACACGCCATCTTGAGGGGGTGGTGAGCAATGCTCGTGAGGGTTCAAGTCCCTCCGTCCGCACCAATTAAAATACAAAACCGACGTAAGTCGGTTTCAGATTTATGATAAACCCCCGCTTTTTAGCGGGGGTTTCTTTTTTTAAGCAGCCGAAGGCTGCGATCGCGATTTTTTTCGTAAG